>JALDYR010000002.1:0-346959 GCA_032153715.1 Candidatus Saccharimonadota bacterium | reverse complement strand
GGGGGCAGACCTTATCCCGAAGTTACGGTCGCTGTATTGCCGAGTTCCTTAGCGAAGGTTCTCTCGTAAGCCTGAGTCTACTCGACTCGAGCACCTGTGTTGGTTTGCGGTACGGGCGGCTATAACCTAACGTACATCTGCTTTTCTAGCCAGTGCTTTGATCAAAATCGCTAGTCCGAAGACCAGCTTTCACTCCCTTTGCGTTCCCGCTAGGTTGGACGGATACATACCATGAATCCGCTTCGACTACTTCACCGTGAACAGTGTACAAATTATAACCGGTTCAGGAATATTAACCTGATGTCCATCGCCTACGCTATGCGCCTCGGCTTAGGCCCGACTAACCCTGAGATGATTACCATGGCTCAGGAAACCTTGCTCTTACGGCCGACAGGATTCTCACCTATCTTATGGTTACTCATTCCAGCATTCTCACTTCCTAACGCTCCACCCAACTTTCCAGTTGAACTTCACTGCAGATAGGAACGCTCCTCTACCACGCATAATAAATTATGCATCCATGTCTTCGGTAATATACTTTAGCCCCGTTACATTTTCCACGCAAGATCTCTTGACTAGTGAGCTGTTACGCACTCTTTAAATGAATGGCTGCTTCTAAGCCAACATCCTAGCTGTTTAAGAAATCTCACCTTGTTTCCCACTGAGTATATATTTAGGGACCTTAGACGATGGTCTGGGCTGTTTCCCTTTCGAGCGCCGAGCTTAGCCCCGACGTTCTAACTGCCGCGATAAAAACATTTGGTATTCGTAGTTTGTTAAGGGTGGGTACCGTTGCCAGCCCCAGTCCTTTACAGAGCTCTACCCCCAAATGCGAATTACGCGACGCTAGCCCTAAAGCTATTTCGAGGAGAACCAGCTATCTCCGAGTTCGATTGGCATTTCACCGCTAACCACAGGTCATCCGAGCACTTTGCTGCGTACGACGGTTCGGTCCTTCACTACCTGTTACAGTAGCTTCAACCTGCCCATGGTTAGGTCACCCGGTTTCGGGTCTAATCCCTAGTACTTATTCGCCCTATTCAGGCTCGCTTTCACTGTGGCTCCGTCACTTGACTTAACCTTGCACTAGAAATTAACTCGCTGGATCGTTCTACAAAAAGCACGCCGTCACCAGAATAAATTCCAGCTCCGACTCCTTGTAGGCACACAATTTCAGGATCTATTTCACTCCCCTCCCGGGGTTCTTTTCACCTTTCCATCGCTGTACTAGTTCACTATCGATCGTATATTATATTTAGCCTTGGCTGGTGGTCCAGCCGGATTCAGACAGGGTTTCTCGTGCCCCGCCCTACTCGATAAAACACGTATAAGGTCAGCGTCGTTTTCGCGTACACGACTTTCACGTCCTTTGGTTAATCATTCAAATTATTCTGCTAACCACGCCGATTTCTTACCTTACTAACACCTGATAGAGTGTTATCGCAAATCAGATTACTGAAATAAATTTCAGCACTCTGACTTGGTCTCGTGTTATATCACAACCCCTTATAAGTATTCGTCTATCAACTTATTTGTCCGGTAATAAATTACCAGGCAAAAACTTGTAAGGTTTGGGCTCTTCCAGTTTCGCTCGCCACTACTCCCGGAATCATTATTTATTTTCTCTTCCTCGCCCTACTAAGATGTTTCAGTTCAGGCGGTTCCCTCTATCTACCCTATATATTCAGGTAGAAGTAACTAGACATGACTCTAGCTGGGTTTCCCCATTCGGATATTCCTGGATCAAAGCTTGATGACAGCTCCCCAAGACTTTTCGCAGCCTTCCACGTCCTTCTTCGGTAATATACGTCTAGGCATCCATTGTGTGCCCTTGAGTACCTTTTTATGCATTGACTTAACTAGTAATTGCTAAATAACAACTACTGCCGTCAATCTTTAAAAAATTTTCTTACATCCAAATTGTTAAACATCCTGCGTACTCACAACTTGAGAACACAATCGAATTCATCACCCTGATGATCTTCTATCTGCTCTCAAATCAGCTTTCTTATCCTACCACCTGGACACTCGCTTGTCTAGGGGTTTGGTGTTGTCTTTTTTGTGACATTCGGCGCAATCCGATTTGTCTGTAATTTCACACCGCCAGAGGTTCTTTCGAACGTTCGCTTAACTTCTAATAACTATAGTCCATGACTCTTCTTTTTGCAAGCCTTTTCTTGTAATTTTCTACTCACATTAGATTATTCCCCGTATCAACAGCTTCACCTCTGTAAATTACCGCTACTGAACAGCTATGTAGTCACTTTCCGTTACATTAAAGGACTTAGTGAAATCATACACGAAAGCCTCAAGCTCAATCACCGGGTCTATCTTTGCATATATATTAGACTGCAATTTAGTATCCTGAACTGCCCGCTTCAGAGAAAGCCACTCCTGTGCCGCAGCTTCATCTTCAATATGCAGCCGCACAGCATCCAGTAAGTAACCGACACGAGTCAATCTGTAGTTCAAACGGCGATTATACCCCTCATCACTAATGTGCCCTGCCGGGTCGCTTTCGGGCCAATCCAACTGCGGATCACAATCTCGCTCCAGCCTAGCAACTCCGAGATCAATCTCAAGGTCTTCAGAACTATCAAGAATATATTCACTAACCCCATCAGCCGTGGCTGTAGCCTCATGACTGTCCGCCGTTGATGAATAATATTCCTTGTTCATGATTCATATTTATTATACCATAATTGTATAAATAAATCAATTATCATTGCTCGAGAAATAAAAAAACACCACATAGTGGTGGGCGATGAGGGACTTGAACCTCCGACCTCGTCATTATCAGTGACGCGCTCTAACCAGCTGAGCTAATCGCCCACGAGTACGTGGTGTTTTTCTATAATCAATTCATGGTGGGCGCTGAGGGGCTCGAACCCCCGACCCCTTCGGTGTAAACGAAGTGCTCTAGCCAACTGAGCTAAGCGCCCGCAAGATGAATCAATTTACTATAAAAGTACTTTGGTGGAGTGTCCTGGACAAAAGCCCAGTCCACCCCATAACATTCGCGCACCATCCGGTATGGTTACCAGAGTACCAGTCCAAACTTATTTGGGCGGATACTCTGGTGGAGCAACGGGGACTCGAACCCCGGACCCCCTGCTTGCAAAGCAGGTGCTCTAGCCAACTGAGCTATTGCCCCATACGCATGCGCGAACTTTATATATTTTAGCGTAGTTGAGCCGAAGTATCAAGGGGTAAATTCATCCTAGGTTATTTTCTTGAGCTCCGTTATAATAAGCGACATGGAATACGAATTTAGCACAGCGTGGTTCGTCGTTGGCCTAATGGTCACGGTTGCCGGCGGTCTATTCATGAAATACCATATGTGGGTTGCTGATAATTTCGGTGGCGGCATGGGCAGTTACGAGAAATACAAGCTCGCCGCCCTGATTACCGTCATTGCCGGCCTTGTCTTTATGGTCAATATTCACACGGTGTTTCTTGCATGGTTCTTCGGGCTCCTCTTTGGCGGCCTTACCAACGGCTAGTACACAAACACGCAAAATACCCCCTCATTCATGAGGGGGTATTTTATTATAAATATACGTTAACGTACCTATTTCAAAATATCAAAAAGACCTCCAAATATCGGAGGTCTTTTTACTTTGGTAATTTAGTTGTGCAACATCAAACGTCGGGTTATACATTTTTTTGAACTTAGTCTTGTTCCCGAAGGAACAAACGTTATTATGTAAGCTCATCATAATAACAAGACCGACCTAGCTTCAGAGAAAGATTACTCGTTTCTCTGGCATAACTCTCCCTAGAAAGGAGGTAATCCATCCGCACCTTCCGGTACGGATACCTTGTTACGACTTAACCCCAATCATCCCCCCCACCTTAGGCCGACGAATCGGACTTCGGGTGTTGGTGACTTTCATGGTTTGACGGGCGGTGTGTACAAGATCAGTGACGTATTCACCGCAGCTTGCTGATCTGCGATTACTAGCGATTCCAACTTCAAAGAGGCGAGTTTCAGCCTCTTATCCGAACTGAGATTAGCTTTGATGCGATTTGCTCCACCTCGCGGCTTTGCTGCGCATTGTACTAACCATTGTATTATGTTTCTAGCCCAGGGTGTAAGGGTAATACTGACCTGACATCATCCCCTCCTTCCTCCCTATTACTAGGGCAGTCTGAATAGAAAAATACAACTATTCACAAGGGTTGCGCTCGTTGATGGACTTAACCAAACATCTCACGACACGAGCTGACGACGGCCATGCAACACCTGTCACTTGGCTCAATAAAGCACTCACTGCTTTCACAGTAATTCCAAGGATGTCAAACCCTGGTAAGGTTCATCGGTTATCATCGAATTAAAGAACATAATCCACCGCTTGTGCTGATCCCCGTCAATTCCTTTATGTTTTAGTCTTGCGACCGTACTCCACAGGCGGGATACTTAACGCGTTAGCTTCGCTACTGAAGGGGTCGATACCTCCAACAGCTAGTATCCATCGTTTACGGCGTGGACTACCCGGGTATCTAATCCGGTTCGCTCCCCACGCTTTCGTGCCTCAGTGTCAGAAATGGTCCAGTAACCTGCCTACGCCATTGGTGTTCCTTCTTATATCTACGGATTTCACTCCTACACAAGAAATTCCAGTTACCTCTACCATTCTCGAGTTAGTGAGTTTGAATAATAGCCTGTACGGTTGAGCCGCCAGATTTCACTATTCACTTTACTAACCACCTACGCAACTCTTTACGCCCAGTCACTCCGGATAATGCTTGCACCCTACGTATGACCGCGGCTGCTGGCACGTAGTTAGCCGGTGCTTATTCATAAGTTACCGTCATATTCTTCACTTATAAAAGCAGTTTACAACCCGAAGGCCTTCATCCTGCACGCGGCGTTGCTCCATCAGGCTTTCGCCCATTGTGGAAGATTCCTCACTGCTGCCTCCCGTAGGAGTCTGGACCGTGTCTCAGTTCCAGTCTGGCTGGTCATCCTCTCAGACCAGCTAACGATCGTCGACTTGGTGAGCCTTTACCTCACCAACTATCTAATCGTACGCGGGCTACTCCCAAAGCGGATAAATCCTTTAATCCGAAGATCATATGCGGTATTAGCTACCCTTTCGGGCAGTTATTCCTCACTTTGGGGCATATTCCCACGCGTTACTCAGCCGTCCGCCGCTCGTCAGCAAGTAGTAAACTACTCCTGTTACCGCTCGACTTGCATGTGTTAGGCACGCCGCCAGCATTCATCCTGAGCCAGGATCAAACTCTCCATAAAAAGATGTATCAATAAATTGACCATCTAAACTCATATAAACTGACGATGATATTGCACAACTAAATTGTCAAAGTTCAATTAATCATCTGTTAGAACTCCACAGCTCTTGTTTCGCTCTTGGCTTCATGCCGGCGACCAGACTGATACTTAGCATACCGCACGATTAGGGTGATGGTCAAGGGTATTTTTAAATTATCTTGTCGCTAAAAATACAACTGCCCCAACAAGCACACCCAAACCCGCTCCAACAAGCACTTCTACAGGGCGGTGACCCTTGGCGGCACGGGGTACAAGGATAGCACTTTTTAGCTCTTTAATAAGAGACTGAATCGCTATACCCTGCTCCCCTGTTGAACGACGCACCATAATAGCGTCGTACATAGTAATCCCTGCAAAGAGGACCGCCAGGCCGAATAAACCGCTCTGTACACCATCTATAAGAGCAATGACTGTTACGAGGGAAATCACCGTGGCAGTATGCGCACTGGGCATATCCCCTGATAGATAGAAGTAGCGCAGTCCATTCAGACTGCGCGTTTTCAATGAAACCAGGAGATACTTCCCCCCTTGTGCGGTAAGCCAAGCGGCAATAATCGCAATAATGTAAGGGGACAGCATCGTTTACTCCTCTACCTCTTCTTCAACTTGTGCTTGTTCAGGCATCAGGCCAAGTGATGACACCTTGTCACCCTCACCCATGCGCATGATACGAACACCTTGCGTCGTACGACCGAGTGTCGGAATATCCTTCAATGCAACGCGAATCGCTTGTCCTTTATTCGAGATAAGTAGTACTTCGCTTGCATCCGCCTCCAGGGTGCGGACGGCAATGATTGGACCAGTTTTTGCCGTCACGACCGCCGCCTTGATGCCAACCCCGCCACGTTTATGACTTGGGAAGTTTGTCACCTTTGTTGCTTTACCGTAGCCATTCTGGCTGATAACCAACAGGCTGCGTCCATCATCGGAAACAATATCCATACCGACAACACTGTCATTTGGTCGGAGACGCACTCCGCGTACACCGCGAGCGGCACGACCCATTGGACGAGCGTCCTTTTCGTTGAAACGAATTGCCTGACCGGCGGACGTCGAGATGATAACATCATTCTCGCCTGTCGTCTTTTGGATCCAGCGAAGCTCATCGCCATCATCAAGCTTGATTGCAATCAACCCATTTGTACGAATGTTCGCATAATCCTTCAGTGGCGTCTTCTTAATCGTGCCCTTGATGGTTGCCATAAAGAGGTAGCCGTCATCTTTCGCATCTTTTTCATGACGAATAATAGAGGTGATCTTCTCTTCCGGCTGCATCTGTAGTAAGTTCACCGCAGCAACACCCTTTGCCTGCAAGCTTGCCGCTGGAACTTCATACGCCTTCAAGCGGAAAATACGACCGCGGTTCGTAAAGAATAAGAGATAGTCATGCGTACTTGCTGGGACCAATTGATCAATCACGTCTTCTTCCTTTGTCGACATGCCGCGTTTTCCCTTGCCACCACGGTTTTGGCGGCGATATTCACTCAGGAGTGTTCGTTTGATATAATTCTCTGTCGTTAACAAAATCACACTGTCTTCTTCTGGAATCAATTCCTCATCACTAAACTTACCGAGTTCGTGATTAATCAGCTGCGAGCGTCGCTCGTCACCATACTTCTCTTTCATTTCAAGCAGCTCAGTCTTAACGATCTTAAGAATCTCTTCCTCGTCTGCCAAAATTGCTTCTAATTTTGCGATGAGTGCAAGCAATTCCTTCAATTCATTTTCAATTGCTTCGCGCTCAAGACCTGTTAAGCGACGGAGTTGCATCGCTAGAATTGCCTTAGCTTGAATTTCGCTCAGCTTGAACTTCTCAATCAAGTTCTTTTCGGCCTCTTCGCTTGTCTTACTGGCACGGATCGTCTTAATAACCTCATCAATATGATCAAGGGCAATCTTGTAGCCTTCGAGAATATGTGCGCGCTCTTTAGCTTTACGCAGTTCGTATTCCGTCCGGCGGCGCACGACAACCTGACGATGCTTTAAGAATTCGCTGAGAATTTCCTGAAGTCCAAGAATACGAGGCTGAATACCGTCAATCAACGCCAGCATATTAAAGTGGAAGCTCGTCTGAAGTGACGTCATCTTAAAGAGCTGGTTTAGTACTTTCTTTGGATACGCGTCTTTCTTGAGTTCGATAACTACTCGGACTTTACCGCGAGCACTTTCGTCACGAAGATCACTAATGGTCGTTAGCTTCTTATCTTTTACGAGTTCAGCAATCTTTTCAATCAACGTAGCTTTATTGACAGCATACGGCATCTCCGTCACGACAATCTGATGGCGACCCTTTTTAGTCTCTTCAATATTTGCAACCGCACGAATTGTCACGCTACCGCGACCAGTTTGATAGGCCTGCTTCATTGGCGCACCACCGTAGACAATCGCACCTGTAGGGAAATCAGGGCCCTTTACATGCTTCAACAGGTCGTCAATTGTCGCCTCTTTGTTGTCAATCAACTCAATCGTAGCATCAACTAACTCACCAAGGTTATGAGGCGGGATGTTCGTCGCCATACCAACAGCAATACCAATCTGACCGTTGAGCAGCAAGTTTGGTAGTTTCGCCGGCAAAACAACAGGCTCTTGCTCGGAACCGTCGTAGTTATCGCGAAAATCAACCGTTTCTTTATCAAGGTCGTTCAGCATTTCGTTGCCAGCTCGTCCAAGACGAGCCTCAGTATAACGACTAGCTGCGGCTGGGTCGCCATCCATTGAACCGAAGTTACCCTGGCCATTGACGAGCGGGTAACGCATTACCCAGTCTTGAGCCAAACGCACCATTGAATCGTAAATCGAACTGTCACCGTGTGGGTGATATTTACCCATTACTTCACCGGCAATACGCGCTGACTTGGCAAATTTACCGCCCGGACGCAAACCTTGTTCGCCCATCGTGTACAAAATACGACGATGTACCGGCTTCATACCGTCACGAACATCTGGCAAAGCACGGTCAATAATCACGCTCATTGAATAGCGCAGGAAGCTATCTTCCATCACATCTTCAACAGTACGATTCTCTAGTACCTTTGAGTGTGTCTGAACTGGTGCGACAACTTCGCCTTCTAGTGGTGTATTTTTATCATCGTTGTCCATCATTAAACATCCAATTCCTCGAGGTTAACATCTTTTGCGCGGGTCTGAATAAAGCTCTTACGTAGCTGAACTTCGTCACCCATAAGCTTTGTGAAAATCGCGTCAGCTTTTTCGGCGTCATCCACTTTTACTTGAACCAAGACACGATTTTCTGGGTTCATTGTTGTATCCCAAAGTTGTTCAGCATCCATTTCGCCAAGACCCTTATAACGCTGAACATCATTCAAACCAGCTTGCTTCAAAAGTGAATCAGTCGGGTCAATAGCCGTCCCGCGAGCTCTTCGTTCTTCGGTGAGTTGGCGAATGATATCATCACGTTCTTCATCGCTATACGCATACCAGCGCTTATTACCCGCCGCCTTCAACAGGAAGAGTGGTGGTTTCGCCAAGTAGACGTGACCACCGTCAATTACCTCTTTCATGTAGCGGAATAGGAATGTTAAGAGCAGTGTTGAGATGTGACTACCGTCGACATCGGCATCGGTCATAATAATAATACGGTGATAGCGAAGCCCGTTAAGGTCAAATTGATCGCCAATTCCAACACCTAGCGCCTTAATCAAGCTAACGATTTCGTTATTATTAAGCATTCGATCCAAGCGAGCGCGTTCGACGTTGAGAACTTTACCACGAAGCGGCAAAATCGCTTGCGTCTTACTATCGCGACCTGATTTAGCTGATCCACCCGCAGAGTCTCCCTCGACAATGTAAATCTCTGAGTCGGCCGGGTTCTTACTACTACAGTCAGACAATTTACCTGGCAGACTTAGTCCATCAAGCGCCCCCTTACGGATAACATTGTCGCGGGCAGCACGAGCAGCCTTGCGGGCACGGGCAGCAAGTAGCGCCTTGCCAACAATTTTCTTGGCAACATTTGGATTTTCATCAAGGTAGTAGGAGAAATACTCGTTCATCACCTGCTCGACGTAGCGACGCACCTCAGGATTACCAAGCTTGTTCTTGGTTTGGCCCTCGAATTGTGGATCAGGTAACTTAACCAAAATAATTGCCGTTAGGCCTTCGCGAATATCTTCACCAGTTAGGTTATCTTCCTTTTCCTTCAGGAGGCTGCTTTTGCGCGCATACTCGTTGATAACGCGCGTGAGCGCCGAGCGGAATCCAACGATGTGCGTACCGCCATCGGGTGTCAAAACGTTGTTCGCAAATGGCTTCACGAGCTCGACAAAGGTTTCGTTATACTGAACCGCCACTTCGACCATTGAGTCTTCGACTTGTTTTTCAACATAAAAGACACTGTCGCTAACGACATCTTTGCCGATATTTAAGTGCTTGACGTAGCTTTGGATGCCACCTTCAAAGTAAAACGCCGCACGTTCTTTAGTGCGTTCGTCACGAACCGCGACATAAATACCTTTTGTCAGGTACGCCTGGTGCCGCAGATAATCAACCACCCACTTGTAGTCAAATGTAACCGTCTCTTTAAAAATAGTTTCATCTGGATAAAACGTAATCGTTGTGCCGTTAGGGCGATCAGTTTTGCCGACCTTCTTAAATGGAACTTTTACACCGCCGCGTTCAAACTCGATGCGGTACAGCTCGCCTTTATTATTAACCACTTCAGCGATCATATGCTTCGACAAAGCATTCACGACACTGGAACCAACGCCGTGGAGACCTGATGACACTTTATAGCCGCCACCGCCGAACTTACCGCCGGCATGAAGTACGGTCAGGACGGTTTCAAGCGTACTCAGGCCGGTTTTTGGATGCTTATCCACTGGAATACCGCGGCCATCGTCGCTAATAGTAATACCACCATCCTCAAGAATGGTGACATCAACGCGAGTTGCGTGGCCGGCAATAGCCTCGTCAATAGAGTTATCGGCAATTTCCTTAATTAAATGATGGACACCATCGTAGCCAGTGCTACCAATGTACATACCAGGACGCTTACGAACCGGCTCAAGTCCCTCAAGTACTTGAATCTGCGACCCATCATAAGAGCCGTCATTTGTTTGTTTAGCCATTATTCCCTCACTATTTACGCTGTTCAGCTATTTACTTTATGCCTATTATATCGAACTATTTGTATTCACTCAAGGCCATTGCATTGAACACAATTCTTATGCTATTCTAAACCACAAGAGGTTACAAAAATAAAAAACCAAAATCATGTTTCGGAAGCTTATCTCAAATCTGTCATTCAGCCCTGCACTTATTACACAGGTTGGATTTTACGCACGCCGCCTACGGAAAGAAGAGGTGACACGCCAACTAACGATTGTCTTTACCGTACTAGCACTCCTTGTGCAGTCGCTTGCAGTTTTTTCTCCCCCAGAGTCAGCGAACGCTTCGAGTGAGCAAGATTTGATTCGTGGCGGCGTGCAAAATATTGACGACTTCCTGGCACGCTATGACAAGAATAGTGAAGATATTAAGGATATTTATACCACGGCTGGCGTGACGCGTGAAGAAATTGCCGCGACGGCGCCTGGTGTTATTAACTCACAAGATGGCCTCTATGCCGTAACCCGCTACGCTCAGTACACTGAAGATCAAGGTGAAATCAGCTTCTCGTATAATCGCAGTACCGGCGGCAAAGGAATTCGCTACAGCAGCCCGCTCGCGCTTGCCGATACGCGTGCTCCCGCAAAAGAGCACGGCAAGACATATCAAGCGTATATTGGCACTTCCGCAAAACTCGGCTGGTTTGCTGTCATTAAAAGTAGTGCCGGACTTGCAACACAAGGCAAGCCGTCGACTATCACCCCCCTTACTGATAACAATCCGGTTGTTCGATCATTGATTACCGCCAATGTCACCAAAGACACGGCCGACGCCACCCAGTCACCTGCCCGAGCCTTTGACAAAATCACCTACACGATTACGGCGAAAAATACGAGTAATCGCGCTGCTGCAACAACATTTAATGTGCATCTAAGTGACGCACTCGAATATGCAACATTAATTGATGCTGGAGGCGGCTCAATTGACAGCGAGACCAAGCAGCTCCTCTGGCCAGCAACTACGCTCGCCCCGGGCGCAACCGAGCAGCGAACCTTTGTCGTGCAACTGCTTGCCGATATTCCAGCAACCGCAACCGGCACAAGCAATGGCAATTCATACGACTGCGTCATGGCAACCTCGTTTGGTACGACCGTACGCATTCCCGTTGAATGCCCGTCATTAAAAGGACTAGAGGGTATTATTAGCGAACTACCGCCAACCAGTATCGCTATCAACCTCGTGATTTCAGCAATCTTTGTTACCCTCGTCGTTTACTTCTATGTTCGTACTCGGCAAATGAAAAAAGAAATTCGTCTAATACGCCACAGTCTAAACACTGGTACAATTTAAAGAGATAATGAGGTGGGAATAACATTATGAGCAATCCAGAAGCATTACATAAAACGCCCGAGCACACTTCGTCACCCGAAGAGCTAGAGGCAATCAACCTCGAGCGTCGTGAAGCGCTCCGAGACAAGCTCGAGCGCGCCGAGGCAAAGCATGCCACCGAGGTAAAAGACACTGCAAAAGAAGCCCTGGCGGAAGCACAGCAAGCCGCTAAGGAAAAGCAAACAACGCCCGTGCAACGCGAAGCGTCACCCGCTGAACGCCGTGGACCAATTAGCAAAAAGCAACGCGAAGCCAGCTTTCACAGTCATATGCACCACATCCAGGCCGATATGACACCCAGCAGTCGCGCGTTCAGTAAATTTATTCATAACAAGGCAGTTGAAAAGACTAGCGACTTTCTCGGCGCAACCGTCGCCCGTCCAAATGCGCTCCTTGCCGCCAGTATCTTTGCTTTTTTGACAGTCACCGCCCTCTACCTAATTGCCAAAAACTATGGCTACACCCTCTCTGGCTTTGAAACTCTTGGCGCTGGCATTCTCGGGTGGATACTAGGATTGATGTACGATTATCTTCGCGTTCTTATGAGCGGCAAGAGCAACTCATAGTCGCACTCCGCCACTTCTACCTGTTTAGTAAATAGGCACCTTACCGCTCTATCGAAGCCGCACGCTCACCTCAGTGCGGTTTTCTTCTGGCACCTGTTGCTCTGCTGGCGCGACAGGAGGAGTGGCTACGCTGGACACACTAGGCGCTGGCTGGGATGTAATTTGCGGCGCCGGGACAGCTACAGCGACTGATGGTCCCGTTGAAGCAATCGACTGCGGTGATGGCTGTGGTGCCATTACTTTCGGAGGTTGTTGCGACGGGAGTCCTGACGTAGCAGCAGGCACTGGAGGACTTAGCGGCGTCGAAGGCGGCACTGGTGGCGGCGCGATTGGACGCACCGGACCAACTGGCGCAGTAGCGACTGGCCGCGACACCTGACCTTGCGGTGGGGTTTTCATTTGCTGTCGCTTCGCTAACCAGTCATCCAAGAAAGAGCCACTCCCAGACCCGCCCTTTGGTGCGGTGCTAGCCTGCGGTGCGGGCATTTTTGGCTTTGGGGGCTCTAGGCGAGTGAAAATATCTTTCTCAACATTAGCGCGGCTCTGACCATATTTTGTTGCCGACAGACGCTTCATCGCGTCTGATAATTGTGGATTCTTTTTACACATTGGCGGCACAAATGACATACTAAACGGCGCCGATGGCACATTATTGATCATCACCGATGTAATCGACTGATAGTTTGGCAGCTTCGTTAAATCCTCGGCGTCGAAGGCTGGCGCAAACTTTTTCACCATCAGCTCAGCATCAGTCACGCCAATACGGCCACTAATCACCGTTCCGACGTTACCAATAATTGCTTCGCGAATCTTATCCGTCAGCTGAGTCATAAACTGATTACCAAGCACCAAGTTCAAGCGGTACTTTCGCGCCTCGGATAAGATTGATTCAAAACTTTCTGTAGCAAAGTTCTGGAACTCGTCGACGAACAAACAAAAGTCCTTACGGTCAGCTTCAGCGATATCCGCACGAGCCATCGCTGCGGCCTGGAACTTCATCACAAAAATCATACCAATCAGCTTTGAATTTAGCTCACCCATCTTACCCTTTGACAAGTTAACGAGCAGAATTTTATTATTGTCCATAATGTCGCGCATATTAAAACCGCTCTTAGTCTGCCCCATGATGTTGCGCATCATGGTATTTGAAAGGAACGGTCCGAACTTGCTGACGACCCAACTGGTCACTTCACCTGATTCATTAGAGCGTTGCGACGCTGGATATTCCTTCGTCCAGAAATCAAGCACGTTGCGATCGGTGACATATTTCAACTTTGACTTCATAAACTCGTCGTCAACCAACAGCTTTGGAATATCGATAAATGTGCCCCCAGCCGGATCTGACATCAACAGCAGCGCACAGTTACGGAAGATATGCTCCATGCGTGGCCCAACAATGCCGGTATGGCCTGGGTCGTACAGACTATAGAGCATCGAAATCGATTCCTGTACCAAGAAGTCTTTTTGATCTTCTGTATCCCATTCGAACAGATTGAGTCCAATCGGATTATCAAGGTCGCTTGGGTTAAAGTAAATGATGTCTTCAACTCGCTCTTTTGGTACATTAGCAAGCAACGACTCAACCGAATCGCCGTGCGGGTCAATAAAGGCAAAACCACGACCATCGAGCATATCCTGCAAGGCAAGATTTTCCTGCAAGACCGATTTACCGGTTCCTGTTTGACCAATCACATAAGTATGACGGCGACGGTCATTTTGGCTCAGTCGAATCTCTTTCTTCGTCCCGCGGAATTCATTGACGCCCAGCAGCAAACCTTCGTCCATCAAATCGGTTGGGCCGTCCACTTGTTTGCTCATCTGACGCTGAACTTTTGATGTTGGAATACTGTTTTGGTTTGGCAGATGGAAAAGTGTGGCCAGCTCAATACTGTTTAGAATGTTTGCATTAATACTTTGCGGAAAAAAGCGAAAGATAAAAGCGGTCACCAGCTCCTCGACGTCGCGAGCAATCGTAAACTTAAACCCGTTATTACTAGGTGAATCAAACAACGAAAAGGCGGCAACGATGTTTTTGAGAAGCCCCTGCGAATGCTCAGTGGTGTTTGACGACACGACCACGCGCACCAACACTTCGTAACCCGGATAGCGTGTTTTTTCCTCAATCGCCTTGACTGAATCTTCTTCTAGGGATGTCAGCTGCTTGCTTTCAGGCTTACTTTCGCCAGCTTCCGGTGGTTTCCAGAGCAATTCAGCCATACCCTTCGCACCACTAACACCCAGCCCTTTAGCTTTACCCTTATCGTCTTTAATCTTTTTCGCAGCATCAATTGACGAACGCACCCACCCTTCTCGTGCTGGCCGCATTAGAAACTGGATCGCAACGCCGTCTTCGCGCGTTGCCGCCGACAAAGCGTTAAGCAGTGCACGCGACGCATCTCGCTTTGTCTCTTGATAGGTCGCAATTGGATATACGAAACTTTTCTTCAGCGTAAATTCACCACCAATCACGCCACTCATCTTGCCAGCTTGACTAAAAATATTATGCTCACTAACCTCTTCTAGTCGCGCTGCTGGATATGCCGCAGCAATAGCTTGTTTAATAACTTCGACGAGCACCATTGGCACGACCGCGTAGTAATGAACCAGACCGCCTTTTGCGACAATCTCAAACGAAATGTGACGTTGCCCATAGATCTTATTCTTAAACCCTTTCGTTGCCGTGCTGGCGATAATGTTATACATTACCTGCGCTTCTGACAACACCTCGTCAGTGAGGTCACGCTCATCACGACCGCCCTTTTCAATATCCTCGCTCGCTGGCGGTAAATGAATAAACAGCGGCACCATCTTGAGACCGCGTTCGTAGTTCTTCGCCTCGCGTAGCGTTTTCTTATATTGAGTAAAGACAATAAACAGCGCTGCAGCGCCGACACAAATGGCAACAAATAAGGTAACAAACACTCCCGCCATTAGATCTTCCTCCATCTCATGACCTTAGTCAGAGACACCCAGTTCCTTTCCATAACGTTTACGCAAATAATCAGCCTGCAGCCGACTTACTTCCTGTTCGCGGCGATACGGGTCATTCTTCGTCTCAAGAATAATCTTCTTTGCCTTATCGACCCACTCTTTCTCGATCAAATCGTCATCAGCGGCGAGTACCGGATTATCGTCGCTCTGCGGTGGAACGACCGATGGCGCTGGCACCACTGGCGCGGGGACCGGCGCTGGAACAACTGGCGGAGGTATCGGCATTGGTGAACGATCAACCGATCGCATATTCTGCTCATACTCAGGCGAGCGCTCACCGGTGCGCTCCGGATTAGGCAGCCCCTGGCCGTACTCCTGTCCTTGTTCGTACTGGACAGGAGCTTGTTCGGGATTGAACTGTGGCGCAGGAAGTTCCGGATTCATATCTGTAATTATAGCATAAACACGTTAAATCAAGCAGTGATTTATGTGGTCCTTTTTGTGACATACAGACAACCAATTGCTACGAGCAAAATAATGAGACCAAGCTCATACACGCCAACCCCACCAACAGATTGCATGCTGACAATAATTACTGGCGCAAAGGCAATGACTGTTGAATAGTAATAAGCTCGTCGTAAACTCAACGACTCTACCGGTTTTTGAACAGTTATCGTATTCGTGACACGCGTTACAGCCTTAGAGATACCAAAAAGCAAAAAAGTCAGCGCTGAGAGCACTAACAAATAACCTACTATAAACACCCCTAGCACTCCTGTTGCGCCAGCACTATCTGGCGTTGTTGTATTTAAAATCACTATCAGCAATACCGCTGAAATAACACCCACCACGACAAGAGCCTTGCTTAACATACTCTTACTATAGCACTAAAAAGAAAAGTCTCGGCCAAGGCCGAGTTTCATGGAGCCAGAGAGATAGGCCAAAAATGTTCCGGTTGCTACATCCGCCGCTAAAAATTAAATGAAGGGCGCGTGCACCGTTGAACGACCTATCGCTCGTGGCATCTGACCGCTCCCGAAGGAGCATATGTCAATTTGCGGAGAATTTCCACGACACATCTAGTAGTCACACTACTATAGCTGTAGCAATACCAATGATTAACTAGATGTGTCGGTACTTTACCTGCCGACTTTGACTGCGTTGTCATTTCTGACAGAGCAGCGATAGCGCCAACAAACAAGGGGTAATAAAGGTGCGATGAGTGCAAGATGCATACATATATTTTTTACCGGTTGCGTGCCGCTATCGACTATCCGTCCGAAAGGATTTAGTCAGGGTGAATTGTTAATGTGTTTTTTGCTTTTTGTGTTTCGTAAAAGCTTATGTTCATATTAGCACGCGATCGTGCTTATGTCAATAATACATGATGTATAAATTGTATATAATATTTACAACAATAATGATTGTATCTGTTATTTATAATAAATATACTTATTTACAATGTTGTAAATAAGTATATTTTACGCACCAGAATCATGACCAAGCTCGCGTAACGTATCAATTAATTCATCTTTTGTTAGGTGTGCCGTGTCGATATTATTATGTTGTGCAATCACATAACCCTGAATAATATGCTTTAAATGCGCAGCGTCATTTCGCCAAAAATGATTAATTTGGAAATGGTCCGTCGTACTCATGACACGGCTTGCAATAGTCAGCGACCCGAATAATGGCCCGACCGAGGCCGATACGTTCAAAACATCCTCAATACGAATACTCATCACGTCAGACGACCAAAAAAAGTTTCTACGAATGATTGTAATCTTCGTCCGATCTACAAAAACCGTGTCAGGAAACAGTGTCAATGGAAAAACCGTATTAGCGCTCGCAAGCACCTCGTGCGCCTGAGCTACGACTTTCTTTAGATTCGCAACTGAGTCAATTTGGGTATTTCCTCGGCTCACCTCTTGAGCCTTCATCGAGGCCACCTCGTCCTGACCGCGACCAACACTCGATAAGGGATGTCGCAATCGCTCCATCCGACTCGGCGTATGTGTCTCCTCCTTTGGCTTCACCTTAGGTTCGACAAGAGTCAACCGGGGCATCCCCGCTAAGAAGCGCTCCGACGGCGAAACGACAATCTCTTTTGCTAATAAATGCCTCACCTCTACATATGAACGCGTTGCCGCTGCCCCCATTGCCCGACTTAGCTTGAGAAGTAAATTATAAGACTTTGGTGGCGCTGTTGATGCATTGTGAGACGAGCTATCAAAGTCCGATTGCTTGCCGTTATACATATACACGAATCCCCCATTTAGGTTGTTATTATTATACTATTCTTTCCAGACACTGCCTAGGGGGCGCTTCCACAACCTACGCGATATGCAAATAGACAATCTGGGCTGCAAATCTCAAGAATAGACACCATATATAGGCTTTTCCACACGTAGTATTTTTTACCAAAATATAATTACGATTTTTATTGACACAAGCGCTATGTCGTCATATTATAGGGGTAGCTTCTGAATAAAAAAATTATACAGAGGCCAAAAATAAACAAGAACTCAAAAACTCCACATCTTAAAACAACCACTACTCGCAGGTGGTTGTTTTTCTTTATCTCGTTAACACCCTATATACTAAAACCGCCCTCTGAAGGGCGGTTTTTATTATTTCATTGGTGGAGCTGCGGGGAACTGCCCCCCGGTCCGAAAGGTAACTGGCTATTCGTCTACAAGCATAGTTTGTCTTGAATTGTTACGACGCTAGAATCTAGAAAACAAACATAAATGATTCCAGTGTCGCGTGGAAAACTGTCCCTCAGCTGCACCACTGCGCACAAGCTTTGGTAAGTGACATGTATATAACACCATTTACCGTTATGTCACCTACTGGCAAATGATGATCGAGCGATTAGGCTGCGATTGGCGCAAAAGCGAAGTTAGGAGTGAAAGCACTCTTCACTGCATCTTTTGCTTTAGCAACAAAGTTTGCAATTAAAAATATACGTATCGTGTAAAGTCGACTTGCAAAATAACCTGTTAATGTCCTCTCGTCGAAAGCTATAGTCAGCCCCAACCTGTACCTTTAGTATAGCATAGCTTGCGGTCAAAAAAGACTTATGCTTAAATATAGATTAAATTATGGTGGCAAAAATTACATCTGTAGCTCCCGTAGGATTTGATGGTGCAATCATCGAAGTTGAAAGTGACGCCAAAAAGGGCCTTCCCAGCATCCAAATTGTTGGCATGGGCAATAAATCAATCGACGAAGCTAAAGAGCGCGTCCGTAGCGCTATTACCAATTCCCTCCTTGAGTTCCCTACCAAGAAAATCACCGTCAACCTTGCCCCCGCTGAACTCCCAAAAGACGGTGCCCACTTTGACCTCCCTATTGCGCTATCAATCCTGGTTGTCAGCGGCCAGCTTCGACAGCAAGAAGTAGATCATGCCGTCTTTGCTGGCGAACTCGCCCTAGATGGTACACTGCGGCCGATTAAAGGCTCTATTAATATCGCCGAAGCTGCCCGTGACGCTCATTATCCCCGCGTCTACGTTCCGGCCGCCAATGCCGAGCAAGCCTGCCTGATTGAGGGCATCGAGGTCATTGGCGTCACCTCTCTTAAGGAGCTCTTTCTCCATCTCAAGGGAGAGGTAAGTCTAACCCCCACCCTCAAGACGGCCGCCGCGCCGCGCGCCGTTCAGTTCACCTCACCCCTCCTTGATGACATTCACGGGCAGGAGCAAGCCAAGCGAGCACTTATCATTGCGACAGCCGGGCGTCATAACATCCTCTTTAACGGACCTCCTGGCGCTGGTAAAACCATGCTTGCTAAAACACTCGTCAACCTGCTCCCGCCCCTCACGCCAGCCGAGCAGATTGCCACAACAAAACTTCACAGTATTGCCGGAGAAATTGACGGGGAAATTCTCGAAAAGCGCCCCTTCCGAGCACCGCACCACACGGCAAGTCGGATCGCTATTACCGGAGGTGGCAATAAACCTAAGCCTGGCGAAATCAGCTTGGCCCACCTTGGCGTCCTCTTTCTCGATGAAATGCCCGAGTACCCCCGAGCCACTCTTGAAACCTTGCGTCAACCACTTGAAGATAAAAAGATCGCCCTCTCTCGCGCCAATGGCCGCGTCGGCTATCCGGCCGATTTTATGCTCGTTGCTACAATGAACCCGTGCCCCTGCGGCTACTACGGTGATACCTCCAAAGAATGCAGCTGCAGCTCGACGCAAATCCTTGCATATCAAAAGCGCCTGTCCGGACCACTACTCGATCGTATCGACCTGATCGTCAATGTCACACGCGTCGCCAATGATACACTCTTAAGCATAAGTACGATGAATAACAAACAACACTTAACAGCGGTCAAATCAATTCAAGACGCTTCAGGCGCGCAAGCATCACGCTACAAAAGTAGCGATAAGTACAACAGCTCACTGAGCAGCAGTGACGTCACTCGCCTTCTCGAGCTGTCGCCGGCAGCAAAAGCTCTCCTCTCAACCGCTGCTGATAAACTTAATTTAAGTGCCCGTAGCTATTTCAAGGTTATTAAAGTTGCTCGCACCATTGCCGATCTTGATGGCGAACCCGGAATTACTCCCGCTCATATTGGCGAAGCCCTGCAATATCGCGGCGTTATTAGCTAAAAATGGCCACATTGTACCATAAAATTTGACGAGGACTTGAACTGAGGTCCGATATCTGATACCATAGTCATCGAGTATCGCTCAATTTTATTGCACTAGCCAAAGAGGAGATAGCAATCAATAAATCAATTCGTATCAACGAAGCAATCCGCGCCCGAGAGTTGCGTGTAATTGGCACTGACGGAGAACAGTTAGGGATCATGTCTCGTGCCGACGCACTAAAAGCAGCCGAGGATGCTGGCGTTGACCTCGTTGAGATCTCCCCAAATGCTGAGCCACCTGTAGCAAAAATCGTCGACTGGGGTAAATACCAGTATCAAAAGATGAAGGAGCTACAGAAAAATCGCAAGAGCAGCAAGCAAAGCGAGCTGAAACAAATGCGATTCGGACTTAAAATTGGATCAGGAGATCTTGAGATCAAGCTTCGAAAGATTCGTGGCTTCCTCGCAGAGGGTCACAAAGTGCGAATTCAGATCTTTTACCGTGGTCGCGAGATGGCCCATAAAGAACTAGGATACGAAATGATCGATAAAATTGTAAATCTTCTCGAAGACGATGCAGTACTCGAGCAAAAGCCTCAGATGGCTGGTCGCAATCTGAGCATAGTAGTAAGGAGTAAATAATGCCAAAGTTAAAGACCCACAAAGGAACAGCGAAGCGAATTAAGCTTACCAGCACTGGTAAACTAACTCGTCGTCGCGCGTTCGGTGGCCACATGCTCGCTAAAAAGAGCAAAAGCCGCAAGCGAAATATCAACACCACTGCATTTGTTACAGGTGCAATGGCTAAAAACGTTAAACGAGCCCTAGGAGTTTAATTATGCGAGTAAAACGAGGCGTCACTGCACGTGCAAAGCACAAAAAGATTCTCAAAGCTGCGAAAGGTATGCAGCATAACCGTACACGATCATTCCGTCTTGCCAAGCAAGCCGTAATTCGTGCACTTCAATACGCATACCGCGATCGCCGCAACAAAAAGCGCGATCTTCGTGGTCTTTGGATCACCCGTATTAACGCAGCTGCTCGTGAAAACGGCACTACTTACGGTAAGCTTATTGCCGGTCTTAAGGCAGCAAACATCGAACTTGATCGTAAGGTCCTTGCTGAAATTGCTGTCAACGAACCAAAAGCCTTCGAAACAATTGTAAAGAGCGCCAAAGCCTAGTCTTTCACTCCTTACGAATAAACTAAAATAACTCGTGCAAATCTTGCGCGAGTTATTTTAGTTAGACAGCTTGCCGGTAAGCCGGGTTCTGTCGTGGATGATCATCTATCTAGCCTCGATGTTGCCATCAAGATCAAGCGGATAGCGGCCTGCGAGCGGACACTCATTTGGCGCAGACCTCCTTGCAGCTGACAGGGTTTACCTCCTCGACATGTCACCATGCCTCGCTGTGGGCTCTTACCCCACTCGTTTCACCTTTTCCCCGTAAGGGGTAGTTTCGTTTCTGTGGCACTTTCCCTAGGGTCGCCCCCGGTTGCCGTTAACAACTGTCATGTCCTACGCTGCCCGGACTTTCCTCTCATATCGTATAACCGATATCAGCGATCATCTAGCAACCTGTCTAGCTATGTATTATACCAGAACTATTGCTCATTCGTATGTGCATCTAATGTTCGATTGACCATACCATCAGCTAACTGATTAAACTCACGCCGCACATGACTGAACGCTACTTTATCAAAATGACCGAGCAGCTCACGTATTCGCTCATTAATTGGCCATAGCTCTCGATTCTTAATTTTGTAAATACCGTTCATTTGATTTACGACCAACATACTATCAAGCCGAAAATCAATTCGACGATAGCCAAGCTCAAGTGCCTTTTCAAGACCAATCCGCACCCCATGATACTCGGCTTGATTATTCGTTGTGATACCCAGATATTCACCGCCCTGCGCAATAACGTTTTCTTGCTCGTCAATAATGACATAGCCAGAAGCTGACGGCCCTGGATTACCCCGCGACCCACCATCTGAATAAATAATAACACTCCCGTCTGATGTTTTTGAAACATCAACCTGTTCAGTTGAAACTAAACTCTCCTCTGTTATTTTTTCTTGATGTATAATCCCCAACAGTAAATGCGTTAAGTCGGTGATATTTTCTTGTTGTAACTCTGACGATTTTGTCCAAAGCGACTTATCGTAATTCTGACTTAAATCGATCCCATGATGGCCATCAGCCACACTTACAGTATAGACAATCACTGCATACTGAATGTCGCGGTCATCACGGTCGATATACGTCACCGTGTCAAACAACTGCGCCTCTTGGATATGCAATCCAGCATCATCATGCAAGTATCGACGCAGTGTATCTTCTGGCTGCTCACCATAGGCTATCTTGCCGCCAGGCAGTTCGTATTGCCCTAAAATCGTCTGTCGACCATTTGCTCGTCGCAGAAGCAAGATTCTGTCATCCTGTCGAATAATTGCCCGAACGGAAATGCGCTGTTTCATGATGTATCTTTCTGTTTTACAAGGTATTTCTACGATTATTCTACCATACAAAAATGACCCAGAGCGATCGCGGTCGACGCTTGATATTCCCCGCGTGATTGCAAGGTGGGTCTCCTCAAAACGTCTCCACGGAGGCGAATCATTCGGAATCCCGATCAAATGATATTAGGAAAATCATACACGTCTAGGCGGACTCTGAGTCACCTATTATTATAGCATCACCCCAGCATAAAAAGCTTAGAGAAAATATCGATAAACCAGAAAATTGACACCTGCATAAAAGCACCAATTAGCGGGCTTGCCACGAGGACAATTGCAAAAATAAAGAAAATACCAAATTGCTCAATCGCCTCCATGCCGCGACGGACAAAATCTGGCGCCAGTGCGTACAATACGCGTGATCCATCCAGCGGCGGCAGTGGAATCATATTAAAGATAAAGAAGCCGAGGTTCACCTGGACACTTGTCATTAAGATCCGCCCGACCAAGTCATTCGCATACCCACCTGCAACTACAAATAAGCCAAACGAGATAAACGCCAAAAAGAAGTTAGTGAGTGGCCCAGCCACCGCCACCAGGGCGGCGCCCCATTCATCGTAGCGCACTCGATCCGGATTAAACGGTACTGGCTTTGCGCCGCCGAAAATTGGTGCTCCAACCAAAGCCAAGCCAAGCGGCAGAATGATCGTTAAAAATAGGTCGATGTGCTTAATAGGATTTAATGTCAGACGCCCTTGTAGCTTTGCCGTGTCATCACCCAAAAAATATCCCATAAAGGCGTGCATCGCTTCGTGAAGCGTCATAGACAGCAAAATAACACCTAGGACTATCCCGATTTGCAGTAGATCAATACTCATTGCTGCTATTATACCGCACTAAAGGCTGTCTCGCCTACGCGTCGCTGCAATTCACTTCGAAGCGTGAGAACGTCAGGAAATTCCTCGGCAAATTTCTCAAGCCTATCTCCTACCACTTGGCATCGCGCTTGATACTCATCACGGCTGACGACCCCCATTTTAACCAACGCTTCGCCGGCATTATTCAGGTGACTAAATCCTGGATCACACTTATCAAAACACTTCACATACCGTGCTTCTCGATCCCCGAGGGCTTCGTACTGCGCGATAAGATCGACAAACCACGGCCATGCTGCTCCCAATTCACGCTGCAAGCGCTCGTAAGCTTGATGTTCAACAAGCACTTTTACAGCCAGCGCATCGTTACTCGCTGTTAAGCTATTGACGTCACCAGCATAGACTTCGATAAAATCGTGCACAAGAGTGTATAGTGACACCCTACCAAGATCTAACTCTGGATGATACTGGGCAGCATAAGCTACGGCAATTATCTGCAGATGTAAGGTATGCTCGCCATCCGTTTCCGGTCGGCCATGTCGCAGTGTCGCTCGTTTGACATCCATAAATCGGTTAACAACCTCACTAAGCGCCAACAAGTCATCAATCTGCCGCTCAATAGAAGTCTCCGAGCGATTATCAATATTCTGATTCGTCATAGAAAAACTCCCGCTCAGCAAACACCTCGCCCCGATCAATCAAATCCTGAAAGTCATCGACGCTAACAAATCGCTTTGGTTGTTGGTGGAACGCTTCATTTGTCATCCAACGATTCACTCCACCTTCAAACGACTCGATCAATGTGCCGCTGTATTTTGTCGCATACACACATAAGAAGATTTTGTCCTCAAGCAACTTGCCCGTCTGCTTATCAAAGTCACGCTTATGATACAACAGGCGATACTCGAGCTCAGCTTCCAGCCCTGTCTCCTCCCTTAGCTCTCGCCGGGCCGCCTCGACTACAGTCTCACCCCAACGCATTTTTCCACCCACACGGCCCCAAAAGTCATAGTAAGGGTTCTTTTTGCGCTGCTGAAATAGAAATTCCCGCACCCCGCCGGCCCCGCGTCGCTCAAGGGTAATGGCAATTGATATCTTTGGCTGTTTTTCAATCTCGTTCTCGTCAGTATCCATGCGATTGGAGTACTCTTTTCCCTGGCATGTAAGCCGATACGCTTTATCGCGCTTTTCTACGTAGCCTTCATCAATTAATTTCTTAATATGGAAGTTAAAGTGGTCACTTGTTAGCGCTGTGGTCCGCTGAATGTCAGCAAAGCTCGCTTCTACTGAAAACAATAAATGTCGCAGTATTGCCGCCTGAACTGGATGAGTGTTTGGTTCGTAGCTCATAAATTCTCCTTATTATCTGCTTTTTGCCATCCATAGCCAAGCATAACCAGCCCAGGGGGTGAAAATCTAGTAAAGTCCACTTCACCTCAGGCTATCGCATTGATCACCTTGACGTTTCTCTAAAAAAGGACTATACTGGTACAGATTGTAAAAAATAAGTGGAACTAATAATCATGGCAGCACGATGTGAACTCACCGGTAAAGGCAAGCAATTTGGCCACAATGTCAGCTTCTCTTTGCGTCGCACGAAGCGTGTCTTCAAGCCTAATCTTCAGAAGAAAACTTTTGAAGTAGACGGCCAAAAAGTCACGATGACCCTGAGCACTCAGGCGATCCGCACGCTAAAGAAAAAAGGCATTCTCGCCAAAGCTAATTAAGCTTACCAACTATTAAAATAACCTCCGCATGCGGAGGTTATTTTAATAGTCATCGTTACTCGTATTAGCTACGAGTAACTTCAACAACGGTCAATACTTGCGGAATAGTTGAGGTTGATTTCACCTTATACTTACTGCCAACAGTTTCAACTGGCGCTGCAAGCTCTTTTGTAAACGTCTCGAGCGTATCCTGCGGCACCTCGTATGTCAGTGCGCTGTCAGCATAGTGAACAGGAATAACTACTTTTGGATCAATCTGACGAATAATTGTTGCCGCCGATGTTGCGTCAAGCGTGTAGCCACTACCGCCAACTGGCAAGATCAAGATATCAATAATGCCAAGCTCTTCTTGTTGATCTTCGTGTAATTTTGGTGCAATATTACCAATCACCGCAATTCGCACATCACCCACTTCAATGCGATACATCGTGCTAATTGGTTCGTCAGCGGACGTATCAAGATGTCGCGTAGCACGCACGCCGCGAATCGAAAAATCACCAAGTTCGTATTCACCCGGACCTTCGAGTACAAGTCGTGCGTCAGATCCGTTAACGGCAAATCGTGCTTCAGTCGCAATCTCAACCGCGTCTTTCACAGAAAGATCCTTCAAGCCAATGATAGATAGCTTCGGATCAATAACCGCTGTCGTTTTCTTCGTGGAAATAACAACGCCATTTCCACCTTTATATTCAATATCAAACATACTTCCTCCTATTTGTGACTGTTCAGCATATTATCGGTATCCACCAGAATCGAGTATTTGCCATTTAGTATCTCTGTTATAAATTTATCACGAACGCTTAATCGATAATAGAACTCGTCGTAACTAAGCATACTGTAGTTTAGCTCGCGACCCTCTACTTTTTCAATCGCCTTAATGACCTTTTTAAACTTTACCGCTGGCACATCGCCGACAATCAAAATATCGATCGCGCTCGTTGAACCCTTCACAAAGACGCCGGCCGTCAGCGCTAGACGAACACCAGCTAATTCGCCAATGAGATGACGCCAGTCGGTCGTCGCATTTGTTTCACTCACCGCTTCGACATGCTGATCGGCAAAAATTGCACGAAGGGGCACGTAGTGTTCATAACGTTGATTCACTTCATAGTACAGCTTGTTATCATCTGATTCGCTAGTGATAATACCAACACCCATCATATTCGAGAGTTCACGACGGACTGAATTAATTTGTTCATCAATTAAACGGGTAATCTCGCGAACGTAAAACGACTTCCCTGGATTATTCAGGAAAAGGTGCAGTAATTTTACCCTCGTTTTTGAACCAAATAGTGCGTCAATCATCGTATGTCTGGTGTAACTTTCTTGTTCCCATCATATCATGAATTAGATTGTCGTGCGAGCCTCTCGGATAAATAGTGTTCGGCTTCAGTAAGTGATAGCCACTGGATGTGCGGATTACGGCGCAGCCAAGTCAACTGACGTTTCGCCAAGCGCCAATCAAGTGTTGTAAATTTGTTCTTCACCTCATCAATCGTCATATCACCTGCCACGTAGGTACGGACCAACGGGTAGATATTACCGGTCATTGCTTCACTTTCCCAGCCATATTTTTCACCCAACATTATTGCTTCATTCACAACACCATCGTCAAATAATTGTTCAGCCCTGCGCTCAATTCTTGTTCGCAAAAGCTCACGATCCGTAGCAATTCCCACAATAATGCTTGCGCTTATCGGCTCGTTTCGTCTCTTATTGTTTATGCTTTTTTGCTCAATAGCCCGTATAACGTAGCGCTTGTTGCTTTTATTTTCTGGTAGTATTACGTTGCGTTCAATACAATATTCTTGCAGTTGTTCAACGGTAAGCTGTTCAAGTTGTCTACGTAATGTATTGTCAGCAGGGGGTCCAAATTGATAGTCGAATAGTACGGCGTCGACATACAATCCCGTCCCGCCCACCAAAAAAGGTACATGGCCGCGCGCGCGAATTTCAGCTATCTTCTTCACCGCATACTGCTTGAAGTCAGCCGCTGTAAACCGCTCAGTTGGCTCAACAAGATCCAGCCCCCAATGAGGCACCTGAGCTCGCTCTGTAAGTGTTGGCTTGGCGGTGCCAATGTCCATCCACTTATATATCGTTCGACTATCAGCGCAAATAATTTCACCCCCAAACTGCGTAGCAAGTTTAATCGCAAGCGCCGTCTTGCCACTAGCAGTCGGCCCAACGATCACCACGAGCGGCAACTGTACTAAATCTTCGGCTTCCATCGCAGCTCCTCGAAGTTATCAACAATATGATTCGTGCACGTAATACCTTCTTGCTCCAGTAGCTGAGCCTGCACCTCGCGCCCACCATGATAGCCCGCCGCCAAGCCGCCAAACCGATTCACTAACCGATGCCATGGCAAATCAGAGTCGCCATAATGAGCAATACCACCCACTATACGACTCGCGTTCGCATGCCCCGCTAGCCCGGCCAAGTCACCATACGTCGTTACTTGCCCGTATGGCACCTGGGCGATCAGCAGTTCGATCTTTTCGCGAAAGTTTTTATCCGGCTGCATAACGCACTAAAGCTGACGAAGATACTCGGCTAGTTGATCAAGGGTTACTTTTTCCTCCCCGGCTTGCGTTCGCACACTTACCTCGCGAGACTCCTTGTCCTTTGGTCCGACAATCAACTGCACTGGAATCTTCCAAGTCGTTGCTTCACGAATCTTCTTGCCAAGTGATTCATTACGGTCATCACGCGTGAAGCGTAGTTCGTTATATTTCACAGGACTCATCAACACAGTCTGACGAAGGACGGCTTCAACCTCTTCGACATAATCCAGCACTGTGTCATTAATTGTCAGAATACGAATCTGTTCTGGCGCCACCCAGAGCGGAAACCAGCCAGCCGTATGTTCAATAAAGACACTCAGGAAGCGTTCAATTGAGCCAAGGAGCGCACTATGAATCATGACTGGTGTTTGCGGGTTACTCTCGGCATCCGTATATGTCAGCCCAAAGCGTCCCGGCTGCACGAAATCAAGCTGCACGGTTGCCAGCTGATGCTCGCGGCCGAGCGCATCCGTTGCCATAAAGTCAATTTTTGGACCATAAAACGCTGCTTCGCCGTCTTGCTCGAAGTACTCGATCTCGTTTGCAACAACTGCGCGCTTGAGTTGATCTTGCGCTGACTGCCATAATTCAGGGTCACCTAGATAGGCGTCACTCTCGTCGCGGTAACTAAGGCGGACGCGAAGCTTCATATCAATTGAGCCATACAGTTCACGCGCACTTGCAAGCAAGCCGTTAATCTCATCTTCGATTTGATCGTGTCGACAAAAAACATGACTGTCATCTTGTGTCAGGGAGCGCACGCGATTCAACCCGCCAAGCTCACCCGTCTTTTCATCGCGGTAATCAGTGGTCGTCTCGAGGAAGCGTACTGGCATATCCCTGTAGCTACGTGGTTTGCTGGCAAAAATCTGCGTATGGTGCGGGCAGTTCATTGGCTTCAGCGCCATCTTGTCATCTGTTTCCTGACTCGTGACGAGGAAGAGCTCATCACCAAATTTCGCCCAGTGACCAGACGCTTCGTAGAGTGCCGTCTTGGTAATATGCGGCGTCCAAACCTTTTCAAAGCCATGCGCCTGACGAAGCTGGTTTGAATACTGAGCCAGCACATCACGCAGCACCGTCCCGCGCGGCGTAAACATTGGCAAGCCCGCACCGACAAGCTGCGATGTTGTATAGAGGTCAAGCTCTTTCCCGAGCTTACGGTGATCACGTAGCTTCGCTTGCTCAAGATTTTCGAGATACTGATCGAGCTCCTCCTGCGTCGCAAAAGCGACACCATACAGGCGCTGCATCTGAGGGTTGTTTTCCTTACCGCGCCAGTAGGCACCCGCCACGCGGAGGAGCTTGAACACACCAACATCTTTAGTATTGGCGACATGTGGACCACGGCACAGATCCACAAAATTGCCATTCTTATAAAACGACACATCCGCAATCGCCGCGTCACCGTCCGCCGCAAGCCCAAGCTCATTCACGTCGAGGTCCTTCGCTACTGTCGTCCCTGATCGCTTCAAGTCATTCAACAACTCTTCTTTATACGGCTGGTTATTGTCTTTTGCCCAGATAATCGCCTCGTCAATTGGTTTTTCAAAACGTTCAAAATCATCGCCGTATTCAATAAGGCTACGCATCGTTTTCTCGATCTTCGCGAAGTTCGCCTCAGAGATTTTCTTCTCACCAAGGTCGATATCGTAATAAAAGCCGTTATCAACCACTGGCCCCACGCCAAATTTTGCTTCCGGCCACAAGCGCTGCACTGCAGCAGCAGTAATATGGGCGAGGCTGTGGCGCATTGCGTGTAATTGTTCGTCATTCATGTCTGTTCTCCTTTGTTTTAGTAAATAAAAAACATGCGATGTTCAGATTCAATCTATAAATCCATAAATCGCATGTCTCGGACCCGAACTGTTCGGGTGGTTCCACCGGACTTCTCTAGTTACCTAGAGCACTTGTGACGCTAACGTTATCGTACATTTGCGACATCCCACGAAGCTCGGCGGGCGGTTACTCCGCGTCATTGCTTAGTTTCAATCATACAGAATCACCTCAGTTATTGCAACAAGCCGTCTCTTTTGATACTATAGGACAGCTGAGGGCGATTAGCTCAGCTGGCTAGAGCACCACATTGACGTTGTGGGGGTCAGAGGTTCAAATCCTCTATCGCCCACCAAATTAAGATCCGGTCGACTGACCGGTTTTTAATTTGGCAAGAAAACAAATTCGCTATTTTACTAAAAAAAGCGCATACTGGACACAGTATATGCACAATTTCCGTGCAGGAAAGATACACATGAGTGCTCCAGCCAACTCCTACATCGACCTCGACGAAGCTCGCAAGCGTCTGACTGTGATGCAAGATAATCCAAAAATGGTCACAAAATCAATGTACAGCCCGCAAGCAAGTGACTACCCCGATAGTCAGCTACCTTTTGTCGAAATCCATTTAGCCTATCTTCGCAAGAATAAACTCGTCGATCCCGCTCAGTATATTTCCAACCTCGCAATCATGATTACCCAACGCTAGCTAATCGCTGTTCAACTCTCCCCATCCTGTATGGGGATTTTTTATGGCCGTTGATCGGGCCTATTTTGTCCCCATGTAGGTAAAAGTTTTCCACGGGGTAAAATAGCAAATTTCCCCCACCTTCATACCGCTTGTGATATATTTATAAACATAACGATAGTTGACAAAATATCATGCTTGTGCTAATATAAACACATGGCTAATCAGCACAAACAAACACATATTACGAAAAAGCCGTCTGCACTCGAAAAATTTAATATTTCATTCGAGTACGATCGCACTTGGAACGATGCAAAAAATTCGGTCCACTTACGACCTGGCAAAAAAGTAAATTAAACGTACCCTGCCCTAGCCTGCTAAGACTACCTCTTTATCGAGGTAGTTTTTAGTTTTCCACCCACCACTGTCAGTTATCCACTAGCATTTTTAATAGCTGTATGACAATATATAGACATGATTTGTTTATATTCAAAAAATGAAACAACCAAGGTAATTAACTCGCGTGCCAGCAAAAAGACGCCGGTCGTCTGGCGACGACGGCAAGGCATCGCCTCTGGCACACTCTTTACAACCTATGAGCGTCCAGCCTTGGCTGAAAATAAAAAAATCCACCTAGACGGCGGACAGACCGACACCTTTAATCTTGGCAAACTCCTTCTGAGCATTGCAGCAGCCTTCGCGCATAACCCACGTGCAGCTCAGTATGACAGCCTCTGGCTTGCGCAAACTGTCGAAGAGCAACTCTCGATGAACCCCGAGACACTCACTACTGAGCGTATTGCCGCTACGACTCATAGCGTCCTGAAACGATTCGATGAGCTTGCCGCCGTCCAGTATGCGGCTCGCTATCATCTAATTACGAGCGTGCGTCGTCGCGGCCGACCTTCAATTGCTTCTTAGTACTGTCGCCCGACACGACTGTCGCCTTTTCGGTCACATCAAATTTGTCAAAGTAGCGACCAAGGAAGAGTGCGGTCTGTGACGTAAAAGCCGAGGCTGAGCTATAGACAATAGCTGTCACAGGCATAAGACACCATTGCGCCAGCATCCACACTGTGCGACGGCGTTTATAGCGTGCAGGTCGCGGCGGCAGCATCTTAAAGGCCAAGAAGACAGTAATGAACAATCCAGCCATCGCAATGCGCTGAACACCGCTAATCACCTCGGGCAGCTGATGCGCCACGATACTCAGTGAGGCTTCACTATTAATAAGTAGCGGTATCCAGCCACCAAACGCCACAAGTAGCGAAACGCTCGCAAGCGTGACATGCCCGTCAATCAAGCGCACCAGTCGAGCAAAGCCACCAAAGAACGACACTTGTCGGTTGCGACTAAAGACACGCGTCGCAACATATGGCACATCTGATGCACCATAAGCCCAGCGGCGAAGTTGAATAAACTGCGCCTTTAGCGTCCGTACATACGTATCCGATAAGACTGCATCCTGATAAATAGGAACAAAGATTGGCGCAACAGCATACTCACCCTTAAAGTGGAAGTAGCTACGCCAGTACTGGTGGCCGTCCTCGACAATAGTTCGTGTGCTCCAAAAGTCCATTTCAACCAAGGCGTCCATTGGCTGTGAGTGTGACGCAAAGTTACGAAGCGTATGTGGTCGCATTGAGCTAATAATATTCCAGAAGGAGTTACCCGTTGCCACGACGCGCATTGGTGCCGGTGCATCCCAAATGTTATTTAGGAACAACGAAACCGGCTGATACGACAGCTGTTTGCGATCTGGGTGAACAATATATTCGTATGTGACGTAATCAAAGTACGTCTTATGTGGACGGTTGTCGCTATCGAGCGTTGTTACTATAACATCGGAATATGCAATGTGTTGTTTCTTTAACCACTGCTTTAAAAACTTACCGGCGTAAGTAATATTTCCACCTTTACCCCGAACCTCCTCAGCAAGATCCTTTGGATGCTTCACTAGATGAAACTCTTTGAATACACCTTTAAACTTCTTTTCGAGCAGCTTCGCGGTCGATGCCATCGCCTCGCCGCCACGCTCTTCGTATGCCAATACAATAATCAGATGATCGTTATCATATGTTGTTTCCGCCACTGACTGCAGTGTGGGCTCAAGCACATCAAGTGATTCATTGTATGCGGCAATGATCACAGCGTTGTACAGCTGTGATGGCTTTGGGTAGCTACTGGACTGCTCGGCAAGTGCGGCAACATTTGCGACGTGCTGCGCAAACCCAAAACTATTTCCTGTCAGTGATGTCAGCTTTTCGTGGCTATCAACCGGATCCTCTAACATCTGCAGACGATGATGCCAGTCGACTTTCTGAGCGGCATTTAATCGATTACGGCCACCGATCGTGTGAAAGGCAATCCCAAAGGCCTTCACCAAGGTAGTAATAATCACCGCTAAGAGGTAAATAGCAGCAAGTAATGGATTAAAGATCGACAAGACAACCAAAAGAATGATCGCGCCATAGCTTAATAACGCGGGGAGCATCTCAAAAAAGCGATACGCTTTTGTTCGTTTGCCAAGCGGAATCTCTAGATCATTCGTACTCATAAATTATGACAGTGCCGCAATCTTTAGCACCTGGTAAGCGACAGTCATAGCAATAAACAGCGTGACAACTCCAAGCCACGCAAACGGAATTGCCAATTCTCTGCCTTTTTGAATGAATATCTTACCCGTTAGCGTAATATACGCTGCCAACGACACCACACCAAAGGCAATAAAGTTAATCAGGTAGTACCATTTATCACGGTAAAAGTTTGTTGAACCAAACGCCGTATAGTGCGTTACCACCTGTAGTTCACTCGGATTAAGATTCACGGCAACATAAAGACAGAAAATAACCGTCAACAGCGTCAACAGACTCAAGATCAACACTAGATGGCGATCAGCGAGAATGGTTTTGATATGAGGAGTAAGTGATAGTTTCATAATAATTGCTTATTCTAATAATGGAGCCGCTGACCGGATTTGAACCGGTGACCTACGCTTTACGAAAGCGCCGCTCTACCAGCTGAGCTACAGCGGCATACCGTACCGAATAATTATAACATTTCACTTCCGAGAAAGAAACGGTCTCAATCCTGTTGCAACAGGGGCTAAAAACTGCTATCATATCTAGAGCTTAGGCCAAAGCACTACATGCGCTCGTAGTGAAGGGGTTATCACGCCTCCCTGTCACGGAGGAGATCGCCGGTTCAAATCCGGTCGAGCGCGCCATAGAAAAAACCTCATGATTGCATGAGGTTTTTTCTATGGTTTTACCCTGGCCACAATTGTATCCACACGCTTCCGCTTATGGTATAATTTACAGATAAAAACAGCGTAAAAACAAATATGAAAAAACAGCAACGCATCCTTGGAATCGTCCTTAGCCTTATGGCACTTATTTCACTCATGCCAAGCCACACTGCACATGCCATACCTAAGATCGGCCTCTACCTCACGCCGAGCACAGCAAACGTCACACCAGGGACGGAATTTACAGTGCGCTTTATGGTCGATCGCAGCCAGCAGAGCCCCGGCGCCATCACTATCAAAGGCGGCCTCACCTTTCCTAAAAACCTCGTGAACGTCATAGCGCTTGATACGACCGGCAGTAACTATACAATGTTTGCCTCAAGCAGTTTTGATAATAGCGCTGGCACAATTACCTTTGACCGATCAAACTATTACCCTAACGCCAGTAGTACGTTTATGTTTGCCATAAAATTTAAAGCGATCGCCGCTGGCACAGCTTCGGTCGCCTTTACTTCTTCCACGCGAGCTCAGCGTGATTTACCGCTTTACGCCAATGGCGGAACATACACTGTCGCTAGCCCACCAGCGCCGACACCAACACCCACTCCAACACCCACTCCAACACCGACACCCGTCCCGACGCCACCAACACCAGCAGAAGTCATCACTGAACCACCTGTTCTGACGCCACCGGAAGAAGTCCAGCCTGCCCCTGTCCAGACAAGTACTGGCGGCCTCGAAATCCGCGAGGTAACGGCTGGACCAAAGCGAAGCAGTGCAGAAATTGCTTGGAAGACATCGCTGGAAAGTAGCAACACGCAACTACTGTACGGCGAATCAAAAGAAGCTCGCACGAGCCGAGCTGAAGTAACTCGCAGCAATGAAGGCCTTTACAATGCGACCCTGGCGAACCTTCAGCCAGGTAAGCAATACTACTTCTCGATCACCGCCACCGCCTCCGACGGTAAAGCTGCTTCCTACGAAGGAACCTTCACGACTCGAGGATATCCAATTGAAATCCTCGTCAAAGAAAACGGCCAGGTTGCAGCGGCAGTCAAAATGAAAATTGGTAACTACACCTACCAAACAAGCAAGAGTGGCCAAGTGAGCCTAGAGCTGGCAACCGGTACCTATTCGGGTAGCATCACCGCCTCGGATTCGTCAACTCACACTGTCAAGCTTGCCGTAGTCGCAAAACCAATTAACGCCAACGGCACCCCTGAAACCCAAAAGTTTACCTTTAATATCACCCCAAACGCGCCGACCAGCTCGACCACCCCACCGCTATCTATCGGCCTGATTCTTGCTACAGTCGGCGGCGCCTTATTCATGATTGCCAGCATCTTTGGCTTCCTCTTCTATCGACGGCGCCGTGCCGAACAAGAAGCAAACCAGGTAACCGAAGTTGCTATCGAACCAGTCATGACTGACCGCTATAACGAGTGGCGGGCGCCCGCAACCATCAACCCAGCTCCACAGCCACAAGTACTCGCTGAGGTTGTTTCTGCAGCGCCTGACGCTAATATGACACCCGAGCTATCCTCTACTGCTAGTGAAAACATGCCAGATCTACCTTTTGCTGAGTCCTACTCGCCAGAGATCGTCACGTCAGCGACAATTGAGATACCGCCGCCACCCGTCTCGACGCCAACTCTCGCCGCAACCCCTGCGCCTCCACCAATCTCCGCACCACCCCCTTCGATGCCCGTCGCAGCACCAGCTCCTCCGCCGCCTCCTAGCCCAGACGCTATCTTTGACCCTCGAACTGGCGAGCTTGATATCATTCATCACAGTTAAGCCTCGGGCCGACAATTATAAGAGGTTATGCTACAATAAAACAAACGCTCAAATACCAACACTATGACAAAAAAATATTCAAAAATTCTATCGTTCACACTCGCCTGTATCTTGACTCTGTCTAGTGTTTTTGTCGTGCCAGCCTATGCAGCCGGCAATACTCTCTACCTCACGCCAACCTCGTCACAGATGAATGTTGGCACCTCTTTTACGGTCAATATTCGCGGCTATGTCGAGACGGTTGCGCAAAATGGAAAAGCAACCGGCACAGTCACATACCCTGCCGGACTCCTCCGTGTAACCAGCGTGTCAAGCACCGGCGGCTATGGTGATATTTCTACCACACAAAATGCTGGCGCCGGTACAATTGGCTTTAGTGCCGCAAAGAGCCCAGGACCAACCGGCCAAGTCGGTATTTTTACGGTCACTTTTCAAGCAATTGCGGCTGGCACCGCTAGCGTCGGCTTTAGTGGCGAGAGCAAGATTAACAATACAACGACTAATTTAAATAGTGCCTCTTTTTCAATCACTGCACCGGCACCTACGCCTACTCCGACGCCAACTCCGGCACCGGCACCTACGCCTACTCCGACGCCAACTCCGGCACCGGCACCTACGCCTACTCCGACGCCTGCGCCTGTCGTCGAAGAAGCGCCAACTGTCGACTCAACTGGGCTGATCGACCAAGTGTCCGTCATCTCGCAGTACACTAGTAGTAAAATCACCTGGAAACTCACTAAGGAGAATGCTAGTGCCGAGCTGCGCTACGGGACATCTCGTACTGAAACTACTAATAAAGTTGAGGTAAAAAAACTCGCTGACGGCAGCTATGAAGCATCGGTAGCTGATCTGACGCCCGGGCTGCGCTACTACTTCGCCCTGTCAGCCCAAGCGGCTGGCAACCTCACCGGCACTTACAGTGGAATTATCTCGACGCGCGGCTATCCAGTCCGCCTCAAAGTCACTGAAGGTGACACTCCCTCGGCAGGAGCTCGGGTTAATATTGGACAACAAAGTTATACAGCCACAAACGAAGGCACTTTATCGCTTGGCCTCGCAGAGGGAACCTATAGCGGCACTATAACAACAAATTACTCATCAAAAAGTATTACGTTTGCTGTTGTCAAAAAAGATATTCCCGCCGATGGCGTCGCCCCTGAAACTCAAGAGTTTGCTTTTGCGCTCACCGCCGCTCCGCAAACAGATGAGTCAGAATCGTCAGTAACCCTCTTTGCGTTTATTGGCATCCTTGTGGTTGGCACAACATTAGTGGGAGGTAGTTTATTTGGCTATTTATGGTGGCGTCGGCGACAGCTTGAGCAAGGTAGTAGCAGCACTGGCTCTGCTGTTGTCATTGAAGATGGCTACGACTGGCATGAAGCCACCAGCGACGATACGACCACTCCTCAACCACCAGCTAGCCCAAATCTCTCTTCGCTTGACACGATACCTCATCACAACAATTCAGTGTACCTCAATGAAGAGGAGCCAAAAGACATGTTTGAAATCGCTAAAGAACAAAAGAAACCGCCGACACTATAGTATCGGCGGCAGTAGCGTGAATACATATTTTAACTATGAGCGCATTTCTTGTGCCTGAAAACGAGTCTCGACAAACTGCCAATCAACCACGTTCCACCACGCCTTCACATAATCGTCACGCTTATTTTTGTAGTCAAGATAATAGGCATGTTCCCACACATCAAGGCCAAGCAATGGCGCACTGAGCCCCTGCATAATTGGCGTGTCTTGGTTAGACGTTGTAATGATTTCAAGATCTGGCTGCAACCACGCCCAGCCACTACCAAAGACACCGAGTGACTTTGTCGTAAATACATCCACAAACTCCTGGAAGCTGCCGTACTTATCGTTAATGTGCTGCGATAGCTCGCCACTTGGCTCGCCGCCGCCTTGTGGTGACATCCACTGCCAGAACAGGCTGTGATTATAGTGTCCGCCACCATTGTTGCGGATTGCTGTCTGCACCTCTTGCGGCAAACTCTCGATATCACCCAATAGACTCTCGAGCGGTCGCTCTCGTAGCGCTGGTGCAGCTTCTAGTGCCGTATTAAGTTTATCGACGTACGCTTGATGGTGCTTGCTATGATGCAACAACATAATATCTTTACTAATATATTGCCCCAACACATCGTAATCGTACGTTAATTCTGGTAGTGAAAACATACTCACCTCCTCTTTAGGTTACTAGTTACCGACTGAACTGGTTGCCTGCGCCTTCAACTCTGGAATTGAAATATACTCATCCACCTTATTGGCAGCTTTTATCTTTGCCAGCTGCTCATCAAAAGCGGTGAGCGGAATCTTGATATAAGCGTAGCTAATTCGTGAGTCATTGCTCTCTTCCAGTAATTTCACGATATAATACCCATCGCCAGTTGTTGATTTAAACGGCTGCGAGATCTGATCTTTCTTGAGTCTTGCAGCAGCAACAGCCAAGCCGCCGTCCTGATTATTACGCGGCACCAGCGGAGTCATCCCTGCCTGAACCTTTGTAGCACCCGAGGCTTTCATTGCTTCAACGACCTTTGTCAGATCTTTTTCGGTTTGGAGCTTTGCCACTACCTCATCGCGCTGTTTAGTTGCCAGACTATCGATTGCATACGCTACTTCTTGACGAAGGAGCTTACGGGCCGTCACGCCACGCGCTTCCTGTGGTGTCCAGTCGAAGTGATCAAGGACAATAGCGTCATAGGTCTCTTTTGAAGCCGTGCCGTCACGCGACTGGCGCTGACGCGTCATAGCATCCTCGATTTGCTGGTCAGTGACGCCAATTCCCTTTTCCCGGGCGAGCTTTGCTCCGTAGGCATCAGCGATAGTGTCGTTCATAGCCTTTCGCTTAATGTAGTCGACCTGACCCTTGCTCGCCTCGTCGCGCAAATTCACCCCTTCTTTATATTCGAGGTAATGCGCTTGTGAGCGATAAACGGTCAGGTAATCACTGTAGCGCACCGACTGACCATCAACTACCGCGACAGGCACCGGTAAAACACGAGTAATGCGGTAAAAGAAAGTCGAACTATTCTGCTGAGGATACAACTGCCACCACACCAGAGCAATAATCAGAAGTAATGCCACTACACTAATGACAATCGTATTAATGACAAGTCGGTGTCGAGCGTACTGAACCGGATATTTAAAGCGGCGACCACCGGCAAGAATTCGCTCGCGATGCTCGGCAACTGTCTCGTTAGTGATACGAGCAGAGTGTTGCTGTTCTTTTTTGTGCTTTTTAAAGCGCAGTAGCTTCTTCATACGGTTCCCGTTCTGAGATGGCGGCACTTACCGCATCTTGTAACTTATTATAAATCTTATCAGGATGATCAACGTGGTGAATCACAAGGTCGCCGACGATTGTCTGAATAACGATCGTGCCAAAGCCAAAAACTTCTCCACTGAATCCTGGTATATTATAGCTTATGTTTTGAATCTTGGACAGTCGGAGCTCCACGACGTCCTTACCAAAGAAGCCACGCTGGGTAATTTGACGGATGCGTTGGTCGGTCACGATATAGACCGTGTAGTACCACATGATGAAGTGGTATAAAAAAAGCAGCATCCCAAATAGGAGGCCGCCGATTGGCAACAAAAATAGTTCAAGATTACTTTGCCAAATAAGGGCTGGTATCGCTGAAATGACAAATGGGATTAAGAGTAAGTAATACCCTTTGCGCATCGCAATGGGATGGCGACGAAAAATAAATAATAGCTCTTCGCCATCACGCTGTCCCTCAAAGTCAAGTTCTTGTTGTTCGTTTTTTGTCATGATTTCCTAATCAATATCTGGTACCCCGGGCAGGAGTCGAACCTGCAACCTTTTCCTTAGGACGGAACTGCTCTATCCAATTGAGCTACCGAGGCGCTACCAGTATTGTAGCATAAACAGGGGTCAGTTTAGCGAGTAAACTTTTCGTGCGCTGCAACGTATGAGTACAGCTCGTTATCACTAAACCAGTGAGAAATTTCTTTTTCCGCCTCTTCAGGGTCGCCGCTAGCGTGAATAAGGTTTGGAATACCCTTATCTTCGGCATCCGCATAGCCAAAACTCATATGCGAGTAGTCGCCACGAATCGTACCAGGAAGAGCTGATTTTGGCTCAGTCGTACCAACCAACTTGCGTACGAGCGGCACCGCTTCGACGCCCTCGAACACCATAGCAATCACCGGTCCTTGAATCATGAGTTCAAGCGTAATGTCGAACGTATGTTCACCGCGACGCGTAATCATCTGACCAATTTCTTCGTAGTGCTTGTGAAAGTGAGCCTTGTCTGGCGCGATCATCTTGGTTGCGATAATCTTGAGGCCAACACGCTCAAAACGAGTCAGGATTTCACCAACGATACCACGCTGAACTGCGTCGGGCTTAAATAGTACTAGAGTTTGCTGGATATTATTGCTCATATTTCTCCTTATTATCTTGTCGCTATTGTATCAAAAGAACAACCGTCAGAACAGCCGCTAGTCCAATCCGATACCAACCAAAAATAGCCAGACTGTGATTCGCTAGATAGCGCATCAAGAAGCCAACCGCCAGCAACCCCGACACAAACGCAACAGCGTTCCCAACCAAGAGCGGAAGCCAATGTGCCGCGAGATAATCACTGTCCGTCAAAAGAACCTTGAGCGTTACACCTACCATAATTGGCAACGACGCCAGGAAGCTATACTCAGCAGCTTCTTTTGCCGTCATACCCGACAAGCGGCCAGCAATAATTGTCGAGCCCGAACGTGAAACGCCAGGAATCAAGGCCATCATCTGGGCAACACCAATGAATAGCGCTCGTTTCGAACTAAGCGCTGCCCCATTTTCCACACTGCTAGCTTTCGGCAATTTCTCCAGTACCACCATGAGAATGCCAACCAGCAGCAATGTCACAATCACCACAATCACGCTGCCAAAGAACGCCGCCGATTCGATAAAGTCCGCAAGCGCCAGCCCAACCAATCCCGCCGGCACAGACGTAATCAGAATGTTGCGGGCCAGGCGAAAATTCTTGCGCACAGTAACATCACGAATAATTTCAAAAATGCGCTTTCGAAAATAAACAAATAACGCCAACATCGTTCCGATGTTAATAAATTCAAGAAAAAGATGGTCCGACCCCCTCGAAAAGACGGCTTGTGTAATGACGAGGTGTCCAGAGCTACTAATCGGAATAAATTCGGTCAAACCTTGAACAAGGCCGAGTGTTACGGTTTCAATAATAGTCATCCCCACCATTCTACCGGTATTGTTCATTTTGCGCTATGCTAATAGTACTTATGTATGCATCCGAACTCATTAATGATTACATTGAACACCTCGAAGTTGAAGGTGGTCGATCAGCTAAAACAGCCGAAAACTACAAGCTGTACCTAGAACGCTTTATCGAATTCACTAATGACGTTGAAGTTGCAAAAATAACCACAGAAATTATTCGCAAATATCGCCTCTGGCTCAATCGCTATAAAAATTACAATGAAGAAGAACTGGCAACAATCACACAAAGCTATCATCTGATTGCCCTTCGTGGTTTCTTAAATTATTTATCCAGTCGCGACATCCTTAGCTTAAGTCCAGAGAAGATTATTCTTCCAAAAGTGAGCCGCAAGCAAGTGACCTTCCTTCACTACGACGAGGTCGAGCGTCTCCTTGCGCAAATCCCTCTCGACAGCGACACTGGCCTACGTGACCGAGCGATTATTGAACTACTTTTTTCCAGCGGACTACGCGTGTCAGAGCTCGTCAATTTGAACAGGGATCACGTCAATACCAAGCGGCGCGAGTTTATGGTGCGCGGAAAAGGACAAAAGGACCGTCCGGTCTTCATTGGCCAAGCGGCAGCCGATCGTGTCAATGACTACCTGGCTGTTCGTCAAGATAGCTTACCGCCGTTGTTTATTAGCTACAGTAAAAATGCCGTCGAATCCAACAGTGGCGACTACCGCCGTTTAACTGCGCGCAGCATTCAACGACTCATTGCGCAGTACGCACGACTAGCTGGCATCACAAAACACGTCAGCCCTCACACAATGCGCCACAGCTACGCCACCGACCTTCTAATGAACGGCGCCGACCTTCGCAGCGTCCAGAGTATGCTCGGCCATAGCAATATCAGTACTACTCAGGTCTACACGCACGTCACCGACGAACACCTCCGCGAAGTCTACGAAAAGTTTCACAGCGACACAACCGCCTCCTAACAAAAAACTCCCGCACATTGGCGGGAGTTTTTCATAACGTACGCAATTACTCCGTCTTGTACTTGGATGGGTCGCAGCTATCCGTGCCACTGACATACTCGGCTGGATTATCAGTCACGAGGAAGTTTTTACACAAGTTACCAGTAATGTCGACTGCCGCTTCTGGATACGGAAATGCGCTGACATCAAGCTCAACACGACTCTGAACGCGACGGAACTGATCATTAGCACGACCGGTTGAATCGACAATCGCTTGAACACCAGCGAAGTTCACCAACTCACTATCGTTATAGAGCTGCACACGGAAGTTATTGCCGCTGTTGTAGATCGCATTCAAACGCAGGTAGGCAGCGCCACGCTCGTTTGTCGTCTGTCCAATTGCCTGTGGTAGTTGCAGTGTAGCTTTACATGCATAAAGCGAACTCGTGAAGTCTCGTTTACACGCAATCTGTTGCAAGACACCGCTTCCCTGCGCTCGGCGTGTATCTTCGGCAACAAGATTGATCACGTCGGAACGACCAACACTTGCCGGATACATGAACAGGGTGTTGGCATTTGATTTGCCATCTTTGACATCATCAAAGTCAGCCAGCTCAAAGCTTGAGCCATATTGAATGAACTGTGAACGAATAAAAGCAGGGCGATTTTGTGGCCACGCAGAAAGCTGCGGTAGTGACGAATCAGTTCCAAGGCTAATTGTGCCACTCGTGCCGTCGTCAGCTTTTTTAATGTCGCCTTCCATAAACCATTCTAGGGTCACGCGGTTAAACTGCTTCACGCCACGAAGCGGCACCACGCGAGACGCGTTTGTATCTAATGTTCCAACATAGTCAGGGCTATCCATCTGCATCTTGACACAGGTGTAGGCTTGCTGCAGCGATGAGTCACCTTCTTGCTGCTTGATGAGTACTTCCTTGTCGCCTGTCGCAACGCCAAGCTGCTGTAACGTATTACAGTTCCCGCTCTTAATAACTGTATCCTGACTGATACATTGTGCGTTCGTACCATTTGAACAGTTCTCTCGGTACGCAACTAGTGCGCGTTTCGCATCTTCTACACCCGCCTGCGCTGAGTCGTAAGCACTGCGCGACAAGTCTGCCGTCGTTGCCTGCTGCTGGCCCTGGATCATAATGCGAATAAAGCTAACACTCACAATAATGACAAGGAGTGCCGTAAAGATAACCACGAAGAGCGATACGGCTCCGCGCTGGTTCTGGATTAACTGTTTATTCTTTTGACTCATCTCTACAACTCCCCTTTATTGCCCGCCCGGGCGGTAAATTCAAACTTATTCACTGCACAATACTCTTGCCGAGCCCCGCCGTCGCTCGGTGGGCGACACGAGGTGTCTACCGTATCGATGCCACCCCCCTCAGGATTACTCTGCAGTAAGTCACGGTCATTTGTTCCTAGTTCTAATGTTATACGATATAGCGCTTGTTGCAAGACTGAATCATTCGCAATTTGCGTAATTGTAAATCCTTGCAGCGCTAAACTGCGATCGCCCTCCGTCAAGAGTTCGGTCGCGTCGTTCACGACAACCTTTTTCGTTACGTCATTACAGTAGGCTTTTCCTCGATCGTCTACTTTTACAAGTCGAATCACATTCGTGCCACTAGCGTACGCGTTCACTGGCGCTTCCATGTAAGCGCCGAGATTCCATATGTAGCTATAAGTGCCCGTGCACAGCCGCGCACCCGCCACCTTCCCATCAGCCGCTTTAAGTGTTTTGTAGTCACTGCCACCTTCGCCAACCGACAGTGGACGAGACGCGCCAATCGCTATCTGAATATCCTGACTAAGCGCCTGACCGGATTGATTCACCTCCTTGAGGGTCACCCCCTTGCTATAGATATTACCGAGCTGAATAACGGTTAATGCAATTGCCATTAATAAAAATGACACAAAAGCCATCGCTAGCATTAATTCAACGAGCGTAAAGCCCTTAGCTGTCTTATCCACGTGGTTCATATAGCCTCACAATCGTACCTAGCGTCATTGGCTGCTTCTGCCCAGGACTCGACCAGCAAGCACGGATATGGAAATCATAAAAGCCCGCGCTCGTTCCAGTATCATCCGATCGAACAGCCTGAATCCAAACACCTTCCGCGACAGGCATAGCAGCATCATAACGTACCTTTGCATACGTTGCAGGCGTACTCGTTGGCCTCAGGACCGCTGCAGCACCCGAGCCAATCTTGGTACTATCAAGTGTAAATGGTTTGTTCACCGGTAGACTACACTCACCGCGTTCGTTAATCATCTGCTCAAAGCTCTGCACCTGCGTTTTACTGATTTCATTATCACGAATCATCGCTTCCCAGTTGTCCGTCGCCGCTCCTTGCTTGCCATAGTCAGCGACATACAATTGATTTAAGTAACGCAGTGTTTCTGCCTGCGTATCAATTTGCTGGCGTACTAAATTAATTTCAAGTGCCCGCTGTGCCACCGCAACACCCTGATTCATGATCGAAATACTCGCAACAGCCACCATGCTAAAAATCGTAATCGCAAACAATACTTCAACGATCGTATCGCCGCGCATACGTACTTGGCTGCGTCGTGCTAACATCCGGCAACTCCCGCCGCTTTCGTCACGCCATTTGGTGTCGCACTCCCCGCAGTAATCACAATAGCTGAACGAGGCGTAGCGATAAATTGACTTGGCTCCACGCAGGCGACAAGCGACCGCTTCAGACTTTCAGCCGTGATAATTTTATTCTTCCAGTCTGTCGTCGCTTCGTTAGCGACAAATGTCATAATGCGACCCGTGACCGGCGAACGCACCACTGCGAGCGTAAAGCTATCACCTCGCCCCGCCTTCGCGCCCCTGCCATCAAGCACCGTCAGCGAAGAGTCCCACTCTAACGTCGTTTCGGAATGGTCTTCAGTTGTCGTTGAGCTGACAGCGTCCATTGTAGTCAGCGACATCGACTCGGTCATACCAGCAATATCACTTGTCGCCGTTTTCAGTGTTGTTTCATTGATGTTGTACGCAATAATATTTGAATACGCCAGTGTGCCGCTACCTGTAAGCTTGACGAGGCGTCCAATAATCGTGCAGTTAGTCGTCCCCCGGTACGTATTTGCGCCTGATTCACCCTTGAGGGTCGTCCCGCACGTCCAGTTGTTTGAGCGTAAGCTTGTCACATTTGTCGCTAAACTATACTGCTCCTGTAGTGTACTCGTGAAAGAATTGACGCTATCTTTGTAACGTTCCTGGTTAATGTTCGTGTTTACCCCTGCAAGCAACGCAGCCAACAAAGCCCCGCCCACCGCTAGAAACAAAATTGTTTCAATTATTGTAAACCCTTGTTGTTTTACATTGCCCATTTGGGCTTCATTATAGCATAAGCTGTTTGGGATCATAACCCCTTTTTCACCACAGCAACCAGATTACAAAATAATCATTGCGCCAAGATACCAGTCGACGAGCGATCGTCCAAACAAGCCTGCGATAAGCCAGCCGGCCACCAACATCGGACCAAAAGGAATGTGCGAAGCGCGAGTCACTTTTTTACTCAGCAGCGCTGGCGCCACAATAATACACCCGATGAGGTTCGCCAGAAAGAGAGCCAGGAAAGCAACCTGCCAATCCGCAATTAACAGACCCAGCGCAACCCCGAGCTTCACATCGCCAAAGCCCACCCACGCACCACGTGAGAATGCGTAGAGCACAAAATAGATACCGCCAAGCACCAAGCAAGCGCCAACAACGCTAGCCAGCGCTGCAACAGGATCACTCGCGCTTACGACACGCAACAACGCAAAGGCAGCTGCCACGCCAATCAACGGAAAGACAACTCGGTTAGGTAGCAAGAACCACTTTGCGTCATATGCAAACAGAATCGCCAGCATCACACAGGCAACGAGCCACAAAATAAACTGCACAATGAACAGTGGCGCCGTCAATTCATAGGGCCAAAAAGTGTACGATCCGACAAACAATACCACGGTGCCAAGTTCCATCAATGGTTCAAGCCAGCCAATCTGATGACCACAATACCGACACTTACCCCGTAACTGCAGCCAGCTGACAAGTGGAATTAGATCATACCACGCGAGTGTATGGTGGCAATGAAGACATTGCGACCGGTCGCTCCGCGCGTTTGTTTGCGTCAGCTGCTTGAGCTGTGCGTACTCCTTTTTATCAACTTCTTCGCCTTCAGCTAAATCCTCTTTCAACTGACGAGCACGCAACCGCCAGACAGTCGCCCCGCCGAAACTGCCGAAAATTAAACCGGTCAGCACAAGGCCGCTATAGATAATTACATGTTCCATTTGTCTCCATCATAGCAGCTTAACCATAAACAACAAAACAAAAACACACCACTCATACCGAGTGGTGTGTTGAGCAAAAGCCTGGAGACAGCCTATGAACGGTTGTCGATGCAGTATAGTGCGTCCTGGCCTTCAAGCTTCGTGCGAAGCACAAAGTTACGTCCAGATCCGGCCGCAGTTGCGCCGTCCGTACCACAGACATAGCCAACTTGGTAGTTGACGGTTCCTGGCGCTGTAGGGTCAGCGGATGTCGTCGTAAAGGTGTATCCTGTTCCCGTTGTAGGGTCAGAGTATTCATCCACATTAGCGACTGCTCCAGTACCGTTCAGATACTTGTCAACAAATCCTGTCGAACTCGTCGTAAACGATGCGACTGGTGGAATCTTACCACGATTTGATGACTGATAGTTGGAGATTTGGGTCATGATACGCCCCATGTCCTGGCGACGCTGCGTATTTCGCTGACTACTCTGCAATGCAGGCAGTGCGATAAACACCATCAGAAAGATCAATGCTGCAATTGCCAAGACGAGAACGACCTCGATGATCGTAAATCCCTTCTCGTTATTCGTCCGTGTGCTGTTCATGAAGTTATACCACCCTTTCTATGAACGTGTTAATTTTTGCGTCATTACGCTTACGTTTTATACTATCTTAGTACGTCGACAATGTCTAGCATTTATTGCTAGGCTTGAATATTGCCGACTAGACTGTAGATTGGAAGCAAGATTGCCGCCACCATACCGCCGGCAACTACCGCTAGCACGACCATTAAAATTGGTTCGATAGCCGTTGAGATCGTGCGGATTTGCTCGTCTAGTTCATCTTCGTAAATCTTTGCTGTCTTGCCCATCATCTCGTCAATGCGACCAGACTGTTCACCGATCTTGATCATCTGCGGAACAAGTTCTGGGATATAGTCTTCAGGCTTGAGCGCAGCTGACAGCGCCTTACCACCCTTTACCTTCTCTGCAGCGCGACTCACGCTATCGCCTACAACGACATTACTCACCGCATCGCTACTAATCTTAAGCATATCGAGCATAGCCACGCCTGACTCGAGCAATGTTTGGCCAGTGCGGTTAAAACGCGCCATGTAGAGATTGCGAAACATGCCACTAAAGAGTGGTACATTTAACTTGAACGTATCAAGCATGCGCACGCCGTTTTCAGTCCGTAGGTACTGACTAAAGAAGTAGCCAAACGCCACAAGCGCAATCAAGATCAGCCACCAAAAATTAATGATAAAGTTTGAGACCCCCACCATAATTAAGGTAATGACCGGCAGTTCTCGATGGAGGTCATCGTAGAGTCGTTCCACCTGAGGAACCACGGTAAGCAGCATAAATGCCAGCACGCCAACAATGACAAAAAGAACAATAACCGGATAGGTCATCGCACCGCGAATCTTACTCATGGTTGCACTATCTTTCTCTTGTTGTGCAGCGACGCGAAGCAATGCCTTGTCGAGCGTACCTGAAGCTTCACCAACTTCTACTAGTGCAAGAAAGAGCTTGTCGAAGATGTCAGGATGTTGCGCAAATGAATCGTGCAGTGATTTACCGCCCTCGACGGATTCAATAACATCTTGCACAACAGCGCGCATGCGTCGATTTTGTGTCTGCTCAAGTACCGTTCGAAGGCTCTGCGACATTGGGAGACCCGCCTCAATCAACGTTGAAAGCTGTCTTGTAAAAACAACTTTATCTTTTGATGTAACGCGGTTCGTCAAGCGCTCAAATAGATTACTACCGCTTTGCATTTCCTCAATTTTGAGTGGCGAAAAGCCTTGCGCCAACAGCAACTTTGCCGCAGCGCGCTCGGAATCAGCGGATACGGTTGCTTTCACAATTTTATTTGTTGTTGTATCTTTCGCTTCGTAATTAAACTTGCGCATAATTATCCCCTCATCAACCTTTCGAATTCTGTCAGATCAACCGCAAAGCTGCGCGCATCATCATAGGTCACTGCCCCGCTTTGTACGAGACCAACGAGCGTCCGGTCCATCGTTTGCATGCCAGCGTCGGCACCAGTCTGAATGACAGCATCAAGCTGATGGCTCTTGCCTTCACGGATAATATTGCGGACCGCTGGGTTTGCAATCAAGACCTCTGCCGCAACCACGCGACCGCCCCCAATCGCCGGCACTAAGCGCTGTGAGCAAATCGCCATCAAAATGTTTGCCAGCTGGGCGCGAATTTGCGGTTGCTGGTGCGGCGGAAAGACGTCGATCATACGATCAATTGACTGCGCGGCACTGTTAGTGTGCAGTGATGCGAGAACCAAGTGGCCAGTTTCAGCAATAGTAATTGCCGCACTAATTGTCTCGAGGTCTCGCAGCTCACCAATCAATACGACGTCTGGGTCTTGGCGAAGACTTGAGCGAAGTGCTGCTGAAAAGCTATAAGTGTCGTAGTGAACTTCACGCTGCACGACAACTGATTTCTTTGATTTGTGCGTATATTCAATTGGATCTTCAATTGTAATAATATGCTGAGCCGTCTCTTCGTTAATCTTATCGATCAATGAAGAAAGTGTGGTTGATTTACCTGAACCAGTTGGACCAGTGACAAGGACGAGCCCTCGTGGGTAATTAGCGAAGTTCGTAACTACTTGCGGCACACCAAGCTCAGAAATTGTCTTGATTTCATTTGGAATCAAACGCAGCGCAGCTGCAAGATTGCCGCGCTCGTAGTAAGCGTTCACGCGGAAACGGCCAAGATTGCCGAACGCAAAGCTAAAGTCGAACTCTTTATCCTTTTCAAGGATTTGACGCTGCTCGACGTCAAGAATGGCAAAGACTAATAACTCAACCGCCGCCTCATCCAGAGCATCAAAGCCAGCCATTGGCGTCAACGACCCATCGATACGCAGCATAGGCGGCAAACCAACCTGAATATGAAGGTCAGATGCACGACGGCGCACGACTTCTTCTAATAGTATTTCAATTCTGAGTTCTTGGTTTGTCATTTTTCCACCCTGTCTTTCTTATGCCGTATCCGCGGTTACGCGATTCACTTCTTCGATCGTTGTAATGCCTTGTAGCGCTTTAAGGTATCCATCTTGGCGCATCGTTATCATCCCCTGCTCCACCGCCTTGCGCTGAATCTCGGCTGATGTCGCCCGCTTAACAATCAGCTGTTGGATTTCTTCGGTGACATCCATCACTTCATACAAGCCGGCACGTCCGGCGTACCCCCGAGGCGTGGCTGGCGTATCTTTACCCTTGAATAGAGTATAAGCATTTTGGCCTGCCAGTGGCAAGTCTTTATAGCCTAGATCCTCAGACACCTGCGCCACCTCGGCTGGCGTCTTTGGGAGCAAGTGGCCAACGGTTGCTAAAATGTTCTGCGTCTCGATTGGCGTCGATTGATAGGCATCCCGTTTTTCGGCAATACGGCGAACCAAACGCTGACCAATAATTGTATTCACCGTACTTGCAATCAAGAACGGTTCAATTTTCATATCCAGCAAACGTGGCAAGACGCCAGCGGCACTATTGGTGTGTAGCGTACTAAAGACTAAGTGTCCCGTTAATGCCGCCTGAACCGCTAAGTTCGCGGTTTCGTCATCACGAATCTCACCCACCATCACAATATCAGGGTCCTGACGTAGTACCGAGCGAAGACCATTGGCAAACGTTAGTCCTACTTCACTACTGACTTGAATTTGGTTGACGCCCTCCATCTTGTACTCAACTGGATCCTCAAGCGTCACAATGTTCACTGTGTCATCTTTAATCTCTTTAATCAGAGCGTACAGACTTGTCGACTTACCTGATCCCGTTGGACCCGAAGTCAGCACCATACCGTTTGGTCGTTTAATACCCTTGAGGATCATGCGTAGTGAACGACCGGCATAGCCCATTTCACCGAGGTCAAATGAGTTACCGGATTTATCAAGCAGACGGATCACAACTTGTTCACCCCACACCACCGGGCTAATCGCGATACGAAGGTCGACGTCCTTGTTGGCAACCTTCACAGCAAACTGGCCATCCTGCGGAACACGATGTTCGTCAATTTTCAGATCGGATAAAATTTTTATACGACTAACTAGTGCTGGCTCGATAGATTTTGGCAGTTGCATGATCTCACGCAGGACACCATCAACCCGACAGCGAATCTTCAAAGCAGATTCAAGTGGCTCGATATGAATATCACTGGCGCGACTCTTCACTGCATACTCAAGAATAGTACTAAGCGCGCGACTAATTGGCGAGTCCTGTACCAGTGTCTTGATATTCGCGCGTTCTTCTTGATTTGCCTCTTCTTCAGAGACTTCCGCAGCAGCATCAACCGTTGAAAGATCGGTGCGGTACTGATCGAGAATATGACGAATCCCCGCCTCTGACGCCATGAAGACCTTGAGTGGTCGCTCGATTAAATTCGCCAAATAATCGACCGCTTGCACGTTACTAGCATCAACCATTGCCACAGCGAGGCGGTTTTGCGCCTCAGCAAGTGGCACGGCCATGAACCGCTCGGCGACATCCTCTGGCAGTAAGTCAAGAATCTGTTGATTAATCAAACTGTTGGTAAGGTTCACATATGGCACGCCTGAAAGCTGCGCCAAGGCATGTGTCAGCATTTCATCATCGATGATACGCCGCTCGGTTAAAAGCGCAACAAGTGGCTTATTTGTCGATTCAGCTTCTTGTTTAGTGTCACTCAACAACTGCGCATCAACAATACCCTCCTCAGAGAGAAGAGCGATGAGCTTGTCCTGCATGTCTGTTGTAAGTAATGCCACTATATTATAGTCCTATTGGATTTTTATTTCTCACCAACGATCACTTCGACCGTTGGATTAATTGCCTCTTTGTTAAAGACGCCTGGATCTGGTTCGGCGACATCGCCTGAAATCTTTTCAACCGTCTTCACTTTCACGCTTTCGGAGTTTGGCTTGCCGATAACCGCATTAGCGATAAAATACGCTGTCAACATACTCAATGATGCGATCAAGATCAGTGCTGCAATATCTGATTTTTTCATGGACGAACCACCTCTTCCTTCATTTCAATCGTCTTAGCTGGCTCATAGTAAGCATAGCCAACCGCTGACATCACTCGTTTTGTGCCCTGACTTTCAACCGAAAGGCCGGTGATATTAATAGCGCGGATAGAACCTTCTACACGACGCAGGACTTCTCGTAGTGAATCTGTATCCGAGGCATTGACTGAGACCGAAAAACTAAAGTTAATGCGATTGAAGCCTTCACTTGAGACTGATTCCACTTCGCTTGCACCCGAAACCGGCTGTACGGTAATCGCTTCAAGCGTCACTCCGTTAATCCCCCCAATGATACGAGAGGTCAGCGATGACCCAAGCGCCGTATCATTAGCATCAGCAGGCAGCGCATCAAGAACTGACTGAATCGGACGATCGCTATCACTCAACCGAACTGACTTTAGTGCTTCGTTCGTATCAAGCACGCGGACATTATCACGAAGGGTCGAAACAACCTTAATATTCTGATTCAAAGTCGACTGCGTCTCGAGCTTTTTTGCAATCACCTTTTGACCAAACAATATCTTCTGGCCGAGGAAAATACTAATCACAATCGCAAAGCCGATAACCACTGAGGCACCCGCCACCCACAAGAACATGACTTGGTTTGCCTTAACAATTTGCTGACGCTTACGTAGTCCAACTGATTTTGTATCCATCTTATTTATCCCCTTCACTAAATAGGCTTTGAGGAACGCGGAGGTATGAGTCTGTCACATTACTGCGCGCAGGGCTCTGGATAACCGCATTCTCTGCCAAGCGTGAGAACAATTGGTCAGGATAGGTAAACGTCATCGTTAAACGCAGTACTTTCTTACCCGACGCGTCTTCGCTCACGCCAATATCTGATGACGTCACGTCACTAGCGCTCTTCACAAGAGATACTTTTTGCTCAGTACCCTCCTCGTCGCGATACTGCAAAGTTGTTCCTACGATTGTCTTTTTAAACGCCTCCGCCGCTTCATACATGTTAGTCGCTTGGCCTTCAATAGAAATTGTTTTTGTTTCAGCGTCAATCTTTACTGTCGAAATTGTCACATTATTTGGCGCGCTTGGGTTGATGGCGTCAAGTAACGGGAACAGACGTGAATCGATATTCTTTGTCTTGTGCATATCAGATAGGCGATCAAGTTGGTTTTGAACCGTCAAGATCTTTGACAGGTCACTTTCGCTTTGTAGTTTTTTATCGAGATCTTTGATCGAAGCATCAAACACGCCACCAGCAACTGCTTGGCTGATCATGACAAGCACCAAGACGCCCACAATTGCAATGGAAGCGATGCCACCAATAACCGCCCCGCTAATGACGTAGTTACGAACACGCTGAGCCTTTAAAAGCTCTTGTTTGACATCTGGTATGAGGTTAATTTCAATCATGATTCAGCACTCCTCTGCGCAAGGCCAATCACCGTTGAAAATTCAGCTCGCACTGCCGCCAGTCGTTGATCACCAGCTGGCACATCAACATTACGCCACGGATCAGCTATCGCTGTCGTAATGGCTGTTTTTTGACCAATATAGCTGCCAAGCTCTGGGATAACGCTCGCATATCCTGAAAGTATCACACCACCAACTGGCACTGACGGATAACGTGTTTCAAAGAATTTCACTGATTTACTAAGCTCCGACACGAAGCCGTCAAGCGTACTTTCAAGCGCACGCGCGACTTGTCCCTCTAGCTTGTCTGGCGTCAGGCCAAATTTCAAGATAAACTGTCGCGCTTGATCTTCTTGGATATTCAAATTCTGTACAGCCGCACGCACAAGCGCCGACAAACCACTTGGAATCGTGCGCACTAGACGCGGCATGTCTTCATAGGTAATCGCCACGTCAGTTGATAGCTCGCCGATATCGATGATTAGCTGCGCATCATGAGCTGTTTTTGGTAGAATTGGCCGAATCATAGCAATTGAGTCAGGTTCGGCGGCCACAACATCAAACCCGAGACTCTCGATGAAATCAAGGCGATCTTCACTAAAAGAATTTGCCGTACTTGCGAGCAAGACTTCTTGCTTTGATGGATCATGCAGCGAACGACCCAATACCTTCCAGTCAACTTTTGCATCGTCGCCTGACATTGGGATGTATTCATCGATTTGATATTTAATCGTACTGCGAAGCTCCGCCTCAGATACCAGTGGCATGTCAACCACCGTAATGAATGTTTTGTTTGAGGGGAGGCCAATCGCCACGCTTTTAGCCTTGATACCACTTTGCCCCACCACTGTCATAATCACTTCACCAAGTCGATGCCGCGCTTCCGCAGAGCTTGCCTCAGCTAATTTTGCATCAATTGGTGCGTATCCGTAATGTTTGAGAGCCCACCTATCCTGACCAGTCTTTGATAGCTGTACTACCCGAACGGCAGTCGTACCAATGTCTAATCCGAAGAAATCGCCCACTCCTTTTATAATAGCCATATTACCCCTCATTATACACAAGCGTTTTCAGTTATCCTAGCCTATTTTTGTCTTTTTCCAGGCGCGTCATATCACCCCTATAGCGGATCGCGTCATCACTCACTAGAATCGCGGTGACAACTCGGTTGTGTACGTTGTAATCACGCGCCGCTCGTTACTACTAATGCTATAGGCCCATAGATACGCATCAGCTCGCAAGTTAAACTTCTCGGCTGCCGTATCGCGTGCGCTGTCGTCATTTCCCTGTGCTCCAGCAGTGCGTTTCAAAAATAGTTGCTTTGCCATCACCGGCCCGTTCACCGTTAGCTGCTTCGAACAAAGCAGCGTTGTCAGTGCGCTCACGTCAGAACAAGTGTCAATTCGGCCCTGTTCGCCATTTGCCACCAGCCAACCGTCGACTTGCCCGACACCACTTTCGATATTAATCCGATTAGCGATAACCACTAGCTGTGGAATGTCTTTACTTGAGGACATGCGCTGCGCGCCATAGGTAATGTCGCCCGCAATTGTCACTGTATTTGACGGTGCATAGAGTATCACTGTTTGCCCTGGCGTCCTAAATTGGTAGCTGCTTAATTTAATATCCCCAGAAGCAACATAGAGACCTTTACGACTCGCGTCGAGCGCAACCGTACCACTAACACGCGGCGCCGTCACTTCGTCATATAATCGCCGCAGTGCTCCCGCTACATCCGGAATCCATTTACTCGCTGGATCGGTAAAGTTGCCAATCGCTGGTTCGTTTGCAAACGACAGCTTACTCCAGTTCTGCTGCTGATTACTCGTATTACCCCCTTGCAGACCGGCGGCGGATGCCGTCCCGGTAATAACACCCGGCGCCATGACGCCATATTCTATCCAACTACCAAAGGTCTTGGTACCCAGGGTCGTCGTACTAGATCGCACAATACTTTGGAGCGAGCTCACCGTCGCACTATCAATAAACGTGCGCCCTACCTGCAAATCACCGCCATGAATCTGCACCTTCGGCTTTTTACCCACCGTAAAGCACACCGCCGAAGAATAGCGGTACTGCGGCGTCGCCGCTTCAGTTGGCTTTGTAATTACCAAGACTCGACAATACTTCTCTCCTGCTTGAGCACTCAACGGAATGATAAAGTCTTCGTTCGGAATACTGCTCGCCTTACTCCACGTACCACTCGGAGCGCTCGCCACAAGCGACGCCTTGCTAGACCCTCCCAGTTGATTGATCAAGGCGTTACCAATCGCTGACACCGAAGTGCCGTCATCTTTGTAGCCATTTGTGTAGCCAGTGACTGGACCCGTCGATACGCCAGGATTTACCTTAAGGCCAATAGTCGAGTAACTTGCACTCGGATTAGTTGCTGGCTGACTATTATTAATAGCGTAACTAAATGACACTTTCTCACCCTGCTCGCCAATGGTCGGACTTGCCGACACAGCAGGTCGTAATGAATACGTCACTGAAGGTTGCGGGGGATTAAGCATTGCACACTTCGGTCCAATTTGCCCACGCAGCTTAACGGCCAGATCATCAAAGCCGCCACTAATACGAAATACGTCCGTGCCATTCGTCTTACTGCCATTCATGACGTAATTCAGCGGTTCGGCAGAAAAATCACCAATTAACCCACCAACAATATCTCGACCAGCAGCTCGGTGCTTCAGTACAGCCGAGCGTCCGGCGTCCAGCGCCGACTGAGGAGTTGGATTAAATAAGGTTAACCACCCTATCAGAGCGGGCCTGTTCGGAATCCCGTCCGTTAGAAACGCGATAATATCAGTTGAATTGATAATGCTATTAAGGTAGGGGTTACGTGTACCGCCATTATAGGCAAATCCTTGTTGATAATTCGTCGTGCCAGCGAAGCGCGGTGAGTTCAATGCTCTCGTAAAGTTACTGTTCTCCCCACGAGATGAAACGTAACTATAAAATGGCGCGTTATAGTTAGGGGTGCCATTATTGTCCGTGTCATCCTGGTGAGAGAATGTCCAAAATGCTAACTGTATCTTATCGTCATACAACCCTCCAGGCTGAAATAAACGTCGCACCTGGTTACGCATAATATTAAGCTCTTGATTATCGACCGAACTAGACACGTCCAGCACGATAGCCGTGCGACAGATTCCTGGCGTCACCGTTTGTGCCTCGGCAGTACTTGCGCTGAGGCAAACCCCGACCATAGCAATAGCTAGTCCAATAAAAAGACCGATACCCATATTTAACTTGTATATTTTTTGACCTATCACTCTACTACCCTCTGCTTTTCAAGCGTCTCGACTCGCGCTGCCTCAGTTTCAAAATGCTGCCTCTTAAGACCTGTTTGGTTCTGCGGACTTGCCGCCCACTCGCCAGCCAGACGATAGTAACGAGCCGCCTCATTATAGCGGCCCTGATCTTCATAGGCACGCGACAGCCAGTCAGCAACCACAAACTTATCCTCACCAAGTACTTCGGCCTGCTTTGCAATGGTGATCGCTTCGTCGTAACGATTTGCTGCATAATACACAGCCGACTGATCCACTAGCAGCTGCACCTTCCGAGTCACATCAGTCTCTTGTGCAATTGCCATACCGTACGCCTGAGCTGCCTCGGCAGTATTGCCTTTTTTTAGAGCTGCCGCAGACTCGTCCTGCAACTTCCCGTCTACCCCAACTTGTGCAAGGCGTGCCTCCGCGACCGCGTCGTCCTCCACGGATCCAGCTACAGTTTCGATTGGCCGGCTCAAAACGACAGCGGCACAGATACCAGCCCCGACAAGCACGACCGCTCCAATACCTGCAAAGATAATCCACTTTCGCTGTATATTTTTCCACCCGAGAGATTGTTTGCTTGCTGTACTCATACCTTACCTAAATACTGCTACTATTACCCGTAGTATAAACGGGTGATCAGATAAACACAAGCTATATAACGGATACGAATGTACTAAAAACGCGGCGGCAATTCGGCCGTATACGTCGTCATCGCACGACGTTCGCTTCCTTGGATACTTTGCGCCCACAAGTACGCGTCGGCCCGTAAGTTAAACTTCTCAGCTGGCGTATCGCGGGCTGCATCGTCAACACCTTCAGCACCACTGGTACGTTTTAAAATAAGCTGCTTTGACATCACCGGTCCATTCACCGTTAGCTGAGTTGAACAGACAGATGCGGACAATGCTACCACATTTGAACAAGTATCGATCTGTCCCGTGGTGCCATTTGCGATTAACCAGGCGTCGACCCGAGTAACACTACTCTCGATATTAATTCGATCAGCAATAATCACCAGTTGCGGAATCTCGCTTGCCTGCGTCATACGCTGCGTACCATAGGTCATATTGCCAGCGATCGTCACAGTATTTGATGGCGCATAGATCACTACTGTCTGCCCTGGTTTGTTGAATTGGTAACTATTAAGCCGAATATCCCCTGTTGCCGTATAGCGGCCGCCATGACTGGCATTTAAAGTCACTGCGCCTGTCATCGTGGCAGTTGACGAATAAATCTGACGCAGTGCGCTCGCAACATCCGGAATTCGTCCCGTTGCCGATTCACTAAAATGTCCAAATTTCGGCGTGTTTGCAAACGACAACTTACTCCAGCCATCCTGCAAATTACTAACCGAGCCGCCCTGCAGCCCCGACACCGATGCCGTACCAGCAATATCTGACGGTGCGGCAATTCCATACTCTACCCAACTGCCAAACGTCTTCGTTCCAAGCGTTGTCGTACTCGTTCGAACAATGCTCTTAAGCGACCCGATTGTATCATCCGCGAATGTTCGCCCTACCAACAAGTCGCCGCCATGAATCTGGACAGTTGGCTTTTTACCAACCACGACACATGCCGCCGCCGAATAACGATACTGCGGCGCAGCATTATCGGTGGGCTTATTAATCACTAGAACGCGGCAATATTTCTCACCGCCCCGGGCTGACTCCGGAATGGTAAACTCTTCTGACGGAATACCGCTTGACCTTGTCCATGAACCACTAGGCGTGCCGTTTAGAAGCGACGCATTGCCTGATCCACCAAGCTGCGTAATCAAACTACTGCCAATTGCCGCTGGCGAGCTGCCCGATGCAACATCTTTGTAACCGCCAGCATAGTTGGTGATCGGAGTTGTCGAGACACCAGGATTCACCTTGATGCCAATTGTCGAATAATCAACACGCGGATCGACTGCTGGCCGACTATTTGTTACGACATAGCCAAATGTCGCCTTCTCGCCGCGCCCACTACTCGTCGGATTGACCGATGCCGCCGGGGTTAGTGCGTACGAGGCGTCAACTGGCGGCGTTTTTTTGACGCAACCATCTTTAATGTGCTCTGTGAGTTTTGCCGCCAAGTCACTGTACTGTGGACTGACCGAGAAAATATCTTTACTGTTTGCCCTGTCTCCATTCACGATATAGTTCATCACACTCTGACTTGATGGAATATAACCCCACGGAGTGCTATACCCAGCAATATTACCGTAATTACCCCCGATAACAGCGCGGCCAGCGGCCCGATGCTTCAGCACGGCGTTGCGGCCTGCATCAAGAGCATACTGTGATGGCCATGGTAACTTACCCGGTTCAGTTGGGTAATTTGGCGCACCGTCAGACAAAAAAGCCATGATGTCAGTTCTATCGATAATACTGCCCAGGTACGGATTACGCACATTGCCGTTGTAGGCAAATGCCTGCTGATAGTTAGTTCCTTGTGCAGTACGCTGCGCACTCAATTCAGCACTAAAGCCAGTATCCTCACCCTTTGAGGATACATAGTCATGAAACGGCGCATTATAGTTATTATTATTAGCGACAGGCTTATTGCTAAAGGTCCAAAACGCGATTTCGATCTTGTCGCTATACAGGCCCGCTGGCTGGAACAGTCGGCGTATCTGATTCCGCAGCACCTCAAGCTTTTCGTCAGTGATCGAATCTGAAATATCGAGAATAATGGCCGCCCGGCACACGTTTGCATCCACCGTTTGCGCCTTCGTCGTCCGCGTGTTGACACTCAAGCAAATACCCAGTACCGCGACAGTAAAGATAGCCCCCAGGATTGCCCACGACCCGGTAATACGGAATGCGTTATTCAGATACGGCATTATTCCACTCCGCCTTGCCTACCTAATGATTCTACTCGCGCCGCTTCAGCCTCATATTGCTGCTTGGTCATGCCCGTTCGGTTCATGTCACTATGCGCCCATTCGGCAGCGAGACGATAATACTTGGCTGATTGGCTATAATCTTTTCGGTCCTCGTATACCCGCGACAGCCAATCGGCAACGAGGAATCGATCCGTGCTAAGAGTATCGCTTTGTTTTGCAGCCGCTATCGCCTCGTCAACACGACCAGCAGCATACAACACTGCTGATTGGTCAACATACAATTGGATTTTTCGAGCAACCTCAGTTTCATTTTGCACAGCCGTCTTGTAGATTTGCTCGACCTTCTGCGTATCTCCACTGGCGATTGCTTTTGCAGATTCATCCCGCAATTGGCCGTCAGCCTTTTCGCGGGCCATGTTCACCTTAGCTTTCGCCGGATCCTCAACAACCGCCGCCTCTACTAAAAAAGCCGGCAACTGAGCCGGTCGGGTTGATAAATAGATAAAAGTAGCCGCCCCAATCACTACAAGGAATAAGACACCACAAATGACACGTTTTTTATGCGCTCGCATCCACTCCTGCAATCGTGTGTTTCGTATATTCATACCACTTGTGCTATCTTGTCTTGAAAGTCAGTATAGACCACACCTTAAATAATTACAACAACCCTATCTTTCACCCCTGTTATCTGTTAAAATTAATAGCATGAGTTTATCTATCGGCATCGTCGGCCTTCCAAACGTCGGCAAATCTACCCTTTTTAATGCGTTAACTAACGCAGACATCCTAGCAGCGAATTATCCGTTCGCCACAATCGAACCAAACACTGGTATCGTTCCGGTGCCTGATCCACGATTAGACGCACTGCAAAAAATGTATTCAGCCGACAAGGTCATCCCGGCAACCGTCACCTTTGTTGACATTGCTGGTCTGGTTGCTGGCGCCAGCCAAGGTGAAGGCCTGGGTAACAAGTTCCTGGCGAACATCCGTCAGTGCGACGCCATTGTTCACATCGTCCGCGCCTTCCATAGTGGCGACATTGTTCACGTTAATGACAAGGTTGATCCAAAAGCCGACATCGATATCATCAACACCGAACTGATCCTCGCTGATATCCAAACGATTGATAACCGCCTGGTTAAACTCGCCAAGGAAGCCAAAGCAAAACCAGCAGCACGCGCAGCCCTCGACTACCTTCGCGTCCTGCTTGAAAAACTCCAAGCCGGTACGCCACTATCAGAACTTGATAATTTAGACGAAGAGCACATTGGCGATCTTCACCTTCTCACCGCCAAACCAGTTATCTACACGTTTAACGTTGACGAAGACACCCTCGCTGACGACAGCAAGAAAGCCGAACTGTCTGCCCTGGTCGCCCCTGCGCGAACAATTTTTGTATGCGCCCAACTAGAAGACGAGATTAAATCACTCACCCCCGAGGACGCCACTGAACTCCTTGAAAGCTACGGCGTCAAAGAAACTGGCCTCCAGCAAATGATTCACGCCGCCTATGACACACTTGGCTTGCAAAGCTACCTAACCGCTGGACCAAAAGAAGTCCGCGCTTGGACGGTCAAGCAAGGTGCAACCGCCCCGCAAGCTGCCGGCGTCATTCACACCGATTTCGAACGTGGTTTTATTGCTGCACAAATCGTTAGTTCAGCCGACCTCCTGGCTGCCGGATCCGAAGCCGCCGCCAAAAGCGCCGGGAAAGTCCGCACCGAAGGCAAAACCTACGTCATGCAACCCGATGACGTCGTTGAATTCCGCTTTAACGTCTAGATCCTCCAGACATAAAAAATACCCCCGTAATCACAACGCTTTCGCACCGTGATTACGGGGGTTTTATACGACGCACTTATTCGCTGTGCGTTTAGCTAGTTGGTTTTTCAACCAACGGGATTTGAACAATTGCCAAGCCGGGCAACAAGGACACGATTATCAAGTGTGTCCCCACCCTGATCAACATTACACATCACCAAAACAAGGCGTCCGGCAACTGGGTCATACAGGTCTGACCGATCCGCTATTGCCTCCTTATTGATCAGGAGGGGCGGTTCGCATACCGTATACGTCAGTACACCATGAGCTGTCTTGAGCGTAACTTGATCATTCACCGTAGCAGTCATCAACGGATTGAAAACGTCAGGTGAACTTGCTTGGGCATGTCCCACAATGAGTACCGTCCCTAAGGTATCGGTACTGGGCATCGATTCGACACCCCGGTCCCACCAGCCAGGCAACTCCCGCGGAGTAACCTTGTTATCCACTTCGTATAGTGGCTGGGGGTCAATTGGCGTACTCAGATAGGTACCACCCGCGCCTCGCATCTCCATAAAGACTGGAGGCGCGGGTGGAATTACCGTGTTCGGCGTCGTGATCGAAAGAACAGGTGGAGCATACGCCCTACCTACCGCAAAGCTTTCTCCGCGCCCCATATGGAACGAAGAGAGAAAACCCGGCACGATCACTACAACCGAGAGTACAACTAGCAGTCGTTTAACCATCACAGAGTAGATGAACCGCCTACCTTGCGCCGGCGGATAACCGCGCGACCACCATAGTAACCGACGCCCGCAATACCGAGAGCCGCTACTCCTCCGAGAAGGATCAGCGATTCCACATCAGGTCCGCCATCTCCAGCCTGAGCCGTTGACGTCGGATTGATGCCGGCCGGGAAAGTTACTCCCCGGTCGCGTGGCGCATTCTGATACTTCTGACCAGCCGAATCGGTGTAGCTCACTACGCGAGCGCCGGCCTCTTCGGTGTAGACATAGTCGTAGGTCAGACCTTCGCATTCGAAGCTGCCTTCGACGTAATCCTCACGGTCACTGTCTCCGTAGACCACAACAGTCGTTTGACTGTTGTCGACCAGGTTGTTCACGATGACATTGAACTCGAAATTGAAAACAAATTCGACATTCGTGTCGCCGCCCTCATCGGGCTTGCCACCACCGTGACCGCCACCGTGATGACCGCCGCCGTGACCATCGCCATCGTCGTGTCCACCACCGCCGTGATGACCGCCATCTTCATGGCCGCCACCCTCGCCGTCCTCGTGATCGCCATCACCGTGACCGTGACCATCACCATCACCCTCGCCGCCGTGACCATCGTCATCGTCGTCGTGCCCACCGCCGCCAGGCTCATGCTCCTCCTTCGGAGGCGCGTCAGAAATCACCAGATCGGACGGCTCGTTCAGAAGCTTGTAGTAGACGAAACCATTCTCGTCCACGTACGCCTCTGACACTGCCAGATAGGTGATTGACTCACCTGCTACCAGCTGGTCAGATTTGATCTTGACCGTCTCGCCAGGAGCAACTGACGTCCAGTACACCTTGTCGCCTCCCTGCTGCTTGACAGCATAGAGAATTGCCGGTGTGCCAGCCGGGTTCGGATTGTGCACGGTGACTTCGTTCGAGGCATTACTCACCACCTGTAGCGGTGAGGTATCGTCGAACGCACCGATATTCGGATTGCTCGGATCGTAGCCGATCGGATCCCAACGAAGCTTACCATTAGCATCAAGTGCTGCAGGATTGAACTCCTCGAGACCAACAGTCCTTGTCGGCACCGGCAACGTTTCCACGTCTTCGCCGGCGTCAGCCTCGAGACTGGGCTCCTCTGCATCGGCAGCCTCGACAAGAAGCTCCGATACAGACGGAGGCGGAACATCGTCCGCCTTGTCCGGCGTTACCACCGGTTCAACTACCTCAGGCTCTGCCTCGCCCACAGCTTCTGCGGGCTCGGTATCCGAAACAGCAACCGGATCCGGAGGTGCGGGCGGAGTTGCTTCCTCCGCTTCGCCACCGCTGCTAGCCTCAGCCGACAAATCATCCCCGGACGATACCGGATCAGCCGCGGGCGGAGTTGCCTCCGGTTCCACGACCTCTTCGCCACCACCGGTATTGATCACCGGATCGGTTGTCTGCCCAACGCCCGCCCCTGACGATTCGTTGGGATCGAGTCCCGACGAACCACTGTCAGAGGAGTAGCCCGACGAGCCACCAGCAGAACTGCCGGCGTCTACATCGGATCCACCACTTGTCGATGAACCCGAATCAGCAGCACCGCCAGACGATTCACTCGAATCGCCAGCGTCAGCACCGCCACTCGACTCCACCACGGAGGTGTCAGATCCACCCGACTCGACAGGATCGGCACTCGCCGGTCCTGCAATTGTCAGAAGTGCGACAGCAGAAACTGCCACAGTCGAACTGATACGGCCAAGATTCGATGCACGCATGGTACACCCTTTCGGTTGGTTGTAAATCTTAGTTTGGTCCAAATCCAATTCTTAAGGTGCATGTAACACACCTTAAAAATTGTTTAAGGACATTACAGGGAGGATAATACCATAAATATATATAAAAGTAAATACTAGGTTATTTAACCTTAAGCAAATAAAAACGCTCTTGATTACCCTTGGCACCCGCCACGTCGCTGTCGCGTTTATCAATGATCACAAAGTATTGCTTGGCCCAGGTTTCAAAATCCCTCAAGATTTGACGACGGACTGAATCATTTTTTATCACACCCTTGTTTACTTGGTCGCGGCCAGCTTCAAATTGCGGCTTGAGCATTGCTGCCATCAGGGTATTTTTGTCACTCAATTCTTTCGCCAGATGCGGCAAGATTTCACGCAGACTAATAAACGACACGTCCATCACGATGATACCCGGCTTGTCATCAAGGTAAAAATCACGAATATCCGTCTTTTCATGTAGTTCAATTGCCGGATTACCACGAAGGCTTGGATGCAACTGCTCCGTGCCGACATCAACTGCATACACTTTTTGCGCACCGTTTTGCAGTGCATAGTCAGTGAACCCGCCAGTGCTACTGCCGACATCAAGCACCGTTTTGTCACGGAAGTCGAGCTTTAACAGCTTTGCCACGCTCGCTAACTTCAAGCCTGCTCGGCTAACATAGCGTTCTGTGGCAGTTAGTTTGATGTCGCTATCGGTGCGCACAAATTGCCCAGGCTTGGTCGCGACGCGCCCATCGACCGTCACCTTACCAAGCTTAATCCAGCTTTCTGCCTGCGAGCGACTGGTCGTCAGTCCGCGAGTCGTCAGTTCAATATCAAGTCGTTGTTTCATTACCCCTATTGTAACAGAGAAAGAGCCCTCGTGGCACGCAGGTCAAATACCTACACACCACGAGGGCTCGAGCGGTTAACATTCACTGGGTGCTGGAACCCCCCGCAATCGCTGGTCAAGCCACGACAATGCTTCCGACAAACCCGTTAGCGCCGCAATGCCATGCTCGCCAACTGGCAACCGTAGCACCGATGGCGTTCCGAGTGCACACTGCTCGGCGTACAATTCGCGCGCCATCACCGCTGGGATCCAAAACTCCTGCGCCCCGTTATAAACAAACAACGGCGCACCATACTTCACCCCTTTCAAACTATTGCGCGCATACACTTCATACGCAAAATCAGAATGAAGTGGATCAGGCATAACCGCCAGTATATCGAATGGCAATGGCAGCGGACCGAGCAGCGCAATCGGGATAATACACAGATCGCGCAAGTACGGCGCAATCTGAGCACCTAGATTGTTCATCTTCGGCGCTATATCAGGCTGCTCACGCGAAATCCCATATGCCGCTCCAATAAACACTCCTTTTGCCCAGTTGTACCAGCTGGTCATACTGCCAGCGAGCACCCCTTCATCAACAGGCGTGCCGCCGAGCGCGGCGCCCACTACTTGCCCCGCTAACTCGGGCGCATACGACGGCAACAGCTTTGCCGCGCCATTCGTGGCGATCGATCCACCAGAATAGCCAGCCATGCCAAAGCGACTCATCTGAAACTCTGGCCGCAATTGCTTGAGCGCCCTGATGGAATCAAGCACGATGTGTCCAGCTGTGCGCGGTTCGGCGTATGCCATCTTTGGCCCCTCGTGATCAGGGATCAATACCGCATACCCACGTGCAGCCGCCAGCGTCGTCACTGGTGGAACGTAATCGGTTGGATTTGTCTCCCAGCCGATACCATGCGACATCGTGTAACCCGGCGTACACCTGCGACCAAGTGCGTCGATTGGCAAATTGTTGACCACAACTGGCCGGTTTGCCTCGCCAACTGGCAGACTGGCCGGCACCACCAATGATGCCGTACCAAATGATGGCTCACCTTTCGAATCGTTCGTCCGAAACTTGAACTGAAACACCTGACGAACTGGTACGGCGAACATACCTGCCGACGCGGCCGTGATATCACGCCATTCGATAACCTCACCATTGTCATACGTTGACAGATTGTCCGGATAAACATCAAAAAACGCATCGCCGACATCAGACGGCAGCATGCTCTGCTGCAGATCTCCCGCGTGTGGCGGCACCACCTGATTAATCACGTCGGACAATGATGGTAATTGCGGAACAATCGGCTGAGCCGCCGCTGGCTGGGCCACTAACCCAACACCAAACAGGACAGCACATGCGACAACACTGGCGCAAAAGCTTCTCATAGCAATCCCTTCTGTAGCAAGTGAATGTAACCTCTCAAGGTACAATTCAGTCGGAGGAAAAACCTGAAACTAAACTGCCCCAAGCATACGCCGAGGGCAGTGTAATGTAAATCGTAAGCGACTTACTTTTTGCGTTCGCGGTATTCGCCAGTTGTCGTATCGACTGACACGACGTCGCCCGTCTTGATGAAGGCAGGGACTTTTACGACCAGGCCTGTTTCAAGCGTTGCGTCTTTGAGGACGCTACTAGTAGTGTCGCCCTTCACAACGTCTTCAGTGTACGTCACTTCCAGATAGAGGTTCTTTGGTAGTTCAACGTTAATCACCTTACTATCAAAGAACTGCAAGTTCAGTTCATCGCCTTCCTTGAGATACTGTGAGGCCGTATCAACAATCTCGGCGCTCAATTGGAACTGATCAAAGCTCTCTGGATCCATAAAGTGAAAGTCGTCACCGTCTGCATACAAATATTGCACGGTCTTGTTGGTCACTTCAGCACGTTCGATCTTGTCCTGACCTTTAAAGGTCTTTGGGATGACGCTACCGTCAATCAAGTTTTTAAGCTTGACGTTCACGATACTGCCGCCACGGCCCATTACCTTTTGGTTATAGTCTGTCACGCGGTATGGCTTGCCATCAATCTGACACACAACGCCTTTTTTCAAATCTGTTGGTTGATACATATTACTTCTCCTACTTTATACAAATCAGTCATAATTAGTAACTAGTGAATGGCAGCTACGGTATGTTGTAGCTGCCAAATACCGATTACCGATTAGCCCTGTGTCACAAATGGCATAAGCGCCAAGTGACGTGCACGCTTGATTGCAACAGCAAGCTGGCGCTGCTGCTTTGCGCTCAGGCCAGTCTTTGCGATTGGCTCAATCTGTCCGTACATATTGATGAAGCGCTGCAAAGTCTTTACGTCTTTGTAGTCAAAATACGCAGGGGTATCTTTTTTAAATCGTTTCATTGCCATAATAGTTTCTCCTAGGTTGATTAGCGTTAGTTCAGTGCAAGGCAAGGCCGAGAACTGGAGCGAGCTGTATACACCAATACAGTGAGCGGAAGCTCGCAGGACTTAACGCAGCAATGTGCTGGCGATAAGCAACCGCTTAGAATGGAATCTCTGAGAGATCGATCGGTTTATCGTCGATATCTTGGATAACAACGTCGTCTGATTTCTTGTTACCTGAAGGGCTAGAAGAAGGAGCCGAACCACCGTCGCCGTTTGGCCCGTCAAGGAATGTGACATCAGTCGCAACAACCTCGATACGAGTACGTTTTTTACCTGTTTCTTTGTCATCCCAGCTATCTTGGCGGAGGCGACCCTGCACGAGGCAGCGGCGACCCTTTGATAGATACTGAACAACTAATTCACCGAGCTTTTCCCACGCCGTAACGTCGAAAAAGTCAGCTTGGTCTTCTTGACCACCACGGTCAACTGCAATACTAAAGCTTGCGATTGTCTTTCCGCTGGTTGTCGTGCGCTGTTCTGGATCGCGTGTTAGGCGGCCCATCAGAATGACTTGGTTGATGCTCTTTGCCATATCCCTATTCCCCTCTTCTCTCTAATTCTTATTCTTCGTCTTTAGCTTCGTTGCTTGCGGCACGCTTCTTGTCTTCTTCGATAGCTTTGCGGCCTTTTTCGTCAACAGTGACGAGGAGGTAGCGGAGTACTTCGTCGGTAATGTTGAACGTGTTGCTGATCTTAAGTGGTGCGTCGCTCGGTAGCTTTACGTCCATGTATACATAGACGGCAAAGTCTTCGCGGTTGATCTTGTACGCAAGTTTTTTCTTGCCCCAGTTGTCTTCGCTAACGATTTCACCGCCAGCGTTTTTGATGATGTCACGTACTTTCGTCAGTGGCGTCTCGATATCTGACTCGAGGTCAGGGTGAATCAGAACAGTTAGTTCGTATTCTTTCATAGATTTCCTCCTCTGGAATCCATTTGGATGCTTACGCTCCGTGGCGCAAGCAAGAGTTGATAACAGAGTTATTTTAACACAAAAACGAGACTAATTCTAGAGGTCTCACGGATTTGGGAGCTGCACAATACACATACTAGTATTCGAGTGTCGCTCCATGTAGCCTTTTGTGGCAGTTGTCGAGAATGCCCCATAGCTCCCCTCAAGGTTGTTCGGCAGCGTACAGCGGCCATTGTCACCAAGGAAATAAATCATGTAATGACTATGCTCAACCCCATCAATCGTCCATGGAGAGGGAGTGGGCGATGGAGCGCGGTAGTAATAGGTCAAACCACGACGACACCCACCGTACATCGCAAAACACGTTGTATCTGGCTGCGGTAATGTCGTCAGGACACTCCCCAGCTCTGTTTCCAAGGTTACCGAGGCGGTACCGTTGTAGCACGCTCCGCCAGAATAAGCAGCGGCTTTTCCTAGACAGGCTGCGGCGCCACTGACAGGATAATCACCTTTTTGCGCCACATATGCGGCCAACGCTTTTCGGTAGGCGCTCGCCGTGTTCTCGATTGAAGTATTCTTTGCTCGAGTTTGCACCCCATTAAAGGCAACAATTGTGATAGCCGCCAAAATACCAATCACCATGATAACAATCAACAGCTCGACAATCGTAAAGCCATGTTGTCGTCTCATGGTCACTTCATCATCACCCAACAAGTAGTCCAGGTTGTATTGTTCTGCGTGTAGCCGGTCGTGGAGGTGACGCCACCCGTTGCAGCTGTAGTGACTAGGCTATTAAAGCCACAATTCGTGCCGCCGCCCTCCAACCAGTACTCTAGGCGAATCGGATAGATTTCACCGTTGAATGTGGCGGTAGAGCTGTAATTGTACTGCATACCTACCCGACCGTTAACCGCTGGACCCATATCATTAGGCACCGTCCCCATCTTTCGAAGCTCCGTCATGAATGCATCGTTAATAGTCGTCGCAAGAATAGCACTGTTGTTTGTACACACGTTATCCGCCGTCGCACAGCGCGTCACATTTGAAGGACTAGCCCCGTACGTCGCCGTATAGCCATCAATCAACTTCATAATTTGTTTAACCGTCGCAATACGCTTTGTGTTATTTGCGCGTTGCTGCACGCCGTTAAAAGCAACGATAGTGATCGCCGCCAAAATACCGATCACGACGATAACGATCAATAGTTCGACAATCGTAAAGCCAGCCGACTTAGCTTGTCTTCCTCGACCTAGCATTCCGGATACCCCCACCAGCCAGTTGATGCACTATTGACGCCCATTTTGCACGGCGTTTTTCCTTCATACACAACACGAATTGCATAGGAATTATTTGCTATCACTCCACGAACGTATTGATACTGCAGCCCGCCGGGGTCGGTTGGAATTTTTGCGATATACTGCGGGACTAATAAGCTCGTCAGATTCGAAATGCTAGTGCCGGCGTTATCCGTGCCGCTTGTATGAAGCGGATAATTACCCTGGTCGGCCTTGTACATTTCAATAGCTTTTTGCAGCGATTTTACGTCCGACGTCCGTGCCACATCGCGGCCGCGCACCTGCACCCCATTAAACGCCACGATCGTAATGGCCGCCAAAATACCAATCACGACAATCACAATCAACAGTTCGACGATAGTAAATCCACGCCCACCCGAGCGCCTCGTTATTTCGTGGTTCATATTATAAAAAGTATACCAAATCGTTTACGTTTATTCTATCAGCAGCCAGGAGTTATGTATGGTATGGAAATAGCGTTGGTATTTGCCCAACTTCCTTGGGTGCGAGGTCTTGGAAAGGCAGCGACCGTATCCCTACCGATACCACAAGTTGTCGCTCCCTCTTTTTCATTCTCATCCAGGTAGTATGGTCGCCCCCACGGATCGACTAGATTACGAATGTTCATACTGCTGGCGGTACTAATTGCATTAAGAGCGTTATTATATGCTGTCCAACAACCCGCCGCCGCTGTCTTGTCGGCAAGATCAATCGTATCGAGCGTGCTGACACATGCCGAGGCCGTAGCAGTCACCCCAGTCACATACCGCGTTGCCTGTTCGCCGCTATTCACCCGGGCCGCTTGAATTGCCTTATTTAGCATCGCCACATCTGAATTGATTTTATTCGTCCGCGCTCGATCCTGCACCCCATTAAAGGCCACGATCGTAATGGCTGCCAGGATGCCAATGACCACAATAACGATCAGCAGTTCAACGATCGTAAAGCCAGAATGACGAGAGGTACTGTACATGCTGTCAGTATAGCAAAAGTAGTTATGCTTGAGCAAACCGAATAACGGTGGTAGAGTTAGGATGATTTTGTCGAGCACCATCTTTTTAGTTGAGCTCCAAAAGGAGTTTAACAAGACCACCCCGCGCCGAAGGAGTCTCATGGACCAGCGACAGCTTTCTCTCCTTATCGACTACTGCCATGAGCAGCATGTCAGCGCTCTCCAGGTGCTGAACAATGCCTACGCAGCAGTCGAGAAGACACAAGCCGAGCTCGATAGCGTCATCGCCGTCATTAACAAGGCATTGTCGCGTGAGATCAGCGAGACACTTGAGGTGCTCGCGCGAAGCGACCACACCCCCAACGAAACCCTTCCGACACAAGAACGTGTCTGGAAAATCCACGGGGCGCCGTTTCGAAAAAGTCTGATCAAAGTAAACGTCTACCTCACCACCGCTGGAGAGCTCTTGACATATTCTCGTGATGAGACACCAAGAACACTTGAGCAGCATGCTCGCCTCTACTTCAAGCACGTTCGCTCATCCGACCCGACAATTAGCCTCCCGGATGCAGATTTCATCGCAAAACTTGACGTTAGCGATCCCGGTATCGCGCTCTACGTCATTCAGCTGCTCCAAACGTTCGCGGCAACGGCACAGCATTCTCGTTAAACAAACCCCCGCTACCGAAATGATAGCGGGGGTTTTCATTTTTCGCGTAGTCGAGAGTTATTCAACGGCGCCAGCAAGCTCGTCCATACTGCGAACTAGTACGTCACGCGGCTTGCTATTGCCACTCGCCTGCCCAACAACACCCTGGTCTTCCATCGTATCGATGTACCGAGCCGCTTTGGCGTAGCCAATACCGAGGCGTCGCTGCAACAAGCTAGCGCTCGCTTTACCACTATCAATCACGATCCGCAGCGCTTCTTGGTACGTTTGATCGCCACTGGTATCGGTCGCAAAGTCCATCACGACGCCACCTTTGCCATTCAACTGCACTGGCTGCGACACAATTTCGTCGTTATACTGCGGCGCTGACTGCATGCGCAAATGGTCGGTAATCTTCATAACTTCTTCGTCCATCACCCAGGCACCCTGGATACGCTTTGGCTTGCTCATGCTTGGCGTTAGCATCAACATGTCACCTTGCCCCAGGAGCTTTTCGGCACCGACTTGGTCAAGAATCGTACGCGAGTCAATTTGCGACGCGACTGTAAAGGCAATACGCGCCGGCACATTAGCCTTGATCAGACCAGTAATAACGTCAACTGATGGACGCTGCGTCGCGAGCACCAAGTGAATACCAACCGCACGCGCCTTCTGCGCCAGGCGTACAATCAATGCCTCCACGTCGCGAGCCGCCACCATCATGAGGTCGGCCAGCTCGTCAATCACGACAACAATGTATGGCATTGCGCCGTCATCGTGCTGTTGCATGTTGCCATCAGCGTCTTCAATTTCCACCTTCTTGGCGCCACTTTGGACCTTTTGGTTGTACGATTTAATGTCTCGCAGCTTTTCATCCGCCAGCAGTTTGTAGCGACGCTCCATCTCGTTAACCGCCCATTTGAGGGCGCTAATGGTCTTTTCCGGCTCGGTAATGACCGGAGTCAGCAAGTGCGGAATATCTTCGTATGGCGCCATTTCCACTTGCTTTGGATCCACCAAAATCAGCTTCATTTCACTTGGACTGTTGCGGTACAGCAAGCTTGTCAGCAGAGTATTGATCATAACTGACTTACCACTACCGGTCTGACCAGCAATCAAAAGGTGGGGCATCTTGTTTAGCTCACCAACCACCGCTTCGCCGGAAATATCTTTGCCAATTGCGAAACTGAGTGGTTCACGGTTATTCTTCCACTGCTTGGCTGTCAAAATGCCGTACAAGCGCACGTCAGCCGCTCGACGGTTTGGCACCTCGATACCAACCGCGCGCTGGCCAGGAATTGGCGCTTCAATACGCAGGCTTTGTGCGGCAAGGTTGAGCGCGATGTTTGTTTCCAGCGCGGTAATACGAGTGAGCTTGACGCCACTTGGCGGACGAAGGGTGTACTGCGTCACCTTTGGTCCAATGTTGGCACCTTCCATATCGACATCAATATTAAATTCACTAAGCGTGTCTTTGATCGTCTGCGCATTTTGCTGGACGTCACCGGCGTCGGCTGGCGATTGCTTCTTTTCAAGCAATTCAACACTTGGCGACTTCCAATTTGGATCGTTGATCGCAACAAGAGCAGCACCCTCTTCCGCTGCTTTGTCTTGCTTTACACTACCGCGTAGGCTTGAGAGCTTCGATGGCTTCTTGTCCTCTGGTGTCGCAGCTTCAGCCGGATCAAGCGTTGGCACACCAGCGTTCATCTTGAAATCAGTAATTGGGGCTGATTTCTTTTCCGGCACGTCAGCGTTCGCAGCTTTGCGCATGACTTGAACATTGCTCTCTTGCTCTGACTTGTCGGTTTGAGCCAGTTCCCATAGCTTTTTAATAATCGTAATTGGCGAGACGCGAATCACAAATAGCACCGTCACGACAATCAAAAAGATGTAAATAAAGGCCGCGACTGGCGATTCGACGAGGGCCAACATGCCGCTATTAGCGGTATCGCCAACAAATCCACCCGTTGTTTTGCCGGTATCGCTTTCCATCAAGCCAAAGAGACCAGCAAACCACACAATCAACAGCGTCGTTGCAAACTTCATCACAAACGGCAGCTTGTTATGCTCTGCCCTAAAGATCTCGACCGCGACATAGACAAATAAAAACGGCACGACGTACACCGCGTAGCCAATTGTATTGAGCGCCGCTTGCTGCACCCAGTCAAGGATCGGACCACCAGCGCCAAACCAGGCCACAATCAAGAGGATTGAAAACGCAATCAACGCAACTGCTGTCACCTGCTGCCAAAAGCCAGCTGGCAAGCTATGCTTTGGTCCAGACGGTGCTGATTTCTTTTTTGAGACTTTTTTTCTTTTTGCCATAACTGTTTTCTATTATATACTGTTTTCCTTTGCATATTATAGCAAATTTTACTACGTTTTGCAAGTCTCTCATGCTCATTAGGCGATGATATTGCTTTTTAAGCGTAAACATGTTAATGTTAGTTTAGTTTACAATAAAAACACATACCTGCACCTCATGAATAAAATCCTTTTGATCCATCACCAAAAGTCCCTCCTCCTTGTTTGCATGGTAGTTCTTGCCTTTAGCTCCGTGACAGCCTCAGCCTACATCAGCACCCTCCTTCACTCAGGCAACCGGCGGACCACTGACACGCCAGCGGTGACGCCATCAACCGGTTCGCCTACACACGCCACACCATCGTCGCCTCGCTCGAGCAATAATAGTAGTGACAGCCCGACAGGTGCAGCCCAAGCACCTGGTAGTGCTACGTCACCCCTTCAGCCGACGGCGCAGGGCGCGACCTCCCCCACCGCAACACAAAAACTGGCAACCAATAACTCGAAGTCATCGTCTTCAAGCGTGGCACCCCCTATTCAAACGCAACAATGTCCAGCTGGCTATAGCGGTACCTACCCCTCGTGCACTGCGCCAGTGCCGGTCCCGTATGGCATCAGTGGCGCTTGGCAACTGATCATGCAGGATGAATTTAATGGCTCGAGTCTCAACACCGCCATGTGGACACCCCAGCGCGGTCCCTCATACAGTTACGGCGACCCATACAACCCACAGTACGAAGATGCCTACTATCTAGCCAATAACCCAAAGGTGCAAAATGGCAGTCTCGTGCTCACCCTCAATCAAGGCGCTACAAACGGCTACCCATATAGTTCAGGCATGGTGCAAAATGGCCGCAACTTTAGCTACAAATACGGCTACCTGGAAGCCCGCATTAAAGTCCCTGGCAACACTGGTGTCTGGCCAGCCTTTTGGACACTATCAGCCCCCGTTGATCAAAGTTGGCCGCCAGAAATTGACGTGTTTGAGTTTGGCCTACAGGGCCAAACCCGCCCAACGTTCAACTACCACTACGGCTCGTCATCAAATCCCCTCCAGTCCGGTATCGCCCTCTATGGCAATAGTAGTATCAATTACACCCAGGATTACCACATTTACGGCCTATCATGGTCAGCGAACAAAATCCAAGTCTATCTTGATGGCGTAGCTGGACCAAGCTATACGACCAGTGCTAATATCACTGCCCTGCCACAGTACGTCATCCTGAACCTTGGCCTGAAAAAAGGCTACACCGTCCCGAGTGGCACGGCGATGTATGTCGATTATGTCCGCGTCTGGCAGTAGTTAGCAGCCGGCTTTCACATTCGACAGCTGTACGCTGTTATCCGGACTCCAATCATCATAAACGAATGGGGTTTTATAGGCGCCAATCAGATCCTTCGTGCAGCTACCACCGTTGTTTTCGTCTTCATTTTCATCTATAAAGTACGGTCGCCCCCATGGATCAAGAAGATTGCGGATATTCATACCACTTGCCGCACTGATTTGGTCCAGCGTGCTCGTATACACGACCCAGCAATTGTCAGTCTTTGGCAAGGTGGCTAAATTCGTCCCTGATGTTTTTTGCGTACAAAACCATGCCGTTGCGTCGTTATTGGTAATGCCATAGAGCGTCGTCCCCGTCTGGGTTCGTGCCGCCATAATCGCTTTTTGAATTTGCTTAACGTCAGATTTTATTTTTGACTGTTGCGCCCGTGCTTGCACGCCATTGTACGCCACAATTGCGATACTCGCGAGAATACCAATCACCACGATGACAATCAGTAATTCGACAATTGTAAAGCCTCCACCCGGCGTCTTCTTCATACAAAAAGTATAGCATAATCATGATCGTCCTCGTCAGCAAAAAAGCTCCGACATATGTCGGAGCTTTTTATAATATAGCGCGTTTTAGTATGGGCGCTGATCAGCTGTTTTCGCGCGAAGTGCTGGGTCAACTGCTTCAGTATCAGGCATTTGCTTTGCCGGGAACTGCTTCGGAGGAAGCTTTGGCACAATGCCACCAACCGGCTTTTCAGCACCAGTGTTGTTCTGTGAACGGTTTTGGTTCTGATTGCCGCGACCTGCGTTATCGCGCTGTTCGCGATTACCGCCACCGCCACCAATTTCGTTGATCACCGGGATCACGATTGGCGTGCGACGTGTCTGGTCGTACAGAATGTGAGTAATTTCATCCTTTAGTTCTTTCTTGATTTGATCAAGATCGATCTTCTTGCCGCTAAAGCTGCGGGCAACTTTTTGCTTCAAGTACTGACGAATCGTGCCCATCAGCTCTTCGCTATCACGAAGGTAGATGAAACCACGACTGATGATATCAGGGCTCGTCATCAAGCGACCGCTACCGCGAGCCACCGTCAGGACAACTACGAACATACCTTCAGTTGCCATGTGAATACGGTCCTTAAGGACGACTTCGCTGACAATTGCACCGCTGTCGTCGTACATGATACCGCCAACTGGGATACGGCCATTCTTTTTAGCGCCGTCTGGCGTAATTTCAATCACGTCACCGCTGTCACAGACAAAGATATTGTCGCGTGGAATTGCCGCTTCTTTTTCTGCTAGTTCAGCGTTGTGGACAAGCATGTGGAATTCACCGTGAATTGGCATGTAGTATGTTGGGTTCAGCGCGTTCACCAACTTGACATGGTCATCGTAGTAACCGTGACCTGAAAGGTGAAGTGGACCAATGCCTGTCAGGTGCGTCTTGCCGTTTTGGACAACAGCACTACCTTCACGCATCAAACCGTCAACCGTACGGGTGACATACTTTTCGTTACCTGGAATTGGGTTTGAACTAAAGACAATTACGTCGCTGTTTTTGATCTTGATGAATTTGTGTGCACCAGATGCCATACGGTTCAAAACGGCGTTAAACTCACCCTGCGAACCAGTACAAACGATCGTTACTTTACCGTCAGGTAGCTTCACGACGTCTTCCATTTTCACGACAACGTCTTTTGGAATCTTGATCGTGTTCGCACGGAGCGCTACTTCAAGGTTTTGAATCATGCTGTAACCAGCAAACGCGACCTTACGATCATGCTTCTTGGCTTCTTCCAAAATTACCTGCATACGATGAATTTGTGATGAGAAACAGCTGAGAACAAGCCGGCTATTTGGATATTTATCCATCACCTGCCCCATTGATTGCTGGATATCGAACTCACCGTGGGTGTGTGTACCATCTGACTCACAGTTGGTTGATTCGTTCATCAGAAGCGTAATACCTTCTGTGGTTGCAATTTCTGTCAGGCGTTCAAGGTCGAACTTCTTGCCATCAACTGGGTTGTCTTCGAAACGCCAGTCACCAGTGTCCACGAGGACACCAAGCGGTGTGCGGACGACAACCGCTGTTGCGTCAGGGATCGAGTGATTAACGCGAACCAATTCGATACTAAAGTTATCACTGATCTGTACGCGCTCGTGCGCTTCAGGATTCATTTCGTGGTACGTAGGCTCATAGCCGCTTGTCGCCTCTTCCATCGTGCGCTGCACCATGCCAAGCGTAAATTTACTGGCGTATACCGGTGCCTGCAGGCGGTGAGCAATGTGTCGGAACGCACCAATGTGATCAAGGTGGCCGTGTGTAAAGACAATTGCGCGCACTTTATGCTTGTTCTCTTCGAGGTATGTAATATCAGGGGTAATGTAGTTAATACCTGGATAATCAGCGCCTGGGAACAAGAACCCACAGTCGATGACAAGAATGTCATTTTCGTATTCGATCGCCATCATGTTCTTGCCAATACCCATTTCACCAAGACCGCCAATTGGCATGATCTTGAGAACAGGACCCTTGGTCTTTGGCATCTTTTTCGCATCAGCCATACTGAACTGACGACCATGGTAGCCGTTAAAAAGTGACTTGTTTACAGGGATGTTAATCATGTGCTGGCTAGCACGAAGATTGACGTTTTCGCTGGTTCGACGCTGTGCGCGGAACACCTCACCCTTGCGAGTACTGGTGTTATTGAGAACCGTGTTGTTTGATTTCTGACGTTGCTGTCCTTGCGGGCGCTTGTTTTGATCGTCAGGTCGAGCGTTACCGAGTCTTTGTTGACCCATATGTATTATTTCTCCTTTTGTTTATTGAAATAAGGTTATATGACTTAAATAAAATACGAGCTGAGGGAGTTTTGCCTGCCACCAATAGTATTTCCCTCTTTGTAAGTAGACTAATTGTAGCAAACTTGATTTACGTTTGCAAGACGACCCCTGTTGAACAGCCTAGAACAATACGCTTGGTGGATAAACCGAAAAGAAAATCGTCGCAAAGACAGCCAGGTCAACCAGCGCATGAATAATCAGCGTCGTCGCCAAATTACCCGTCCGGTAATAAACCATTCCTTGGTATAGCGCGTACAAGAATAAATTAATCACAATCCAGCCCTGAAAACCGATTTGATATAAAAATGCTGCAAAAAATGTTGCTTGCACAAGGTTTGCCCACGCATACGGCAAATAACGGCGCAACAGCCCGAACAACGTGGCGATAAAAACAAGCTCTTCCCACACGCCAATCGCCATAATCGAGACAAACACAATAATCACATCTGACGGCGTCTCCAGCTGCCAATGCGCACTCGCGTCGCTCGTAAAGAAATAAAGTCCTAGCCAAAATGGTACAAATAGCGCCGCAAACACCACATACCCAATCTCGCGCCGCTTCCAGTGATGATGCAAATTAAACCGTATGTGAAGGATATCTTCCCGGAATAAATACTTTTCTGCTATAAACGGCAATAAGACTGTCGCCAGCATACCCACCCCCATTAGCGCGATGAAGGTGACGTCTGTTTTTGTACCGACCGGCGTAACTGACATTACTACGAACATTGCAATAATCATCAGCAGATAACGCCGCGTGCGTGGTGCAACCCGCAGCCACACCCATAGAATCGTGAGTAGCCACAAAGTAGCACTGAGCCACGGCAATGTCAGTACCACTGCTGCGCTATACGACGCGCTTGCGAGCATGCCGAATATCAAATACGGCATGCTCTGTTTGTCGAGTCGCAAGTTCCGTAACGTGTCGTATGTTCCCAAAGTCATCAATTAGCCCGTGATAAAGATTGGCAGAATGTATGGAAAGTGCGCGTGAATCAACGCTAAATACAGCACGAAATCTATTGTCAGATGAATTGCGATAATATACGTCAGGTTCTCGGTGCGACGGAAGACCTCCCCTTGCAATAGCGCAAAGGGATAAATCAACAGCGGCGCCCAGCCGCGAAAGCCAAGCTCGTACAAAAATGCCGTAAACAGCACCGCCTGGATAAGATTCGCGAGCCAAAATGGCATATGGCGACGCAGTAATGCCAGCGTCGTCACAATAAAGAACAGCTCATCCCAAATCCCCAGGACGTTCGTCCCAAGAAAAAGGAGGCCTAATGAGCTCCACGATAACTCGACCGTCCAGTTGGCGTATTCACCAGTCGAGGCCATCCAAAACGGCAGGATCAGATAACTCAGCACCAAGGCTAGCAACAAGTAGCCAATATGCCCCTTCGTCCAGGTGTGCTTGCCGATCGGATACTTAATCACCTCTTCGTGGTACACGTACCGCGTCACCACATACGGAATAGCCACCGCCGCTAGTAGTACGGCACCCATAGTGATCATGTGGAGCAAATTAGTATCAGTATTAATCGGTGCTAACGCCAGCAGTGACACCGATATATAAATTAACAATATATGTTTAGCAAATGCCCTGTCGGCCGCCAGCGTCACCAGCGCACCGAGCGCCAAGACGCCATAACCAGCAAGCTTGTGCTCAAGCGGGATCGCAAGCACAGCGCCAATCATCAGCGCCGCTAAACTTCCGCCTTTTACTACGTTTTGCCATATCATCTGTACGATTTTATCACGCCTCGACTACAGCGTTTCGATAATCTTCGGTACTGTCAGAAAATCATCAATTAACGTCTGGCGCAGGCTGCCATTATAGAGGGCCGCAGCTGGATGATAGAGCGGCACAACGACTAGCTTATGATCACGAAACTGAATTCGCTCCGCTTGGCCGTGAATCTCGCCAATCTTCATGCCTGGCAAAAAATACTCCATGCTATGACGACCAAGCGTAATTACTACTTTTGGCTCAATAATTTCGAGTTGTTTCAGCAAGTATGGCCAAAAGGCCTGTTTTTCGCTTGGTAGCGGATCACGGTTATTAGGCGGGCGGTATTTGACGATATTGGTAATATAAACGTCGCTGCGGTCCATCTCGGCCGCAGCCAGCATTTCGTTCAAAAACTTGCCGGCAGCCCCAATAAACGGTAGCCCCTGCTCGTCTTCATTTTTGCCGGGCGCCTCGCCAATAAAAACAATGTCAGCGTCAACATTACCATCGCCCATCACCAAGTTTGTTGCCGCGGCAGCAAGTTCGGGGCAAATGTTCTTCTCGAGAATCGTCGCTTTTACCTGATCGAGTTGCTGCTGCTTGTCCATACTTTAAGTATAGCTTATGAGACTAAGGTGTTAGTTCGCACCCACCCAAGCACGCCATGGACCAGTGGTCGTATCGCTATAGTTATACCCCACTTGCCCCGTATTGTTCGAGCCAGCTAGGACACTCCCGCAAATCGCCGATGTATTCGAATTTGACCATATTGTCGCGCCCGTATACTCTTGCACTGCCCCACCGTTCATAGAATAGAACTTTTTACCGCTCGCGGCAGTTGCAAGAATCGCATACGTATCATATGGACTGATCGAGCAATACAGCAAATTATACGCAACAGCTGACGTTATCGCGTAGGCATTAGTATTCGTTTTAACAGCGTACTCATTTACGAACTGACTAGTGTTTGACGGGTACACGGTATTGATGGCACGGTACGCCTCGGCCTTCTTGGTTATATTCATGAGGTCGGTCTTTACCGAGGTGTCACTTGCTCGAGTTTGAATCCCATTAAACGCCACGATCGTAATGGCGGCCAGAATACCAATGACGACGATCACAATTAACAGTTCGACAATCGTAAAGCCAGCCGCTTGTCGTCTGTTCACCCTAGAAAATTGCTTTTGTCCCACCATACTTTGTTAGTTTTTAGTATATCATGCTCATACTTAAAAGCGTTCGATAAAGTAGCAAATCAAGTCACCCTTTACCTCAGGACACTATCGCCTATTTAGCTCCGTGTGTCCTGTGATAGGTCTCGTATCTACGCTTGATAACTCGCCACACTCTTGGCGCTAGCCACCTCAAGAAGGCTAGGAAAATTGTCGATCGAAGAAGTTTTTGAAGCATATATTCCTCCTGATATCTCTCTATCTATTATAGCAAATAGCCTGTGGCAGCCCTACTCACTGTAGGCATCGGCAACCGGCTTTGCGATACGGTTTGTTCGACCATCCGCCTGCACAAAGGTAATTACCGGTATGACAATCGGTGTCAGCTGCGTGCGCACGGCGATAAATTTCACTACCCGCTCTTTCAACTGCAGTTTTGAAAGTTCCAGCGTCGCATGTGACACGCGCCTCACTCTCACGGCCTGACGCAGCTCCATCCGCAGCGCCTCAACGAGCTCGACATTGTCACGTATCGAAATTGTCCCGCGCGTAATGATATCTGGACTCGATAGCAACCGGCCGGTTTTACGATCAAGCGTCACAATCACGACAACCACGCCATCATCCTGTAGGAGCAAGCGATCCTTGATAACCAGCCCTGGGACAATAGCGCCCGTCTGATCAACTAGGCGTGCGCCTGCAGTGACACTTCCTTTTATTTGCGGCACCTTCTTGGCGCCAAACTCAATCACTACCCCATTATCTGCCATGATGATCGCCTGGTCTCGCATTCCCGCAGCACGGGCAATATCCTTGTGATACTGTCGGTTAAGTGCGCCGCCATAAATCGGCAGTACATACTGCGGCTGCGTTAACTGGATCATTTCAGCGTGCTCGTCGCGTGCGGCATGACCAGACACATGGAGCGGTCCGCACCCGTCAATCTCGTGCGTCGGATGACGATACTGCTTGACCTCAATCCGCGCCAGATCGTCGCCAACTCGCTGATAGCTCCGCTCATTCCCCGGGATTGGCGTACTACTAATCACTGCCGTATCACCGCGTTTTAATTTCAGATACTGATGCTCGCCAGCCGCCATACGCGTCATGGCCGCCCCTGGCTCACCCTGCCCTCCTGTACAAACAACAACCAGCCGATCATCAGGTAGATTAACTGCCTCGCGCATTGGCACTAGTGTCTCTTTTGGAATTTTCAGATTACCCAGCCGCACCGCAAGTTCGGCGGTCGCCATCATACTCCGGCCATCAAGGACAACCTTGCGGTTATGTGCGGCCGCAGCGTTCACAATCATCTGAATACGGTTCATGTTCGTTGAAAAAACACCAATAAACACTCGTCCCACTGCCCGCTGGATCAAGTCGTTAAAACTTTTCTGCAGGGTATGTTCAGTGGGCGTCCGCCCTAGCCTTGTCGTATTAGTGCTCTCGCTCATAAGCAACAGCACACCTTCGTTTCCAAGCTGCTTGAGCCGCGTAATATCGCTTGGCATCGCATCGAGTGGCTCTGGGTCGAGGCGAAAATCTCCGGTATTCACCAGCCGACCGACAGGTGTGTCGATGACAATCGCCGACGATTCTGGCACTGAATGCGTCACTCGGACCAACTCAATCGTAAACGCGCCGAGCTGCAATCGTTCATGACTATCCATATCAAGCGTCGTCAGTTCAGGCTGAAAGCCAAGTCCGTTTTCACTGGCTTTTTCAAATTGCACGCCGACCATTCCAATCGTAAAACGACTACCGATAATTGGCGCAGGGCATTCAGGTGCAATGTGGATTAAACCGCCGATATGATCCATATGTCCATGGCTAATGACATAGCCGCGGAGCTTGTGTTTGATTGACTGTAGATAATCAACCGCAGGAATGGCGTAGTTCACACCCGGTAGCTCAATACCCAGGTTAAACCCACAGTCGAGGACAATCGCATCGTCATTATATTCGACAACAATCATATTCTTTTCGCCAATCCCGTTTTGTCCGCCAAGTGGCACAATGCGGAGCGTATCACGCGGCACTGGTCCCATTTTTACTTTGGTCGTTTGGTAGTGACGAATTTTTCGGTCGGCGGCGTCATTTTTGCGCCGCTGTATGTGTGATGTAGTTTGTTTCATTTTTCTCCTTTTCGAGGAAATATATCAAAAGCACCCCTAGCCGATTTACGACTTGGTAGTGTATCTAGAGATTTGAGTTCCTCGAGAAATAAATAAATTTATAAAAGATTGAACAAGATATGTTTTCTTCTTGGCCAAATGTGAACAATCGTTATAATTACTCTGATTTGTTCAAGAAATTTTGTTTATAAGACATGCCTCTGTAGGTCTGTAGGGCGGTATTCCTAAATATTAACACACTTATGAATAAAAATCAATATCTACAGCGCACTGAAACTAAGCAAGCGAATCACGACCCGCAGTTTAGTAATCACAAATCTCCTTTGCGTCTTTCCCGTGCATACACAATACCCCACCTCAACAAGGAGGTGGGGTATACTTTTACACTAAATCTACGCCTTATTGCTGCGCGTCTTTGACCGACAGACTTAAACGTCCACGCTCATCAATACCTGTCAACTTGACGTTGAGGACTTGCCCTTCATGGAGGACATCGCTCACCTGCTCAACACGTTCGTCAGACAACTGGCTGATATGTACCATGCCGTCGATGCCCGGAAGGATATTAATGAAGGCACCAAAGTCTTTAATGCTCACCACTTTACCTTCGTAAATGCGGCCAACTTCCGGCTCTTCAGTTAGACTCTTGATCCAGTTGATGGCTTTTTCGATATTCACCGTATCTTGCGCAGCCACTGTGATCAGTCCATCTTCTTTAATGTCGATCATCGCACCGGTTTCAGCCGTGATCTTATTGATCACTTCACCACCCTTACCAATCACGGCACCAATCTTGTCTGGGTTAATCTTGATCTTTTCAATCCGTGGTGCGTACGGGCTGAGAGTTGGCTTTGGTGCGGCCAAGGTACTCAGCATGTGCTCGAGGATGTGCGCACGGCCTGATTTTGCCTTGATTAGCGCTTGGCGTAGGATCTCAACTGGCAAACCATGAACCTTCATGTCCATCTGAATCGCGGTGATACCTTCGCTCGTACCAGTTACCTTAAAGTCCATGTCGCCAGCAAAATCTTCGGCGTCGGCAATGTCACTCAGGACATATGGCGTCTCGCCTTCCATCATCAAGCCCATAGCAATACCGGATACGGGGCGCTTAATTGGCACGCCAGCATCCATCAATGCCAGCACCGAGCTACAAGTTGCCGCCATTGAAGTCGAGCCGTTCTGACTCATGATTTCAGTGACGCTACGAATTGCATATGGGAAGTCTTCCGCTGATGGCAAAACTGGCAAGACTGCGCGTTCAGCGAGGTAGCCGTGGCCAATCTCGCGACGGCCTGGGCCGCTCAGGCGACGTACTTCACCAACTGTGTAGCCAGGCGCGTTGTAATGGTGCATGTAGCGACGTTCACCGTCGTTAACTTCCATGGTATCCACAATTTGTGCATAGCTAAGTGGTGCCAATGTCACAATATTCATACCCTGCGTCACGCCACGCGTGAAGAGTGATGAACCATGCGCTCGTGGCAAAATACCCGTTTCACTGGACAGGACGCGGATTTCATCCAGGGCGCGACCATCAGGACGCTTGTTGTCGTCAACAATGCCGCGGCGCACGTCTTTGTGGAGTGCGCTCGTGAAGGCTTCGTCGTATTCGTCGTGGAGTTTTTCGTAGTCGTCAGCGCCAATTTTTTCGCGCATTTCATCATGGAATGCCCAGCGGAGATTATTCACCATTTCGTTGCGTTCTGGGTATGGGCGACGAAGTGATTCGCCAAGCTTGCCGTGAATCCACTCGTCAACTGCAGTTTGAATGTCTTCATTTGGCAACACGAGCGTGTATTCACGCGCTTCAACACCAACCTTTGCAACCAGTTCTTTTTGCAGTGCAATTGCCGGCTGGTAGGCGTCAAATGCCCATGCCAGTGCATCGGCAATGACATCCTCAGACACTTCGTTTGCGCCAGCTTCCACCATAGTGATGCCGCTTTCAATACCAGCAACTACGAGGTCAAGATCACTCGCATCACGCTCTTCTGGCGTTGCAAAGGCTTTGAACTCACCGTTCACGCGTGACACGCGTAGGCCGGCAACGGGACCATCAAATGGCGTACCAGTCAGACTGAGTGCCGTACTAGCTGCAATCATTGCAATCGCGTCAGGGCGGAAGCTTGGATCCATCGACAGGACACTTGCCACGACCTGCACTTCTTGACGATAGCCCTTTGGAAACAGTGGACGAATTGGACGGTCAATCAAACGACCAATCAGAATCGCCTCATCACTTGGGCGACCTTCGCGCTTGATAAAGCGGCTGCCACTAATTTTGCCAGCTGCATAAAATTTTTCTTCATAATCAATTGACAGCGGGAAGTAATCCAGTACAACCGGACGTGAACCAACCATAGCGGTCCCTAATACAACGGTGTCGCCATATTTAACGAGCACACTCGCGCTCGTGCGGAATCCAACACGATTTACTTCCAATGTTAACGGTTTGCCAGCAAACTCTGTACTGACACTAATGATCTCTTTCCCATGCGGGTTGATCGTAGACATTTTCTGTCCTCCTATTTGTTTTCACTCGCCCTTTAGTATTAATGCGATAAGTAACGGGTACAGAAATGTGTTCAGTGACACACTACTCTATCCACCACTTATGTCGCTGCTGGCAAGTGATGTATTTATTATAGCAGATTCCAAGGAAACACGGCCACATCCACCCCAGTTTACTGGGCAGCGACAAATGGATTATCAAGGTCGCCGTTTAAGAAGTTGCTGCCTGCGTGAGCCGCCAGCGACACTTTGCCGGTCGGATTTGTCAAAGCTGCCGCGCTCGCTGCCGAGCTGACTGTTTTACCGTCAACGTACAATGTCATCACACCCGCTTCCCAAATGACTGCCACATAGTGCCATTTACCATCATTAATTGCCGTCGCCGAGCCGACCGTTCCCCAAGTGCCGTTATTACCCGCACTCGGACGACAGGCTGGATTATAGAGCGCCGCGACTGCACCGCCCGTCACCGCCTGCGAAATAAGGTTTGAGCCCGTACAATTCGTCAGCCGCGTCCAGGCGCCTTTGACATAGTAAGTTGCGCCCAGCGTAGCCTGCGTTTCGATGCGTGTCGCCCCATCAAATCGCAGGGCGCACCCCGAACCGGTCGGCGTATCGGTAATCCACGTCGTCACTCCGGTGATCGTGTCGCTATTTGCCGTCGCGCTACTATTGGCGACTGACGAACCACTACATTCATCAAAGCTCCAGCTGCCTGTAGCGTCTACGCCATATTTACTACGGAGCTGTTTTTCAAACGCCAGCGCTGAGGCGACGCGCGCTCGCTCTTGTACGCCGTTAAAGGCGACGATTGTGATGGCGGCAAGAATACCAATTACTACGATCACAATTAACAACTCGACGATCGTAAAGCCGTCTCGTCGACCAGTTTTCGCCACCCTTTTACGTTGAATCATTAGCACTATAATATCATGTACTGGCACACTTACTACTCCGATACCACCCACTCAAGCGTCCGCTCAACTCCAACCTGGTCAATCCAGGCAAGTAGAACTGCAGTGCAGGCCAAGGTCACTACGCCCACGAGGACGTACTTTGCAAACACTTTATTCTTTGATCGAGTCTTTGCCATACGCCCCTAGCGTAAATCGCGACGCCGAAATATCAGCCAGGATACCACTAGCGCCACAAGACTCACAACGCTCAAGGCAACTACATTGCTCAGATCAACACCATTTTTAGCAATATCAACCGCCGGGAAGTAATAAAAGAGTGACCACATTTCGTAATCCTGCAACCAATCAACCCCCACAGCAAAAGTCGTAAGAATAAAGCTGCCAGCGAGGGTAAAAATACCGACCAACGTTGCAATCGCTCGACCACCTGTCGCGATACCCGCCGCAAACGTCAGTGTCGCAAAAGTCGCCATAATGAGCCAGGTCATCGCAATCAGTCGCGCGAGAATGTCCAGCTCAATCGATTCACCAATTGTTAGTTGTGCCAGACTAATACCGATCACCGTCCCGACAAATGTCACAGCGATAATCGTCAGCATCGCCAACCATTTTTGCAACAGCACAGCATTGCGACTCAGCGGCAAACTCAGTGTCGTACGTAGCTGCCCCCTCTCTTCCTCGCCCACTGTCAGGCCGAGCGCTAACACCACGACCATCACCCCGGCAATAATTTGCATGCGGATATCAAATAGTTGCGACGCGAGGTATGTCGGGAATTGCTGCAGGTTCGCCAAGTCGCCGATAAAGCCCTGGAGTGCCGGCGGCATACTCTTCGTCAGCGCATCAAGCGAACCTTCTTGGTGCATTGACGGATAAAAGATTACCATCAGCGCTGCAAGAGCCGCAAACCCAAGCAGCCAGCCAACCATAAACCAGCGCCTGTCATACAGCGTTTTCGTATACACACTATTCATCATTTCGTGCGCCCCCCATTTTCGACGTACAAACTGCGGAATTCCGCTTCCAGTGTTCGTTCGCTAATATCAATATCCGTAATATGATCAATGCCACTCAGCCACTTTTGCAGTCCGATAATTGGACCGTCATATACAAATGATGTCACCAGTCCATCGGCCGTATGGTCGTGCTGCAATTGTTTAACGTGCTGCTCTGGCGTGCGCACCGCCTTTGACGAGACAATCCGAACCGCCTTGCCGCTAATTTGGCGTAGCTTTTCTGCCGACAAATCTTCGACAATATGCCCGTTCTTCATCAAGAGAACACGCGAACACACTTCCGCCACCTCTTGAAGGTAATGTGACGACATAAAGATCGTCGTGCCCTTGCCTTGCTCGGCCCGAACAAGGTTCAAGAAGGCGTCTTGCATGATTGGATCAAGACCGCTGGTTGGCTCATCGAGGATCACCAACTCTGGCTCGGTCACAAATGCCGCCACGAGAGCAATCTTTTGCTTATTGCCTCGAGAGAGCGTTTTAATTTTCTTGTCGAGCTGAGGCTGAAAAATCTCGCACAGCTCCCGCAGTCGTTGACCGTGCTTGCCGGCAGCTTGCGCCAGTACAAAGTTAATGTGCTGACGGCCCGTCAAGCGATCTGGAAGCTCCATATCACCCGCCGCGTAACCAATACGTTGGTGTGACTTGTGGGCATTCGCTGTGGTAACCGGCCGATTAAACAAGGAGACATGACCGCGCGATGGCGACGTAAATCCCAGCAGCATATTAATCGTCGTCGTCTTGCCAGCACCATTCACGCCAACAAAGCCGACTACCTCACCCGGCTTCACCACCACCGAAACATCGTCGGCGGCAGCAAGCTTACCAAAACGCTTGGTCGCGTGGCTAATCGTAATAATGTCATCTGCATGTGTCATAGTGATTTCAGTATAGCATGAGCACTATGGCGCATTACCCCTAGTCGAAAGGGATGCTACAATGACATCATGAATTACCTCTATCACCGCATTCCGCGCGCCAAAGATGGCCGCAGTGCAATGCAAGGTACGACACTTTACCCGCTCACTGAATTAGCACATTTCTATCCAACTATTTATGAACAGCAAAGAGCCAAATACGAGGGTCGTCCGCGTGTTATGGAGCAAACCATTCCGCTTCTTAATCACGCAGTATGGAACTCTGTTATTTTCATGACAAGCATCCATCCTATCGACCTTAAACAAGCCTTCATTGAAGCTGGCGGTGATCCGTCAATCAAGCGTTCCTACTATCAAATCGATCCAACACAACTTGATCAAGATAAATTAGCCGTTTACCTCTTTGCACCTAAGCAAACGGTCGAACTAGATGACAACGACTTCGCACCCTACCGTTACGAGGACCTTGAAACTTATAGTCAGGTACCCGATGCGACGAAGGCTTACTTTCAAGAAGCACTCCGACACTATGAGCGCATTCCTCTTTTTTATCGCTACATTCCTCACATCCTTTACCAAGGCTCGATTGACGTCTCAAGTTGCCCTATCGTCACCGACTAGGCTATACTAGCCACACTATGATCCCAGCTGGATCCTCTACGCGCGTACGTTCGGACGAGCCGAACCGCTAGCGCCTCTTTTAAACAATCTAATCAAGGAGGCTACATGGCTGAACTAGAACGACGCATTAATGCTCGCGGCATTATTTTTCATAATAATCAAATTCTCGCACAAAAGTTTAAAGATCGGGACGGCAATGAAAGTGAATACTGGGGAACGCCCGGCGGCGGCCTCGACGCCGGTGAATCACTTCAGGAAGGCTTGCACCGTGAAATGATTGAAGAAACAGGTATTGCGCCAAAAATCGGCAAGCTGCTGTTTATGCAACAATTTAAGATGCCGCGCTGGAATGGCGACGAACGAGAGCTACTCGAATTCTTCTTTCATATTGAAAATCCCGAAGACTATCAATCAATTGATTTAGAGGCAACCTCGCACGGTGCTATCGAGCTGACGCGCTGCGAATTTATCAATCCAACAAAAGAACATTTGCTACCTGCCTTTCTACAGACAATCGCACTTGCTGATTATATTGAAAATGACCAGCCAACGCTAGTCATCAACAATCTTAACGAACTTCGCGATTAAACGAGCGTCAAGCGGTAGTTATAATAGTAATTACCGATCTTCGTTGCTGTCACCTGGAAATTAACAACTGGGCCATCAGTTTTATTTCCGGCGTCATCGTAGGCACGAACAAATAACTGATGATAGCCGATATTGAAGTCAGATGCCCTGACCGTGAATGAATATGGACTAACCTTGTCAGTCAGGACGACTTGTCCATCGACAATTACCTCGACGCGATTTACCTTAACGTTATCAGTTGCCGTCACTTTTAGCGGCGCACTGCTTGTCCATTGTCCAGGTACAGCTGTACTTTCATAATTGCCAAGCACTGGCGGTGTCGTATCGCCTGCATTTGTAAGTGTGTAGGTGCGAACATAGTCAACATCCATATACGCTGGGAACTGTGTCGTTGCATCTGGGTCACCTGGCCAGTTACCGCCCACCGCAAGATTCAAGAGCAAGTACATTGGTTTGCTTGGCACGCCCGCACCGGTCATTGTCTTGCGCGCGACGCCGTCAACGTACCACACTAGTTTGCCTGGCTGCCAATCAACGCCGAACGTGTGATAGCCCTCACTCAGTGGCGTATCGCTGACAAATGAGCTGCCATCCTGCTGGTGTTGGCCAGCCGTATCCGCCCAGTGTGTATTCATATGAAGTGTCGAGGTGTCGTTGCCAAGAATTTCCATGATATCAATTTCTGGCGGCCACTCGTAATCAGCTGATAGCATCCAAAATGCCGGCCACAACCCCTGGCCTGCAGGTACTTTGATGCGCGCTTCGCTATAGCCATACAGCATCGTCTTTTTCGCAGTTTGCTGCCACTGTTCACCACCGGTTGTCAGCATGCCCGAAACGTAGTCATATTGCTGTTCGCCGTTATTCCAGCCGGTCACCGTACGTTTTTCAGCACTCAGACGAGCTACCCCATTATTGACCGATACCTGGCTTGGCGTATACCACTGCTTTTCATTGTTACCAGCATTTGTACACCCCTGATAATCAACGCTATACCAGTGGTAGCAGGTTGACCAGTTGGTCGTATTAAGCGTTGTCCCGTTAAACTCATCACTAAATCCAGCTGTCCATTGCTTACCAGACGGAGGTGTTGGGAGCGCACTTGCCGATACCGGCGCCGCAGCCGCAAGTACAGGAAGGACTAGAAGTCCAGCTAAGAGTAGTGTCTTTTTCGCAGTTTTCAGTGATGTAGCTTGTATCATGCTTAAAGTATAGCATGAGCGTTTTAGTCATGACTCGCGTTTATAAAACATGATTTCAATCGCCAGCACCCCATACTTCGCCTGATCATCACTCGAATAAAATCGATTATATTCGTCAGCCGCCACCCTAGCATTGTCCGCATTCGGAATGACAGATCGAAAGCCCTCCGCCGTTACCATATCTAGAAATGTTGCGTACTGACGGATTGCAACAATCTTCACTAAAGCCGCGTTCGACTCGCCGTCATGTAGCACCCCCTTTTCATCACGATAATCACGCCGCAATGACACAAAATCACCCACCCGATAGTCAGCGAACTTACCTCGATTCAAGCGTCCTTCAATTGTTTTACGGCCGGCAATAATATCATCAAGCAACCCCGACTCTCGGCCCGATTTCCATGTCGTCATAGGTTTATTATTATACCCACGACCTGATATACTAACAACAAATCATGGGCATCACCTTCTTGAAACAATCGCGCCGAGACGGCTTCACGATCGTCGAGCTGTTAATTGTCATCGTCGTCATTGGCATCCTTGCTGCTATTAGCATTACAGCCTTTAACGGCGTTCAAGCCCGTGGCCGCGACAGCGAACGCAAAACTGATGCCTATGCCATGCGAAAAGCCCTTGAAAGTTATCACGCCCTGAATGGCCACTACGTTAACAGTCGCTGGGTCGTCAACGCTGTTGCACAAGTGGAACTGCTCGATACCCGCTTAAAAAACCTCATCACCAAAGACACCCTCCTCCAGCCTAACGCCGCCGCTGGCACGGTCAGTTCATGGGGACAATGGGCTGGTGACGTCACCGGTGGCGTTCGCGATTATGCCTATAAAGCTTTTACCAGCGACAGCTCAAACTGTTCAGATGCCACCTATGCAGACACTGACTGTATCCGGTATGAAATCTACTATCGAAGTGAAACTACTGGCGCCACCCTCAGACTCGACAGTCTTAATAAATAGCAGATTTGACATCTAATCCAAATAGGACTATTGTTCACATGTAACTTAATGTGAGGTGAGTTTATGCATAGAAAACCATTAGCATCATTAATCGTAACAGGAGTAGCACTTGGGCTGAGTATCATCCCAGCTACAGCTACCCACGCTCTTTCCCCGGCAACTAGTGGCGATCCGGCACTGATCCAGGCAGCGCAGGCACAATTCGGCAGCCAGTACAAAAACCTTAGCGTTGCTTATATCGACGCTAACAACAGCACCGTCCGCTACGCGAACTTTGGCGCTACGAATAGTAGCGAGTATGAAATTGGCTCTATCTCAAAGACCTTTGCTGGCCTTTTGATGGCAGACTCAATTAGTCGCGGCGAAGTAACCGAGCAAACTAAGCTGTACCAAAAGCTTCCAATTAGCTCGTTTTATCCATCAGCCCAGCTAACCCTGGCCGAACTTGCCAGCCATCGCTCCGGCCTGCCAAGTATGCCGTCAACTCCAGGTATGGCAGTCGCCGCGCTGAACTACCAACTAACGGGCGCAAACTTGGTACCATTTAATCGAGCCGACCTACTGAACCAAGCACGCATGACCTTCTACCTGCCAACTCGAGGCAGCTACCAGTATTCAAACATGGGCGCTTCGCTTGAAGGCCACGCTCTTGCTGCTGCTGCAGGTACGAACTACAAGACACTACTGCAAAACCGCGTCTTGAATCCATTGCAACTAGCGAGCACGCGAATTCTCTTTTCTCCAAACGACATCACGGCGTCAACATCACGCGGCACCCGTTCTGACGGCAAACTTATGCAGCCATATGCCGGCGAAGGCTACGCGCCAGCCGCAACCATGCGCTCAACCATTGCCGATATGGGTAAATACGCAATGAGTACGCTACGCAATCAACTACCTGGCAACAGTGCGACAACACCTCGCTGGAGTGCCGCTCCAGGCCAACAGGTTGGCTACAACTGGTTTATTGATAGCAAGGGCCGCACGTGGCACAACGGCCTCACCGGCGGATTTGCCAGCATGCTGATGGTCGACAAAGCCAGCGGCAAAGGCATTGTCGTCCTTTCAAATACTGCGGTGATCGTTGACAACGGCGCTATCGCCCTGCTTGAAAATCCAAACCTATAAAACACAAACATCCCAACAAGAAACCGCTGCTTCATCGCAGCGGTTTTCATTTTGGGTAAAAATAACGCACTAAAAAAAGAACCCCGCTATTTGCGGAGTCCTAGTTTTGCGACAGTCGCTTTGTACTGTTCAAAGTCTTTACGCTCGAGATACTTGAGGAGGCGCTTCCTTTTACCAACCATTTGGATCAGACCGCGGCGGGCCATGTGATCGTGTTTGTTGGCCTTAAGGTGTTCCGTCACCTCTTTGATACGAGCAGTCAAGATTGACACCTGAGCCTGTGGGCTACCGACGTCGTTCTTTGAAACCTGAGTCAAAGCAATTGCCTGTGATTTGTTCTCTTTAGTAATCATCAATTGTGTATTGTATCAGAATTTTACAGAGGTTGCAAGGACCTACTGAATCAGTGCCTTATGTGCGTCAGTAATGACATTCACATCAGCTTCTTTATCGGTAAACATCTGCGGATAGCTGAGTTCCATTTGGAGTTTGCCGTCAGACGGCTTCATCAAACGACCCATGAGTCGATAGGCGGCGTATAAGCCCATATTGAGCGACTGGTTTTGCTGCAACTTATCCCTCAGCGCCTCACCTCGCACCGTTCCAAGGGAAGCTTGCAAGCCCTTAATTAAATCTGGAGCGACAGCCTTGGCGCGAAGAAAATACGGCGCACGTCCATACATATCCTCAATTGACCCAGGAGCTTCCGCCTGCCCCACGCCAAGATCTGACACTGAAACATCTTTGGCCCTAAAGTGAGCGAGAAAGTTATTAAGATCTTTTGACTCGTCTTCATGAGCATTAAAAAGCGCCACATAGAACTCCTGAGGTGTTCGATAGATATGCACCGGGTCCATTTCAGCGTCGCCCTCCTCAGGCCAGCCCAGCAACTCTAATGATTCAAGTACTTCAGGCGAGCTTTGATCTTCCACTGCCAGTTCCGTCCAAAGCAAGGGAGTTTCTTCCGTGAAGTAGTCCAGGTAGTGTTTATCTCGTAGCGCTGACTCAACAGCGTCGACTGGATTAACGTAGTGAGACTTATTTTCCATATAGATATTATATTAGCATAAATACTTTATAAAGTCAATAATCTAACGGAGGTGCTACCAGCTAATACTCGCTTGGTATGTTCGCGATTCACCTGGCGCTAACAGTTCACTTGCTTGCGGCTCGTCGTTCTCGAATAGGTATCCGCCGAGCGTCGGTTCGCAGCAGACATAATTCCCCAGCTGATCACTCCATAGCGCCCACGTCGTCAAATCGGCCGAGCGAATCGTAATCGTTCGACGATCAAGCCGCAAGGTCGCACTATCGCTGGTAAAGAATTCAGTGTCCGCCAGATCCTGGACGTCATAAGTTTGGTCGTTAACATGCACCTGGCCTTCGCCCTCTTTTAGGCTAAAGTACGGATGAAACCCAGGAGCAAGCCGCAAGCTTTCATTGCCATTGTTGGTCACTTTAAGCGTCATCGTCAAAGATGCGCCGTCAAGCGCGTACGTCAGTATCGACGAGAGAGCCTGATATTCCTCGTCCCCTTGCGGCAATTCCAGTGCGACAGCGCTTTGCGTTTGCTGCTGCACCTGCCAGACCATGGCGCGACCAAAGCCATGCTGCGGCTGGTCGCTCAGGCCGCCGGGCCCGAAGTTTGGTAGACAAACATGCGAACCGCCGCGCTGCTTCTTATTGCCATCTGCCGCCTCGAGTTTGCGCTTCGGAAATAGAATATCCCCGTAGTCATCTGATAAATTCGTCAGCCACCCGCCGTCAATTGACACCAGTGCCTTCGTCGATCCGCTCCATAGTTCGATAATGTCCATTCACCCTCCTAACTATCAATGCCGTACTCGGCCAGCGTTTGTGCTTCATCAATTGTCCACTTACTAATTGCCGTCCGACGTAGCTGACTGCAGTACGCGCCCGTCCCTAATGTCTTGCCGATGTCGACGGCAAGCGAGCGGATATACGTGCCGCTGCTGACGTGGGTTCGAATTTTGAGTTCTGGATACGTGTAATCAACGACTTCAAAGCTATGCACGGTTACCTGACGCAGTGGAATCTCTACCTCTTTGCCGTCGCGCGCTAGTTTGTAGGCGCGCTGGCCATCAATTTTAATGGCACTAAAGATTGGCGGCCGCTGCATAATATCGCCGGTAAATTGCGCGACCGCACGTTCGACCTCTTCACGGGTTGGCTGTTTGTCGGAGATAGCTGTCAGCTCTCCTTCTGGATCACCTGTGCTGCTCTCTTGCCCCAAACGGAACGTCGCTTCGTACACCTTATCGAGCTTGCTGTAATTTCCTGCATTCTTGCATTCTTTGCCTATCACCAAAATCATCAAGCCCGTCGCAAACGGATCAAGCGTACCAGTATGCCCGACCTTGACCTTTTTTTGTTGTTGGTTGGTGAGGACGCGGCGAATCCGCGCCACCACGCCAAAACTGCTCATCTCGGCAGGTTTATCAATTAAAATAATTCCATCTGTCATCTGCAATCCAGTATACCGCACTGCCTAAAATTTAAACGACCCGCCTTGCTGGCGGCACCCGAGCTGGGCTCAAGGGGGTCGTTAGCGTGCGGGTCATATATTGTATGAGTACCCTAATTGCACGCAAGTATAAGTTATATAATCTAATAATTTCCGCCAAATAATGGGTAAAACTATTGCTTATAAAGAAAAACGTAACCTGTCGTGCATTTAGAAGGTGACCAGAATGAGGAACTCATCGGATACATCCGAATTCATTCCATTCATTCCTATTCCTGCCCAGCTGACGGTGAAAAATTCCTCCAACTGCGCCGCGAGCCGGTCGCCGAACTTGAAGTAGACGTATTCATGCCGAAGCACAATCACTACTCCACTTCGATCGTTGGCGTCGAACTCGATCGGATCATTTTTGTTGCCAATGCGAGTGGCACCATCCTTGACAACCTCTCGCAGCGCGGCGCTGACGACAGTCAACATTTGACTGTAGGCGTCGAATTCGTGACAGGCGTATTCCACCATGTCATTCTGTGTTTGCGCCTCATCTGGAGACGTCACTACACGGGGTCGTCGGATCTTTCGAGCGCTCATTGCACTCACCTTCCTTCTGGGTACACCACCAGTCCGGGTGACTGATAGTAGCTTTAATATACAATTTTCGCCAGAAATACACAATGCAGTATACTAAAACCATGCAAAAGATAATTTTCGGCATCTTTGCCCACCCGGATGATGAAGCGTTTGGCCCGAGTGGTACATTACTGCTCGAGGCAAAAGCAGGTGCCGAATTACACCTCATTACTCTTACTGCCGGTGAAAATGGCATGAACCCTGATCGCCACGAGGACCTTGGCCACGTTCGCCTACAAGAATGGCGCGATGCCGGCAAGCTGATCGGGGCGACCGAAATGCACCACTTGGGCTATACGGACGGCGAGCTTGGCAACAACGACCATGTCGCCATCACCAGTGAAATCGAAGCGTTAGTGCGTGCCACCGTCTCGGGTCGTGATGATATCGAAATTGAGTTCATGAGCATGGACCTCAATGGCATTACCGGCCATATTGACCATATCGTTGCCGGACGCAGCGCCTGTCTCGCCTTTTATCACCTGAAATCACTGGGGCTTCCAATGACCAAGCTTCGCCTGGCGTGTATCCCGTCAGATCATCTTCGCCAGCTCAATACTGATTTTGTCTTTATGGAAGCTGGCCATCCCCAACATGAAATTGACGAAACAATCGATGCCAGACAAGAAATCGAGACGATTCGCCAGATCATTCACACTCACCACACCCAGCGTAGCGACGGTGAAAATCACCTCCTCCACCTTGGCGACAACGTCGCAATCAACTACTTTATCGTCCGCACCTAAAAACCACCGAGCAAATCGGTGGTTTTTTGTTTTACTGTCCAGGAATGCGGAACTGGCCTGGCTCTGGCGGCGTCGTTGGCTTTGGCGGCTCTGGCGCCGGTGGCGTGCCAAAGACATCGCCAGGCTGCTCAGGGAACGTTGGCGGTTGCGGTGGCAATGTCCCAAATTGACCGGGCGCCGGTGGCGGCGGCAGTGGCGGCAACGATGAAAAATCAGGCAACGGTGGAAGTGGCGGCAGCTCAACCGGCGCTGGCGCCTGTGGTGACGCGCTTGGCAGGTCAGTCACTTCAAATGACGGCATCGCCTCATCGGCAACAGTATTGATAACCTCTGGCTGTGGCGATGGCTCTACCGGGAATGACGGCGCTGCTTCACTTGGCGCAAGCGGCGCGATCGTCGTTGGCGCATCGTTAAGCGGTGGAATTGGCACACTAAATGGATCAATGACTGGCGTATTATTCTGCTCGCTGACCGTGCCATTTAACGGGGATGCAAAGGGTGGCGCATCATTTACACTCATGTAATCTGTCGCGTTGTGTGTTGACGTAATAAACGGTGACACTTCAGCTGCTGGCGGCGCAGCCTCTACCGGGGCTGGTTCGAGAGCAGCGGGCACTTCCATTGCCTCAAAACCTGGCATATCATTATCCGACACTGTCGGCGCTGGCGTCTCGGCAGTCGATTCTGTCGACTGTGCTTCGTCAGCTATTGGCGCCGACTCTTCAGCTGGCGTCAGATTAGCAAGTTCATTTTGAATGTCCGCAAGCGTTTGAACTGGTGCAGCTGGCTCGGTAATTTTCGACAGCTGATCTTCTAGCTGCTGCTCGCCCTGCTGGGCGGTATCAGCTGCTTCAATGGCTTCATTGACCGCTTCTGTCTCTACTGGCGTCTGGTCGGCATCAAGCACTTCCGCTGCGGCGACGGCAGGCGCAACTACTGCTTCTGGTTTTGACGTCTCTCGCTCAATTTGTAAATCATTGTCATTCTTTTTCTTCTGGTTTTTCTTGCGGTCTTTGTTCACTTTTGATGACTTGTCCTCAGACAAATTGACCGTACCATCGTGCCCTTCGCTGTTGTTCGTACTGCCCGAATTGTTGTGACTTCCAGGACCAATTTCATGCGCTTCTTGAAGCTTGGCGGCAATCAGCTGCTGATTCGCACCGGCGGCCATTAGCTGGGCAGCCATCGTCATGACCCGTGATGAGGTGCGGTCATTACTAAAGCGATCAGTCGCCGAAACAATACCCGTCAAAAAGGCTGTCGCAATTTGCTCGTCTAGGATCGGTTTGTCCTCTTTAAGTGCTTCTGTCAGGCTCACGAGCATTTCACACAAACTACTCGCCACAGCATCGCGCCAGTCGATGCTTCCCAAACTACTTGGTTCAGCACCGGCAGAAATCGTCGCCACCGTTGCATCATGCAAAATACGACCATGCGCAGCAAGTGCCGTGTCGAGGTGATCTTGATCCTTCACTCCCAGCGCAATAACCAGTTCAACGTTGTAGTCACCCTGACTAAAGTCGAGGTCTTTTTCAGTCAACGTCGTACGGTACGGCGTGATAAAAATCTTGACGACATCGCCGTCTACTTTATAGCGCAAGTGATCTGCTTTTTCTTTATCAAGTGCAATGATAAAATCGCGCAGACTATCAACGGTACTCTCAAAGGTTTTGTCCGGATCAAGGAACGTAATAGCTGGAGGGATCGCCCCACTCACGACAGCTGTAGCCCGTTTGTCGATGTTATTTAGAAGAATTGTCAGCCCTAACGCCGCCGATAATTCATCGACGGTCGGGTTTGTACTGACTGTCACCAAGATATTAGAATGATTCTTGATGCTTTCAACTATCTGTTGTCTGGCGCTACCGCTGTCCATTTTTTGTTTTCCTATTTTTTGTTTCTCTAGAGTTTGGCTTAACTATACCATAAGCAAATTATGACCGTCAACAAAAAAACGAAAGGTCTTTACAATTCCCCTATTTTCCTCTATAATCACACCTTGATTGTACTAATAACTTATAAGAGGTAAGAAACAACATGCCAATTATCAAATCAGCCATCAAACGAATGAAACAGACGCTTAAGCGCCGTGACCGTAACGTTGGTATCAAAAAAGACATCAAGAGCGCAAACAAGGCTTTCGTCGCAAGCCCAAGCAACGAAACGCTTTCAAAAGCGCAAAGTGAAATTGATAAGGCTGTTAAAAAGGGCTTGATCAAGAAGAACACTGCTTCACGCCGCAAGGCAGGCCTCGCAAAGACTGCGAAAGCTGCCGGCGTTAAGCCAGCTGCTGCTAAAAAAGCAACGACAGCAAAGCCAGCAGCTACTAAAGCTGCTCCTGCAAAGAAAGCCCCTGCAACTAAAACTGCAGCCGCTAAAAAGCCAGCAGCCAAGAAACCAGCTGCAAAAAAGACAACTAAATAATTAGTGTCACTCTAAAAAAATCCTGCCCTTCCCGGCAGGATTTTTTATTTAGGCATTCGCGGTTTTTGCGAGGGCCCGTTCGACCAACAGCCACGGATCAGCGGCTGTCGACTTCATGGCTTCGTCAGCTTCAGCAAACGCCATCAAGATCTTCTTTGCCCCATTGCGGCCGCGACGCTGCGCATACGTATTTAGCTTCTGAAGTGCAAATGGATGAGCTCCAATCGCCTTAGCAATATCCGCCGCTGGACGATCAGCTGTCGCCAGTGCTGCCAACTGAAATGCCTGACCCGATAACAAACCAAAGACCATAAATGGATCATCTGTTTGTTCAAGCGTCCGAATCATATCCGATACGCGAGCCATGTCACCCCGCAGGGCCGCTTCAAATAAATTAAAGACGTTCTCTGCTGGCGTCGCTTCAATCGTATCTGCAATCACCTCCGGCGTCACCGTCTCTATCACGGCAAGCTTTTGTAGCGCCGAGTGTAGCTGCCACTGCTCCACGCCAATACGCGCCACCAGCGTCTGTGCACTTTTTTTATCCAAGCTAAAGCCCAGCACCTGCGCCTCACTAATCGCCCACTTTTCGGCCGACATATTATCACGCTCGGTCCATGGCTTAAACTCCTGAACATCAGCAATCTTGTGCAGTTCCTTATACGTCTTCGTACGCTTATCCGGCTTGGCTTCAACAAAAATCACGTGAATATCGTCGCTAATGCGCGGCAGCCAATCAACCAGGTCATTCCAGACTGATTTATTGTCAGACAGATTCTTTACGATTACCATACGTTCGGTCGCAAACAATGTCGCACCCATAAAGATATCCGGCAATTGTTGCGTCTCGAGCTCGGCACCATCCACCCGTTCGACGTCACCATGAAAAGCCCCAACCAGCCCATTCAGGGCGCGGGTAGCTTCAAACGTATTCTCACCAGTCAGTAGAGTTATCACTCTCTATAGTATACGCTACATCTCGCGCGTACTATTGGATGAGTAGAGTTCAGTTAATTCAGCAAGGTAGAAGTCAAGAACCCGCTTAGCAGTCTCCATCTCTGATGCAGTTGTGATGATATGATCATACACACCATGCTGAGTATCTGCGGTCGTGACTTGTCCGTGCATACCTATCGTAATGGTATATAGCTCAATATTTGTAACACCAGATTGCGTCGCTAGCGAAAAATGTGCCAGGGTCATGTTGTTATAGTTCAAGCCAGTTATATTTATTTTTTCAGAGACTCCATGAAGGCTATCAATCCGCGTTGCGGCAGATGGATACAAAAAAGTTTCAGCCTCATCCTCTACTGGCGACGCCTCTTCAGCTTCAAGGATATTAATAATATCGACCTCTCGCTGAGCCGGCAGGTCCAATGTAGGCTCAACCTCATTAAGCCATGTCGTCAGCACCTCTACATACTCATCTCGCAAGGTCTCGAACGACTTCGCAGACTCTTTAAGCTCATGTCGAGGTTGATTCTGATCAAGCGGTGATTCATATGGTGCACTCATAGTTGTATATATAATTATACAACGCTAGTGTTAATTAGTCAATAGCTGACAGTGCGGACAAATGTGCGTGCCGCGACCGGCGGCCTTGAACTTGATGATCTCGGTACCACAACGCGGACACGCCTGCCCTTCACGGCGAAATACCCGGGCGAAGTCCATGTAGCTACCTCGCTTTCCTTCGGCGTTGACGTAGTTTTTGTCAGTACTACCACCTTTTTCAATCGCCAGGTTCATGACCTCACGCAGCTCTGTGTATAACCTGTGGAATTCTTCGGTCGTCACTGTATTTACTAGGCGTTGCGGGTGGATTTTGGCGCCCCAAAGTGATTCGTCGGCATAAATATTCCCGACGCCAGCCACCACCGTTTGATCAAGTAATGCTGCTTTAATACTCGTTTTGGCGCGTCGTGTAAAGCGAGTGGTAAATTCCTCAGCCGTAAAGTCCGCCTCGAGCGGTTCCGGTCCAACCTTTTGCATAAAATCAATGTTCGGCACTTCAATCGTTAGCAGCAATTTCATCCAACCAAACTTGCGCTGGTCATTAAAATACAGCTTTGATGTGTCGCTAAATTCAAGCGTTACTCGTGTCGAGCGATCTGGCAGCTCGCCAATCAAACTATCGTTCGGATGCCCTGCCCCAAACACCGCTTCCCCGCGGTACACTAGCTGGCCCGTCATCTTGAGATGAATAACTAGCGTGTACTGCGTCGACAGATCAATCAACAATACCTTGGCGCGCCGGCGAACATCAGTAATCGTTGCGCCAACCAAAAATGCGTCGACGTCAGTGGGTGCGTTAGGGAAACTCTTTGGGGTGTCGTGATTAACATGCGCGACCATGCGACCAATAATGAGTTCGTGCAAACCACGACGAACAGTTTCAACTTCGGGTAGTTCAGGCATGTTTCTATTATATCGCGGTCAATGAAGCTTTAAAGACTAGTTGCCTTTTTTCTTGTACTCAGCAATTGCCTTACTGACCTTGCCGTCTACCTTGAGGTTTTCCCAGAACAGGACCTGGTTGTCGCGAATAATCACCTCATCCTGCGGTCCGTGCAACTCATCACCAAGTTTCACGAGCGTTGGCGTTTGTGTGGCTTGCTGGGTTGGATCGTTCGCTTTTTGCTCAGTCGAATTCGCCGCCGTCTGTCCACCTTCTGACTTGAGGTAATACACATCTGTCATGCGGTACGAGCTATCATTGAGTCGCTGCAACTTGCCGAAATAAACCTGGCTATTTGTTAAAAACAGCGCCTGATAATCACTTGTTTTAATGTACGCAGTCGACGAGTTTGCGTGATGAAAAAATGCCAGAACCGCCACAGCGGCCACTACTACCATACCCACCCCCGCGAGCATAAGTCGCTGCGTTTTATTAAGGCGAGCTTTCTTTTCGGCCTTTCGATGCGGAATGATATCTAAATGTTTTTGCATAAGTACTCCTAATTATAGCTTATCGCGCTAGGTTATCGCCGCGGATATCCATGTAGTCTATATTGATTGAACGCGCCGTTGTGGCGAGGTTCTTTTGCGCGTAGACGCCGTATGAAGTCGCCCTACCTGCGCCTGTCGGAATGTTCGAATTGACCGTACAGGACAACGTATCGTTCACAACAAATGTTGCCAGCGTGCCAGCGCTGTTAACGCCAACTTTAACATCATACCAAGTATTCGCCACCGGCGTAGCGGCCGTATTACAAACGCTTTCACTATTATTGTTACGGCATACGCCCTGCCACGCTCCGCTATTGACGTTATCGACGTAGCGCAAGAAACAGCCGTCAGTTGATTCGGCTGAGACAGAATCAATAAAGCCAAATCGAAGCGTGTAGCGAACTGACCCATCAGAAAGCGTCGGCATCATAAATCCCGCACTTGCCGTCCATGTAGCACCGTTGCCGAGGAAGAGGTTGTCAAACGTGTCAGTATTAGCAGACAGCGACATGCGAGCTGATGAACTACCATTAATATTAATACTACCCACACCCGGCCGCCCAGCCAAGGTCGTACCTTGGGTGAATGATGCTATTGAGCCATCCCACGTAATGTCTGGCTCGTTTGTCGCTAAATAGTTAACACTCATGAAATCTGTTGCGTATTGAAATAAATTACGCCCGGGACCACTCGATATACAGTCTTTCCAGAGACTCGCCTCGTAGCATCGAAACTTACCTGAACTGGCATTGTAGTACATCCCGCCATTCGTACCTGTTGGATCGCCCGAGGTGCTCTTGTGATCAAGTACCAGCAATGTCGGCGTTGCATTAGGCGACACGTCACCACCGCCAATTTTGATTGCGTTATTGGTCGTGTCAGCCACAAAAAGGTTCGCGCCGCTCGCATCTTGAACCTGGAATGCTGTCGTCCCGTTAATATCATTTTTGTAAGTAACTGGCATCGACTTGTTCACCTTATAGACATAGGCGTCGTCAAAGTCCCAAGTGCCACCCGCGACCCCGTTACCACGAATTGTCAGACAGAGCGTCACGTAAGCCGTGCTGGCTGGCGCTGTATGAACCCATGACTTCGTGATATACGACGTACCCGGGTTGGTCCAGTCGCCGTTACTCCAGCTGAGCGTATTGCCCGAGGCGTCAAGGAAACGCAAACACAGGCCGCCCTGGCCCGTGTTCGTCGCCGAGGTTTTTACCTTCACCGACGTATAAAACTGGTCGCCTGGCTGCGCAGCAATAAAGCGGGAATTAATATCCTGGGTTGAAGTTGGTGACGATTGCACGAAACGAGATGACGACAGCCCCGAAGATGGCGCTGCTGTCGAAGTGGTCGTACAGCCAATCCACGCCGAACAGCCAAATTCAAAGCTGGCGTTTGACACCAGGTTATCTGGGTATGTCACGCCGGTATCGACAGCAGAAACGACATTGCTCGCTGCAGCACGCAGCTGAATCGCATCTTGCATCGTTGGCGTACTTGCTGACGCTCCAGAAACTGTCACGCCCAAGTTTAGCCCTGCTGGTTCCATCAAGAAATATCCCCCCGCGCCGGCATCTTGGATTGAATATGAACCGGCATTCATATTAAACAGGAGCGGACTGTACTGCGCCATCGTCAAGCTGTTCGTAAAGTAGTTTGTACTCGAAAATGTATTGGCGGCGTTTGTCTGCGCAATATTAATCCCGTCAATTCCATCGACGGTATCCGAATTAAATGCGTACGGGCTTGAACCTAACGCCGATCGCGGACTCATCGGCCCCTCTGTCCACGTCCCACAACCGACTGTCGCACAAGTCGCCGTCGCTGGTGTCGGGAGTTCGACCTCAATATATAGTGGATAATTCGTAAACAAACTTGGCGCTAACGCTGTATTGTCACCAATTTGAATTGAGAATAAGCCATTCGTAACCTGAACTCGATAGCTGCCATCGCGCACTTCGGTCCCTAGTAACGTTCCGCCCGACGCGGCAGAATAAATCCTGATTTTCATATTGTACAAACCGTCTGGTTTGATATTGCCTGTCGCGTCCGTTAAACGGCCCTGAAAGTTGACCTTGTACGGAATTGTCTGAGCAGCCTGGACGCGTGGCGAATGAAGGAGACTAGTCGTCAACAACACGGCAAAAACAGCGATCACGAAGAGACTCGCACCAATTGCAGGTACGCCTCGCAAACGTCGCCCCCATCGTGTTATCATATTTGTCTCTTTACACCCATTTATTCTTTCGAATAGTCCACACTCATCCCCCTATTTTGAGATACGTGCTTATGGATTCAAGTATACGCTTTTATCCCTTTGGATGCAATTTTTTGCGAAGCTTTCCGCGGCGTCGTAACCACCAGAAAAGTATGCCCGCTGCAAGCGTCAACGCAAGCACCAGCGGCACAATAATGCGCCACGTTCCGGTCATCAAAAAGACATAGCGGCTTTCGCTAGCGCCGTTCGCGCGGACCGTCACTTTAAAGATACCGAACTGGCTTGAAGGAACGCTAAAGTCAAACGTACGCGTCCGTCCTGCATAGACTAGCGGTCCTTCAAATTGAGTTGATCGCCCCCATGGCGACATTTCAATTTTCATTTTTGGAAAGAAGCCACTTGCCTGCTCGACGTTCGCTGGATTTGCCACCCCAACCGTCCCCTGTACTGCATCGCCAATTTGCAGCGGCGCCACACTCAGCCCAGCAATGCGTGCCGCACGCGGCCCTGGACGGCCATTCTCGAGAATGAGTAGCGTCCCAACTTGCACGGCCGGCACGATCGTCTGCGGCTTGCCTGGGTGTTTCGTTGTAGCAAAGACGACTGCAAATACATCGCCTTGCGGCAACTTGGCGCCATCAACTGTAAACCCGATCCGAATCGCCTCTTTAGCCTTTAACTCAACGTCACTGACATCAAGTGTGATTGCCGCTGCTTCATCCGCGTTATCGTAAAAAGTCAGCTCGCCGTCATCACCCACCTGACGGAAGAACCGAACAGTTAACACAACCTCAGCTGTCTCTGTAGAGCCATTGGCAAGATCAACCACGCCGCGCTTTTGCTGCCCAGCTTCAAGCGCTTCTCGATAAACGAGCGGTCGCATCTGTAAGTTGTCAGCGGCATGCACCGACACGGAAGAAAGACTAGCGTACAGCCCGGCGCACATAACAATCGCTAACAGGTACCGCTTCATGGAATAATCGTCGCCGTTATTGTCATCGTGTTCGTGTAGTTGCCGGTTGGCTGCGCTGTCGTCGTGTCAACGCGCGGCTGTAATGATATCGTATCTTGCGCCCCGCCTGTGTAGCCACTGCGTGTGTAGAGCGTGGTCGTTGACGACGGAATAGCTGCATAGCCATAATTGCCTACCGTCCCCCATTTTCCAGGAACACTTGGCCCGCCAGTAATCGTCAGTCCCAGCCCCTTGGTTGTGCCCTCAATCCAAGCAACTGGCGACGCAATCGTACCACCGCTAATCGCTGGGATTGTATTCACACCACTCGTCAGGTTGTTATCCTGGGCAACCGACAGCGAGTAGCTTGGAGCATCCGTCAGGACCTGTGCCGATACCGCGCCAGTATTGGAGACACCGGGCGTAATTGTTCCTAGGGCGATGTTTGACGTCGTTAAACTAAGCTGTATCGACTGCTCTAGCTGAGCAACGTAGCCCTGCCCAAGCTTGTAACTACTACTGGCGCTTGAGCCATTAATCGCCTCGCCGCCACCCGTGATCATCTTGTAGTTCGTTGAGCTTGCCTGCCCTCCAAATGGCGCTGCGACTGACGTATCGAGCGTGTAGCTTGGACTTACGAGGCGATCAGCTGAAACCGGTGCGGCAACACCCAAAACTGCAACCAGCATCACACCAAGCCCCCGCCCATACTTCGAGATAAAACGCATATACCTCATTCTACCATTTCTGCTTATGGCCACAACAGGGTCAGTATTATGAGCAAAATTCCTATCACTCGGTAGCTCTGACGAACATAGCCCGCTCGTTGACGCTTTTTAACCCGCTTTAATAGCTGCCAGTTAACCGCACTACGGACTACGCCAGCGGCCGCGCCAAATGCAGTCATATACACTCCTACCGTGAGCGTTGCCGCACGAAGCAGCGACATGCGACTCGACTGCAATTCTTGCCCGTCGCCCGTCGAAAGATTCAACCACCGAAATATTGCATTAAGTGGATCAAGCAGTACTTGTGGCAAAAAAGGCGCAGTCACCGGATCGGGGTCTGCTGAGCGATCGCCGGGGCTAGTAATCGTTGCCCCCGATCCAGGCTTTGACGTATCTTTATTGACGTCGGTCTCTGCATCTGCACCCGCCGATGGTACTGACGGTGGCGGCGTATATGTCACCACACTTGAAGCGGTCGCATTCACCCCTCCACACATATCGATTGCCGTTAAGGTGATCGTATGCGTTCCGGCGCTTAATTGAATCACTCCTTCGAAAGTCTCTTGCCCTACAGCCACTGCAATAACGCTATCAAACATGTCGTCAATTTTTACTTCAATCTGACTTGCCTGCTTCACGGTACCCGACAATGATACGGCTCCTGTCGCAACCACACTGTCACTCGGTGGGTTTGCAAGTGATACCTGCGAGCCAGGCTCACAAAGCATTGCGTTAATCACGCTACTATCGCCACCAGTGAGCGCCTTCACTGAAACCGACGGCCAGCCCGCAGCAAAACTGACGGCAGTCAAAACCACCATACTAATCAGGAGTTTAGTGCTTTTTGCGTCGCAGTATCGCATAGGCGCCTCCAGCCACTGCTAGAACGACGAGAAGGACTGGAATGTAGCGCGGCAAAATCAACACGTAGCCGGTGTCTGTCGTGCTGGTATCAAGTAAATCCTGACTTAATTCAACTTTATAAAACCCAAACCATGAAGCGTCTTTCCAGTCGAACACCATCTTACGGGTCGTTTCTGGCAAAATAACATAGTCTTTCTTTTCGCTATACTTCGTGTTGCCAAAAATATCTTTAATCACATAGGTCGTACTGTTAGTGATATCAACATTACCGCCATTACTTGCCGTTGCGGTAGCGTGAAGTGGCGGCTGCAGCTGCCAAAAGGGAATGTCACTCCCTTGAATCTCACCGTTTGTCTGATAGGTGCCGTTAACGGTGGCATAAATAATCGAACCAACTCGCTTTTTGCGAACCACCGCATTACCTGATATTTGCTCTTGCGCCGGCTGAGTTTCGGCAAAAATAACACCGTAGTGACCGCCTGGCGCGGCTTTGGCTGGTACGCGAATCGTGTATTCAACTGTGGTTGAGGCGCCAGCTTCCAGGTGATACTTTGCTTGTTTAAACTGAACCCAGCCATAGGCGTCAGCGTTCGTAGGAGTATTGGTAAAGTTCGGCTCGTAATTCTCGTTCGTCACCGAGTATGGCCGGCTATACATCACAAAATCATAGGCAGTTTTGCCGTCATTAACGATAGTCAGTGATTCAGAGATTGTTTGGCCGGCATTCAGTTTATACTTACGGCTTACCGGTGATAAGGTGATACTTTCTAAAGTCTCCTCCGCTGACTGCGCTTGGGCAGCCGATGTCATGAGCAGCGAGCCTGCAAACGCAAGTCCAATCATGAGGGTGGTGGTAAAAAGAATAACTCGCTTCATCAATATAATCCTAATTTGTTACCGCAGTGTATGTCACCGTGTCGGTATAGTTACCTGCCGCCTTCGCCGAAGTCGCCTTAACACCGTACCACACGGTTGTGGTATCTGCCGTTGCAGTCGTGGCTGTTGTCTTGAGCGTATTTGGTGCTGCGCTTGATGGCACACCCGCCCAGGTTGAAGTACTACTGCCTGCGTTCGTCTCGGCGCTATACGCACCGGCGCCAAAGCCTCCCACGCTAACGACACGATAACCCCAAGTATTCGCCGCAAGGGCTGTCGGTGTTCCCTGCGTGCCAGCATGAGCCGTAATCGTATTTGCGCCAGAGGTCAAGTTCGTCGTCGTATCGCCGTTTGACATTGTTAATGTGTAGCCCGTCGTCGCATTTGTCGACACACTCACAATGTCGCTTGCACTACTGACAACGCCGCCAGCGGTAGGTGTGAGCGCAATGTTCACTGTGCTGCCGCTCGACACGCTAATAACCGCTGCAACCGAAGCGGTAATCGTTGTCCCCGCCGTCTGACTTGCAGCCGAGACAAGCGCAGGTGTCACGAGGACGGCAAGAAGTGCCGCAATTGCCCCATAGATGGCAACCAAATTTTTATGTTTCTCCCCCATATATCCCCTTCATTTAACCACAAACGGGTTGGTTCGCCAAGTAATAATTAGTTCGTAACAGCCGTGTACGTAACGGTGTCAACGTATGAACCACTTGGCTGGCTCGAAGTTGCGCGAACGGCATACCATACGGTCGTCGTATCATTCGTCGCGGTTGTCGCGGTTGTCTTCAAAGATTGTGGCGTTGCACTCGATGGCACACCTGCCCAGGTCGTTGTGCTGCTGCCGTTGTTAGTTTCCGCCGAGTAGCTACCACTAAAGTTACCGCCAGCAACGGCATAACCCCATTTGTTGGTTGCCAGAACTGTAGGAACAGCATATGTCCCCGCGTGAGCACCGATCGTATTGCCACCACTTACGAGGTTGGTGACTGTGTCACTATCGGACATCGATAATGTATAACCTGTTGTCGCATTAGTCGAAACAGTGACTGTGTCGCTTGCGCTACTCAAGGCACCACCAGCTGTTGGCGTGACGGCAATATTAACCGAGCCGCCACTTGAAACACTAATGACAGCCGCAATCGATGCAGTAATCGTTGTATTTACTGACTGCGTCGCTGCAGAAGCAATCGCTGGCGATACCGCAAGCAAAGTAACACCCACTACTCCAACCCAGGCGTATATCTGCTGCTTGCGAACCTTTATCATGTCTTTTCGTTCCTTTTTATTTATATGAACAAGTTTGTCAACATTATTACATAGCCCTTGTGCTTAAGTCAACAACAATTAATTAACGAGGATAATTCGCGCTTGAGCTGCGTCATATTAGTATAAAGTATCCCCTGCATCCCCACATACTGCGCCCCCGTGACATTGCGTTCACTGTCATCAATCATGACGCACTCTTCGGGTGCGACGCCAAGTTGCATAGCGGTATATTCATACACCTCCGCCGCTGGCTTCACCGCCCCAATGTCACTTGAAAGCACGGTGACGTCAAATAGCTCGCTCAGTTCTTCTGCTGTAAACAAGCGCGAAATAACCTCAGATCCGATATTGCTAAGGAGTGCAATACGATGCGACTGATGAAGCGTGCGAATATACTCAAGGAGCGGTTCATGCCGAATATGAGATACATTGATTACCTCGCTTATTTGCTTAACCGATAACTGTAGCAGCCCTGCTGCTTGCTGCAGAAATTCTTCTCGGGAAATGTAGCCGTAATCCGACGCATGACTCAAATCCCGCAGCGCTGGCCGGTTAGCGTCTGGGCAAATATCATACAAGTGCTCTAAGCTCCCCTGATACAGCACGCCAAAACAGTCAAAAATAATAGCCTTGATCATCTCAAGGCTATTATAGCGTGTTTAGCAGTAACTACAGGTTAACTTTGCTTGTATAGTCATCGTATTCAGGAATTTGCTTCTGGAATAGATTGAGGATTTGTTGGTTATTTGCCTTGAGGGAGCCACGGGCATTTTTACAGGTTGACGTCCACAGCTTTTTAATCACATTGCTGGCCTGCATGACTTCGTATTCATAGACACGGCCCGTTGCACAGACACCGCGCGTATCGTTATCCTCACCTTCCAGCGCATCACCTTCCATCAAATCTGCTCGATCAAGCGCATAGACAAGCTGCTCATAAGCCTGGGTGTTATTGGCAAAATCTTTTGCATCCACGACACTTTCTAGATAGCCAACATAGGTCGTAATATTACGATTTGTTGGTGACGCTGTAATTGTGTAGCTATGGAAATCTTCATTCGCTACAATCGGCCCACGAACGGTCATACGGACACTATGGTCCATCGAGGTATTCAGGAGTGCGTCTTTCCCGGTATTTACTACTATTTCCGTATTGGAGTCACCGCCAAAAAAGAGGCTACGGCCCAGCGAAACCAATGCCGCAACTGCGACAATAATCACAATTAAGACTAAAATAATCGGAACTATACGTTGCACACCACTATTATTCATAAATACATTGTATCACTTTTGTGATAAAAAGTCAATAATCTTATGCTTATACGGTCTGCGTACCGGTGCTACCGTAGCCACCACTCCCGCGTTCGGTCTCATCGAGCACATCCATCTCTTGCCAGACGGCACGCTCATATTTAGCGATAACCATCTGCGCGATGCGCATATCGGGTTCAACCACAAATGGCTCTTGTCCAAGGTTAATTAACAAGATGCCAACTTCACCACGATAATCTGCATCAATTGTCCCTACCCCGTTCACCATTGTGATACCATGCTTGATTGACAGCCCGCTCCGAGCCCGAATCTGTGCTTCAAATCCTTCAGGTACTGCGATCGCAAAGCCTGTTGGAATCATTTTTCGCTCTCCTGGCAGCAGCGTCGTTGCTTGATCAATACAGGCGTGCAAATCCATGCCGGCAGCTCCACTTGTCTGATACTGCGGGAGGGTCGCCGCCGGATTAACCTTTGTGATCTGAATATTCATTTATAGTTCACCCCAATTTTTACCAGTCGAAACATCAACGCGCAGTTTAATTCCCAGATCAGGCGCAATCGTCTCCATTGTTTCTTTCAGAAGCACACTGATTTTTTCAGCATTCTCTGCCGGGCATTCCACTAAAATACTGTCGTGCACTTGCAAGACTTGCTCGCCTAGATCACCAATCTTTTCGTCTACTTTAAGCATCGCTAACTTCATCAAGTCCGCCTCTGTTCCCTGAATAGGCATATTTGCCGCCGCGCGCTTCGCGCCTTCACGGACCATAAAATTGCTACTGCTGACATCTGGCGTCGGCCGACGACGGCCAAAATACGTTTCAACGTAGCCTTCAGTCTTGGCTTTTTCAAGCGTGTCGTCAATAAACTGACGAATTGGCGCACGCAGTTCAAAGTACTGATCAATGAATGATTTTGCATCCGTAAAGCTCATTCCGGTAGCCGCCGCTAGGCCATGCGGACTCATGCCATATAGCACACCAAAGTTAATCACCTTAGCATCACGGCGCTGCGCCTTGGTCACTTCGTCCATGGGGATACCGTAGACTTGTGCGGCAGTTTTTGTGTGAATATCAACGTCGCCGTTAAAGTCATTGATCAACTCTTTATCGGCAGCTAATACTGCCGCCAAGCGAAGCTCGAACTGCGAATAGTCAGCGCTCACAAACACTTTATCGCCCTCCGGAATAAAGGCTTCACGAATCCGTCGCCCCAGATCGGTGCGGACCGGAATATTTTGCAAATTTGGCCCTGTACTGCTCAGGCGTCCCGTTGCCGCTACGTCTTGGTTAAATGTTGTATGAACACGGCCATGTTCGTCGGCTAGTTTTGGCAACGTATCAATGTATGTATTTTTAAGTTTTGCCAGCTCGCGCGTCCGCTCGATCAATTCAATAATTGGGTGTTGGCCGCGTAGCTTATCCAACTCTTTTTGACCGGTACTATAGGCACTTTTACCCTTTTTAATGCCTGCCGTCGGCAGCTGTAATTTCGTAAACAACACTTCCGACAGTTGGGCTGGGCTCCCGATATTAAACTCATAGCCAACCATATCGTACATTTGCTGTTCCAGGTCAGCGTGTTCCTTGCCAAGTTCATCGCTCATCTGCGCCAAGAATTCTTTGTTAATCTTAAGACCCCGTGCCTCCATGCGGTACAGCATATACGTTAGTGGAAAATCCATCTCGGCCGCGACAGCTGCGACTTTCGGCTCATCCTCAAATGCCGCCTCCTGTTCGTCGTAAATACGGCAAAGAGCCGCCATAACTTGCCCCGCTTCAGCATCCTCGACAATCTCGCCGCTCAACCCAGCAATAGAACGATCGCGACGAAGCGGATCAATTAGAAATGCCCCTTGGCGAAGATCGTGGACATCATTAAAGCGCACTTCAACCCCAACGGCATGCAGGCTGTGATAGAGTGCTTTGGCGTCAAACGTAATAACTTTCGTTGCTTCAAGTGCGCGCCATGTTGCCTCAGAGACATCACTGACTGGTTTCGTTAAAACGTGACGACGATCAACCGACGCCCATACTGTTTGCGCATCAGCACTGAGTTGCACGAACGATTCAGTTGCTGTGCTGATATCAAATGTATCGGGCCACTCAATTATTTCAAGCGGTTCTATTGTTGCGGTTGACTCGCCAAACAGACTTTCCTGTCCGCTCACACCTGAGGCCTGCTGTTGCATATGCTTCGGCAATCGTTTCACGAGCGAGCTAAACTCAAGCCGCTTCAAAATAGCCGCTACACGAGCCAGATCTGTATCAGCCACATCGGCTACCGCCCAGTCAAGCTCGACTGGCGCATCAGTCCAAATCCGACCAACTTCCTTGCTAATAAAGGCGAGCTCTTTACCAGCCTCAAGCTTTTTAGCAACGGTCGGTTTAATATCTGCCAGATGTTCATAAATATTTTCAAGCGTGTCATATTCTTGCAGCAATTGAATGCCCGTCTTTTCACCAACTCCAGGTACGCCGGGAATATTATCGCTACTATCACCCTTCAGTGATTTAAGATCCAAGAACTGGTCCACTCGAATACCGTACTTGTCTTCAAAGTGCGAAACGTCAAATTCCTCAATGTTTGAGAGGCCATTTTTAATAGCATAGAGTTTTGTGGTCGGGCTCACCAACTGCAGCGCATCAAGATCACTCGTCAAAAGATCGGTTTCAATTCCCTTTTTCGCCGCCTGGTCAGCAAATGCACCTAGAATGTCATCCGCCTCGTAATCATCAAGTTCGTAGAGCGGCCAGCCAAATGCATCAAGCAGTTCATGCAAAATTGGAATTTGCTCGTAAAAATCCGGTGGGGCGGCTTTTCGACCCGCTTTGTATTCCGGATAAATTTCACGGCGCTTGCGGATATTTGTCTTTGGCTTGTCCCAGGCAACTGCTACATAGTCAGGCTCAAGCTTTTTAATTAGCTCAATTGCCAAACTGGCAAAGCCAAAGACACCGCCCGTTGGCGTGCCATCTTTAAGACTCAGGTTCGGCATCGCGTAATAGCCGCGATAAAAAATAGATTTTCCGTCAATAACTGCCAGGCGTTTCGTCATACTATTCAGTATAGCGTAGACAGGAACGACTGTCCTCTCAAAGATTGTGGTCAAGACGTGGCTGACGGCGCTCCTGCGGTGTCATACCGCCCCAAATTCCAACTCTTTCGTCAGTCACGAGGGCGTGATTCAAACAGGCAACTCTAACAACACAACGGCGACACACTTCTTTTGCAAGTACTTCAGCCGTTAACTTACGCTCTTCATCGATAATCTTATTCGGATCTTCCGTAAAAATATTAGGGTTTTCGATGTCGCGACACGCAGCCTGGTATGTCCACGTTTCCTCACTCCTCGACCCATCATGAGGATTTGGACCATACTGATGCTTATGAAATCTATTGCCTGTCATCACTACTTATAGTACGACCAATCGCTATACCTCTGCAAGTTTGACCCCTGATAAATTCTGGAGTACTATCAATTACACATGACCGAATCATTTCATCTCGCAATTATCCCTGATGGCAATCGTCGCTGGGCAAAGCAACAAGGCCTGACTGGCTATAAAAAACTCTACGACCAAGGCATTAACCGCACGCTCGAAGCGGCTGAAGTTGCCTTTGACCACGGCGTCACCCACCTGTCGCTCTGGGGCAGCTCGCACGCCAATATTGCCGATCGTTCCGGCGACTTTTTTCTTAGCATTGACCGCCTGTACCGCGAAAACATCAAGCGCTTTGCCGATCATGACTTGATTGAAAACCATGATGTTCGCATTCAGGCAATTGGCGAATGGCGCGACAGCCTTACTCCCGAAACTATTGCCGTAATCGATCAGGCAATCGCCGACACGAAACACCGTACAGGCAAGGTCCTCACCCTTCTGCTTGACTACAGTGGCAATCGTGAACGAGGCGCTGCCCTCATGGCTGTACAAAAAAATAGCTCACCTGCTACGTCGCTCGACGAAGCCAATGCGCAGCTGCGTGCACAGTCCTGGACTGCTAGCCTCCCTGAGGTTGACCTAGTTATTCGCACTGGCTCATGGCAAGATCCTCATAATAGTGCTGGCTTCCTCAGCTTGATTGCCGATGAAGCTCAGTATGCCTTCCCAGATGTGTTGTGGCCTGATTTTGACGGAAACCGTCTGACGAGTATTCTGACTGAGTTCACCAGCCGTGAACGCCGTCGCGGCAAATAATTACGACCGCCGTTGAACTGCAAATTCGACCAGCTTTACCAGGAATGGCTCTGGCGTTTCACCTAATGCATCAATTGCTTGATTAGCGTATTCAGTTGCCTTGCTCGCCGCATAACTACGAGCTCCCGTCGCTTCAAAAAGCGTCCGCACCTGGTCACACTCACTACGTGTGGCGTGTTGATTACCAAGTGTTGCATCAAGAATTGCCGCTTGTTCGGCGTTAACATGTTTGCGGGCATGCGACACCAGTAGCGTCACCTTGCCTTCCCGGATATCGTCATCGGCGCTCTTGCCACTTTCAAAGCTATCACCAAAAGTCCCCAAGATATCGTCACTAATCTGAAAGGCCACACCAGCATGGAGTGCATAGCGGCGCAGTCGCTCACTGAGACCGTCCGATCCCGCCAGGCAAGCCCCTAGCTCAAGCGGGCTGACAAATGTGTAATAGGCTGTTTTCCAGGTGAGCGTATTAATAATATCTTCCCGCTTAATACGCATCGGGGCGACTTCGTTAAAGATGTCGTTAATTTGCCCGACTAATGTCACACCGATATCTTCGTTCAGCAACTCTGTAGCGCGGATCTTGGCGGCATCTGATGCCGGCAACGTTACTAACTGCCTCATTGCCTGGTGACTGGCAAGCATAGCTGCGTTGGTCGCCTGGCTCAGGCCGTAGTGCGCCGCATCACCCTTTAACTGTGTTTCTTTATGCAGGGTCGACAGGTAGGCGTGCGTCGAGAGGCCGCCGCGACGCATGTCAGAGTTATCAGCAATGTCGTCCATGATCAGTAAATAAGCCTGGACGAGCTCAATTACGCGCGCTGCCCCAATCGCCACTTCCCGTCGCGTGCCGCCATGTAAATAATAACTTTCCATCGCCAGCGCGCCGCGCACTCGCTTGCCGCCACGATTTAAAAGCGCCAGCAGGCTTTCCAGGACATCAAGCGATGCTGGTGTGTATTCTTTATGCCACTCCTCGCGCCACTGATGCGAGAAGGCAGCTAGGTCGGCATCAATTGACTGCTTGTGGATCACAATATTTTGAATCATCGTTACCTATTATACTCCCACCCCCGGAGGCTCTGCTATACTAAGAGTAATGACACATCATGAAAACGTAAAAATCGTCGCATTTGTCGGACTATCTGGTTCAGGAAAAAGTTCGGCAGTCGACTACTTAACAGAAAAAAATTACCCAAAAGTTTACTTCGGCGGAGTCATCTATCACGCTATGCAAGAAGCGGGCATCGAACGAACACCTGAAAATGAAAATGTCTTCCGCAAAGAAATTCGCGACAAAGAAGGTAAGGATTTCGTTGTAAAGCGTATCGTGAAGCAAATTAACGATCTTATCGCAGCTGGGCAGCATCGTATCATTGCTGACGGCCTCTACAGCTGGACGGAGTATAAAATTCTAAAAAGTGAGTTTCCCGGCGAACTTACCGTCGTTGCGGTCGTCGCCCCGAAACACCTTCGCCACCATCGCCTAACCATTCGTCCTGCACGTCCACTCACTACCACTCAAGCAAACGAGCGTGATTGGCACGAAATTGAAGACATTGAAAAAGGTGGCCCTATCGCCATCGCTGATCATACGATCATCAACAACAAAGACCTTGATCATCTGTATGCGCAAATTGACGACGAACTCAACCACATTAAATTCTACAATCATTAAAATAAAAACTCCGCTACAGTCAGCGGAGTTTTTATGTCGAACAATTTCTTAGCTCAAGTATTCATGCAGCTTACGAGCATCTTTGTGCTTACGTAGCTTGGCAAGTGCCTTTGCTTCAATCTGACGAATACGCTCACGGGTCACCGCAAATTCTTGTCCCACTTCTTCAAGCGTGTGTGACTTGCCGTTTTCGAGGCCAAAACGCATCTTGATGATCTTTTGTTCGCGATCCGACAGGGTTGAAAGAACTGACTGAACCTGCTCTTTAAGCAGCTGGTTTGTTGCTGATTCTTCTGGCGTTGCACCGTCTTCATCCTCGATAAAGTCACCGAGCACACTTTCGCCATCATCTTCACCGTCGCGACCAACACCAGCATCAAGGCTGGTAATGTCCTGCTTGATCTTGATCACGTATTCAACCTTCTCTGGTTCCATCTCAAGCTCTTTCGCGAGCTCTTCAATGGTTGGCTCACGGTTGAGTTCTTGTGTCATGCGACGCTGCGTACGGAGTAGCTTGTTGATTGTTTCCACCATGTGGACGGGAATACGAATCGTACGCGCCTGGTCGGCAATCGCACGGGTAATCGCCTGGCGAATCCACCACGTCGCATAGGTTGAAAACTTAAAGCCCTTGTCTGGATCAAACTTCTCAACCGCGCGCAGTAGTCCGGTGTTACCTTCTTGAATCAGGTCAAGGAAATCTAAGCCACGACCGCTGTAGCGCTTAGCGATCGAGACAACCAGACGCATGTTTGCTTCAGCCATCTTGTCTTTGGCCTTTTTGTCACCTTCAACGACTTTCTTAGCCAGCTCGAGTTCTTCCTCAGCAGACAGCAGTGGAATTTTACCAATTTCACGCAGGTACAAACGAACGCTGTCATCGCTGACATCATCAAAGTATTGATTGCTGTTTAGCGTATCTGCGTCCGCTTCTTCTTCATCAAGCAGGTCGTCAATTGCTGGTTCGTCAGCATCAGCCATCGGCCCAAGCGTTGCATCAGCCACTGGAGTTGTCAGTTCATCTTTAATCGCATCATCATTATCTGCCATTATTTTTCTCCTCGTATTATCCGATTAATCTTCATCAAAAGCTCGTTCGCAAGGTCATCATTCCCTTCGTTGCGGGCAATGGCTTCCTGACGTAGTAGCTCTTCTTTTGTTTCATTTTTTTGATAGTTTGACTGCAGTGATCGTATGACATTGGCGGCTGTATTGAGACGATTTGCCTCCTGCCACGCTAATTTATCAACATCAGGGTTTAATAGTAACATTGTCACATACTTTTCGTTTGCTTGCAACTCTGCCGGTACTGTCTCCAGGGGTGAGCCAATATGTTTGGCAATGTAGAGCGCAACCGCTTGCCGCTCAATTCCAGCAAACAGCAGTGGGTCGAGGTCCCGGAACAAATCCTGCACATGAGGGTCGCGGACCGCCACTGACAGTAGTGTGTCTTGATTGCGATCAATATTCATGTGCGGCGCTTCCGCCCGCGCCGTGGCACTCACCTGCCTCAGCTCCTTTTGTGGCATATCGTCTGCTTGAGCAAGTTTTTGACGCAGGGCTGTCAAGCTCGAGTCCGCAATGGCGGCGATCTTTTTCAGGTAGTGCTCTTGCTCGATCGGATCACCAAGTGCCCGTACGACAGTCAGCGCAACTGTTGTAAACGCACGCTTGCCGGCAGCACTCGTCATGTCTTCACGCGCACTATACTGCTCCAACACCCAATCAACCACTGGCGCGGCAGTATCAATTGCTTGCTGCCATAACGTCGGGTCCTGCTGAATCAACTCATCTGGATCTTTTGCCTCGCCTGGCAAAGTAATAATCTTTAGATCAACCCCCACGCTCTGTGCAATCGGGATTGCTCGCTCAGTTGCCGCGAGGCCTGCCTTGTCGCCGTCAAAGGCCAGACGAATATTGCCTGACAACCGTGCTAACGCGCGCAGATGATGCTCAGTCATCGCCGTTCCTGCCGTTGCGACGACTGGCTTAATACCAACCTGGTGGCTACTGACAACATCCAGGTTCCCCTCAACAATTACCGCGTAGTCGCTCTTTCGGATCGCCTCTTTTGCCTGTGACAGACCAAACACATGGCGACTCTTGTCGTACAGTAAGGTTTGCGACGTATTCAAGTATTTTGGTGCCTTCGGGTCGTCAGTAATGATACGCGCCGTAAAGCCAATCACCTGCCCCGTGCCGTCCATCAATGGCACCGTCATGCGACCACGGAACATGTCGCCGCCAAAACGATTCGTTAACCCGCCCTCAGCCAAATCTTTACGCGTAAATTTTTTGCGCTGCAAAAACTGCACGAGCGCGTCGCCCGATGTTGGCGCATACCCAATCCGAAAATCTTGCACGATTTCCTTGGACAATTTTCGCTTCTTAAACACGTACTCTAGCGCATGCTGATTGCTCAGTAAACTTTGCTGGTAGTAGCGCGCCGCCAAGTCGTGCGCTTCGATCAGATGTTTCTTTTTGGCGGCAATTTCACCGCTCCCCTTGCTGCTGTACAAACTCAAGTCAACCCCAGCCTTACGTGCCAGGTGTTCAAGCGCCTGTCGAAAGTCCATCCCCTCAACTTCCATCACAAAGGCAAAGATATCGCCGCCTTTGTTTGAGCTAAAGTCATGCCAAATATGTTTGTCGGGACTGACGAAAAAACTTGGTGTTTTCTCACCGCTAAACGGGCTTAAACCCTTAAAGTTTCGCCCTGCTCGCTTCAACTGAACGTACTCGCCAATGACGTCCTCGATATTCAGCCGTGCCCGCACTTCTTCTTTGGCATCTTGCATACCTCTAGTATACCTCTGTTACAAGCGAATAGCTACCACCCCTTATATTTCGTCTGCCTCATGCTTCATTCACCTTGCTCCAGCATCGTCTTTATGCTTAAATAAAACCACTTATGTACCCAAACCAACAACCGCCGCAAAACCAACCAGGATACGGTCCGCAGCCTCCGCAACCGCAGCAGCCAACCTACCCGCCAACCCCCGGCTATGGTCCGCAGCCGACGTACGCAGTTGACTACCTTGATCAAATCGCCCCGCCGCCGCCAAAGCAAGCGTTTCTAAGTGGCTCATTTGGAAAAATTGTGATTATCTTAGGCGTTCTTTTCGTCCTCGCCGTCAGTTTAATTATTGCTCTGGGCGGTCAAAAGAAAACAACCACCGTCGAAGCAATGGCCTCAAAGCTCGAAAATATTGCGCGGGTCGCCAAAGATACTCACAAAACCATCAAGAGCAACAATCTCAGCAGTACAAATAGTAATTACCAAATTTGGATTACCAACACAGAACGTGAAACCACTAGCCTCCTTGACCGTGCTGGCGTCAAGAAATCAAGCTTCGACAAAGAAATGGTCGCTGAACAAAAGAAACTTCGCACCGATCTTACTGAAAAGTTTGATGACGCCCGCCTCAACGGCAAGCTTGACCGTGTCTACGCCAATGAGATGGCCTACCAAACAGAACTTATGATCACTCAACTAACCGTCCTTGCTAAAAAGACGCCAGGACAAGCCTTCGACGACTATGCCGCCGAAGCCATCAAAAACCTGACACCAATCCACGACTCATTTGCCGATTTCGACGAAAGTAAAGATTAATTAAATCTCGCCGCTCACCAAGCTGTGGCTCAAACGAGCTAAATCAAAAATTTCATCGTTCGTTAACTGACCTGTGCAGATGATCGTATTCCAGTGCTTTTTATTTAAATGGTAACCAGGAACAACCGTCTCGTATTTTTCTCGCAGGTTCTCCGCCAGTAGCGGGTCGCATTTTAGACTCACACGCAGCGGCTTGCTGTCTTCGGCGACAATTGCCACAATCTTGCCATCTGGCTTGTCGCCGTATTTATACACGGCCGTCCCTTCACCGAATGGATAATCTAACCAGACTTTCGGCAGGCTTAAAATATATTCCTCAAACTCTTTATGCGTCATACTCTCACCTTTCCGAGGTAGTATTTTAGTTCCATGATACTGCCGCGGATATCACCAAGCGCACGGTGCTCTTCGGGCTTAGCGAATCGCTTTTTGAACTTACCTTCCATCACAACTTTCCACGCGGTCACATCGAGCATTCGATAATGCAGGCGTTCATCTAGGCGGTGCCACTCGTTTACAATAAAGCGTCGATCTTGATGAATCGAGTTGCCCGCAAGGAGCACTGGTATGCCCGCTTCAAAGTGTTCATCCAAAAATTCGAGTAGTTCGTTTTCAATCGTGCGGCCCGAACGCCCCAGCTCAAGGTTCTGCTTCTGTAACCCGTCACGCGCTTCCGGGTTGGCGTCCCAAAATACCTTTCCGACATTCATGCGGCGCTCCACCAGGCGTGGGCCAACTTTGACAATGCCCTCATACGTGGCAATTTCTTTAAAGTCCCAATCAGTGGCAATCACGGCCACTTCCAGGATTCTATCTTCCACTGGATCAAGCCCAGTCATCTCTAGATCCATCCAGAGTATTTTTGCTTTTTTCGTCATATGGTCTATTGTACTACGAAATATCAGGGGTAAACTGTAAACTGAGCGAATTAATACAGTACCGCTGGTCAGTGGGCGTACCGAGCCCCTCACCCTCAAAGACATGCCCCAGGTGGCCGCCGCAGTTTGCGCAGGTCACTTCCGTGCGGCTCATTTCCAAACTATCGTCCGGTGTCAACACGACCCGACCGGGAATCGCATCATAGAAACTTGGCCAGCCGCAATGAGCATCAAACTTTTTATCACTCTCAAATAATTCCGCCCCGCAGGCGCCGCAGCTATATGTTCCCGGATCAAAGACACTATCGTATTCACCCGTAAAGGCTGGCTCCGTCCCCTTTTCGCGCAGCACATGATACTGCTCGGGTGTCAGCTCATCTTCCCATTCGCTTTCGGTTTTATCAATCATATCGTCATACTACCAATCTAGTCGTTCTACGTCCGTAAAATAATTTACGACTCTTTCTTTTTATCCAAGCGGTCAAGCTTGGCAAAGTGAACAATTAAATAAATCACAAAGGCGGTTGCAAGTAGCGTAATGACTGACGATATAAATGCACCCCACTTAAAGTCAGCTGTCCGCCCAAACAGTTCGATATGCCATACATTTGCCTCGAGCCCTTCCTGTGAGCCGACAATAAATTGAACGACTGGCGCAATAAAACCCTCGACTAATTTCTTCACCGTATCCCCTGCTGCCGTACCGATTGCCAAACCAACTGCGAGGCCGATCACACCTTGAGTACGAATAAATTCTACAAACCCACTTGCCTGTCGCCGACCGCCGCCACTAACCGCTGAAGCTTTTTCCTTCGCTGCTCGCGCCTTTTCAGCTGCTTTTGCGCGCGCCGCTGCTACCTTGGTTGGTTTTTTCGTCGTCTTCGTCTCTGCCATAAAAACGCTCCTTATCTATAAATGCCATTGTACTGAATCAAAAATGAATGTAAAGGAGGAGAAACTATAGGCGTGGACGACTTACCTTCGTAAGTCGTCCACGCCAAGACGCATTCACCGACCGCTAGGCGCAAGCTTTTTGTACTGGCGTTTCCCTATGGGGCCAAGATGATAAATCCTCAACCCTTCTCGCGGCCGACTCTCTTGGGCCAGTATTTGACCATCCGAAAGCCGATCGAATGCCTCAACGGCAGACGCACAGTCGTAATTAATACTGCGCTTTCTGAGAAAATCTTCTATTCGTCGGACATGGAGCCCTGCAGGTCCCGCTTCACCGACAGCTCGAAGGATCCTTCCCTCAATACCACCTCGATTGGGCATGTTCTCCTCCTTGTAAGGTACACCGGCTTTATACCGGATAGGTTTTGCTACACTTGCAACAAAAATCTCGCCTTTGTTGGGCGAGATGTTAGGCTGCTTTAGGTAAAACTGGAAACTATCTCGCCGTAGACATACGAAACAACATGAGGCCACAGAGGTTGAGTTGTTGCGTAATATACTTCATCGACAGTTTTCCTACACGCTATTATACGGTATTTTCAAAGATTAGCAATTACTGAAGTCGCCGTAGACGCACTGTATTCATTGTGCTAATGTTATGTTATATGCGTGCCCGAAACAACGGTTTCATACTTCCTGTTGTCATTGTCCTTTCGGTTGCCATCTCGATTATCGGCGCCACGGCACTCCAGGTCATTGTCACCTCCGGCGTCACCCTTAATACTCAATACTTCAATAAAATCGCCAACGAAGCTGCCCGTGCTGGCGCGCTTGCCGCCGCCAGCTGCCTCGAATCAGGCACTACAACCTGGACGACACCCCTGGAGGCGAGGTCTAACTGTAACGGGACAGTAGCCGGCCCAAACTATGTCGCCAAAGACGACAATTGGGTGAGCAATTATAGTGTTCCTACGCCAGCAGTTACTGGAACCGTAACGACCCTCACCTCCACTGGTACTGTCAAAATACTCAACCCAGACGGCACCGTCTCCTCAACCATCCGCGCGACCGCTGTCGTTAAGGGCGACCTACCTAAAACGACGACAACGACGAATGCCAACAAGGCTGTCGTTGATATCTCATCGGGCGGTAACCACACTTGCGCCGTTGCTCGCACCACGGCTGGGTCGAATGACGGTAAAGCATACTGTTGGGGTGGACACATCAACGGCCCTCTCGGCAATGGCACCGGAGGCAATGACATGCTTAGTCCTGTGGGGGGCCTGCTTGCATTCACCAATACTCCCAGTGCTGTCATTACGGCGTCGCCTTCAGGCCTACTGAATAAAAAGGTGACAAAAATCACTGCCGGCGGCGCACACACGTGTGCAATTGCCTACACTACTAGTCAAGCGGATGCCACCGCGTACTGCTGGGGATCACACTTAGCTGGCCAGACTGGCGAAGGCTACGTTAAAACGGGACTCTTCGACTTCTCGTACACCAAGCTCCCAACCGCCATCAAGCTCCCTCTGAAAACCGTCACCGATATTTATGCCGGGACAGATACGACCTGTGCCGTTGCGTATACGACCACCCTTGGGGTAGCTGACAGCAAAGTCTACTGCTGGGGTGACAATACTAGCAGTAAATTAGGCGATGGTACGACTACCGCGAGAAACGTCCCTGTTGCCATCGTCGGCGGTGCATTGGCGGGCAAAGTCGCCGTCAAGGTTAGTGTTGGCTACGCAAACACCTGCGCCATGGCATATGACCCCGTCCTCGGAACAAACAGCACCAAAGCGTACTGCTGGGGCTACAACGAAAGTGGCCAACTCGGCACTGGCACTGCCAGCCTAACTCCGACAGCCACACCTGCTGCAGTCAGCACGTCCGGAGCCCTGTCCGGCAAAACCGTCACCGATATTACAACCGGCTGGGGCAACACCGCCTATGAATCATGCACCGGTTCAGGAAGCAGTCGAGAATGCAAAACGAGACACAAGCCAGGCCCCAACACCACCTGTGTAGTCGCGTACACGACCGCACTTGGACCAATCGACAGTAAAGCCTATTGCTGGGGTGACAATGCCGGAGGACAGCTCGGTGATGGCACAACTATTGATAAGTACTCTCCAGTCCAAGTGAATGGTGGCGCACTTGCCGGCCAAATCGTCACGCAAGTATCTACAGGCGCGAGCCATACCTGCGCAGTTGCCTACCCTACTGGTGGCAATCTCAGCCAACGACGCGCCTACTGCTGGGGTCCCCAGGTGTGCGGCACCCTTGGCAACGGCGTAGGACATTGCACTATTACCTGGGATACAGACACCTGGTACACCGTCGCAGGTATACCTATTAGCACAGTCCCTGTGGCCGTGACGGCACCGCTTAATGGAAAAACCGTGACTGGCATCCATGGCAGCTCCTCTACGACTTGTGCAACGGCTTATACCACGGCTATTGGTCCAGACGACAGCACGGTATATTGTTGGGGAACTGGCTATTTCGGCAAGTTTGGCAACGGCCATCCGACAAGCGGCAGCACTGCCTTACCCGACCTTACTTACAATAGCGCCATCCCTCTCGAAATCATGAAGACCGGCGCGAGTGCGCTTGCTGGTAGCGGCACCCCGACCACCACAACTTCCTACGGCGCATTACGCTTGTATTAAAACACTACAGCTGATCTGGCGTTGGAATACCGAGCACAGTCAGGCCGTCGCGTAACGTATCAGCATACCGCTCAACGATAAACAAACGCTGCGCTTCGCGTGCGTCACCAATTACTCGCGACTGCTCATAGAACCGATTAAAGGTCTGAGACAGCTCGTACAAATACGTACAAAGCAGGTGCGGCAGTAGTTGCTCAGACGCCGCCTGGATAACCTCATGATACTCCCCGAGCTTACTAACAAGCGTTCGTTCAGCTGCGTCGAGGTCAGCTGGCTGCATACCAGTTTGCTTAGATTTCGCAAGAATCGTTCGAGCACGGGCATGGGCATACTGCAAGTAGGGACCTGAATTACCCTCAATGCTCAGCGCTTCATTAACATCAAAAATAATGTCACTGCCAATGCGCACCTTCAAAAAGGCGTAGCGAAGCGCCGCAATAATCACCGCCTCTTGCACGTCGCCGCGTTCACTCGCTGCCTCATGCAAGCGCTCAAATAACCACTCAATATTCAGCACGTCACCCGTGCGCGAACTCATCTTGCCAGTTGATAATTTCACTGTGCCGGTTGGAATATTCACCGTCACATCTTTCAGTTCAGGCAGTGATAGCTCGGCCGCCTTAATCACGACGTTAAAGTACGCCCGCTGCTCGTCACCAGTCACGATGTAGCTTTTTTGCGGGCTAAAATCACGCTGTTTCAGTTGCATCAATCCAAGGTCACGGGCTGCATACAAACCCGTGCCACGTGACGACACGAATACATTAGTAAATAACCCATACTGCTCACCCGGGAATACAATTGCCCCATCGCTCTCTTCAAAGACAGAGCCAACGTGTTGCTTGACGGTTTCAACACCAAGCGTATCCGCTTCACTTTCAAGGTAGCGTCGTTCCGCCGGCTTACTCCCCAAGCGCGCCACTGTCGCGGTAATATAGTCAAAACTCCATGCCTTGCACACATCATAAACCTGTTGTTCAAAAGCATCCTCAAAGCCGTAGGACTGCTTCGTCAGTCGCTCAATCGCCTCTTTTGCCGTCTCATCATCTTTATATGCCCGTGCACCCTCAACGTACATGCGACTCATAAATGCCGCTCGTTCATTCTCAGGGATTGCGTCCAACTTTGCCACGTCACCATCAATAAACTGCAAAATCGCCCATAGGCTCTTACCAACATGCAACCCAACGTCACCATGATAGCTGACGCGGTGTGTGGTTGCGCCACGTTGCTCAAGCAAATTCGCAAGTGTATCAGCCGTAATACAGTTATAGGCATGGCCGATATGCAAATCCTTAAACGGATTCGGATTATACACCTCAATTACCGCCGACTCGTTTAGCCGTGCCTGTACCGGCCGAGCCGCCAGCGCTGCCAACAATGCCGTGTCCGCAAGCGTCACATTAATAAAGCCCGGGCCAGCTACAGAAACAGCCGCGTACTCACCCGTTTCGCGCAGTGCGGTTGCTAGTGTCTCGGCAATCTCGCGTGGATTTTTGCCCAGTGGCTTTGCCAGCTGCAAGGCGACGTTTGTCGCATAGTCACCAAACTGCGGATCGGGCCGCGTCACCTTTACGTCAACCGTCACATCAAACAGACGGGCAATAATATCAGAAATCTTTGTATCCATTGGCTCTATTATATCAGAGGTAATAAAAACAGCCCGTTTGCATACAGCAGGCTGTTTTTATAGTTATATTACAAAACTTCAATGTCGAACTCGTCACCTTCGACGTAGTCCGCATCAAGCGCTTCGCCGAAAGTACCACCTGAGACAGGGCTACTCCCCTGAACCGAATGGAGCACGTAACGTAACGCGTGTGCGTCATCGCTAAAACTTTGTTGTGAATCGAGGGTATCGTGATGCATAGTGTATTTGTTTTTTATTACCTTTGTACTTCACACTATAGCACTTACGCTTAAAAATGTCAATACTTATTTCACGGCACGAAGTAGTCCGACAAATAGCGGATGTGCTCGATTTGGTCGGCTCTTTAACTCCGGATGGGCCTGCGTGGCCACGAAATACTCACTTGTCGGCGCTTCAACAAACTCCACCAGCTCTCCATCTGGCGAGGTACCACTAATCACGAGTCCACCTGCTTCAATCTGTTGAGCAAATTTCTGATTCACTTCATAGCGGTGACGGTGACGCTCAGTCACTTCCGTGCCGCCGTATACCTCAGCTGCTTTCGAACCCGGCTTGAGCGTTGCTGGATAGTTACCAAGACGTAAAGTGCCGCCCGTCGACTCCTTACCAGCCTGCCCCTCTATGATGTAGACAACATCGTTTTTCGTTACATTATCAAACTCGCTACTGTGCGCATCGGCGAGCCCTGCCCGCCGGGCCGCCGCCACAACCGCGACCTGTAGCCCTAGGCAAATACCAAGGTATGGCTTGCCCGTTTCGAGTGCGTAATCAGCTGCCGCAATCTTGCCGTTCGTGCCGCGCTCCCCAAACCCGCCCGGCACCAGCAAACCATCCACGCTCTTAAAATCATCAGCGTCCGCCGTCTCGGCATTAATCCACTGAATCTTCAGCCCGACATCCTCTTGCCATGCCGCCGCCTTTAGCGCCTCTAGCACCGAGATATAGGTGTCTTCATTGTCCATATACTTTGCTACCAAGCCAATGGTGACCGTCTTGGTATGCGCTGCACCTTGCGCCTGCACAATTCGTTCCCACTTGGATAAATCTGGTGTTCGCTCGTTGCCCGTAAAACGCGTCAGCACGTCGTTCACACCGCTCGCCGCAATCGTCAGCGGCACCTGAAAGACCGTGTCGGCGTTATGTAGCAAGATGACGGCATCTTCCGCCACGCCACTGAACTGGCTAATCTTTCGCGCGACATTACCAGGGGCGATATCGTCAGTGCGCACTACGACGCAGTCTGGCGTAATACCAAAACCGCGCAGCTCATTAAGCGCATTTTGCGCCGGCTTTGTCTTAAATTCTTTACTCGTCCCAATAAATGGCACATACACCACATGAACGTACAGACAGTTTTCACGTCCAACTCGACCAGCAAACTCACGAATCGCTTCAATAAAACTCAGCCCTTCGTAGTCGCCAACCGTACCGCCAATTTCAACGATATGCACGTCACTGCCCTCGCCGGCAACTTCAATTGCGTCTTGAATGGCACCCGTCAAATGCGGCACTAACTGGACCGTCTTGCCGCCAAACTTGCCTGCTCGCTCGTCCATAATCAATTGGCTCAGTAGCTTGCCTGAAAGCGTCGCGTTCTTTTGTGTTAGTTCAATATCCAAGAACCGCTCATAATGACCCAGATCAAGGTCAGTTTCCGCCCCATCCTTCGTTACAAAACATTCGCCATGTTCTGCAGGATTCAAAAGACCCGCATCTACATTTAGATACGGGTCACATTTTTGAATTGAGACCTTTTCCCCTTTTGCCTGCAAAACAGCGCCAATACTCGCTGCCGTGATGCCCTTTCCTACCCCAGAAAGCACACCACCTGTGACAAAAATATATTTCTGTTTTTTACCCATAAGATTTACCTCTCCCATGGGATTTCATTGTAGCACCGTTTTGATCATTTGCGCTATATATGGCGGCCATTGTTGTCTTTTCTACGCTATATAACAGAATATTGACATCCATTTGACAACCGCCTAGAATGTAAATACTTATCTAAATAAGGTAAGTATGAAAACGTCAAGTTTTCATTTGTGATCGAAGGAGTTGCGATGACCAGTCCTTCAACAACTTCATGCAAGTACGTCTTAGACGATCACCATGGCGCACTATCGACATGCGTTAACGACATCATGTCGTGCGGGGACCGCAAACGAGAGCACACGCTCACAATGCTAAGTCAGAACGGCGTCACCGCCATACAGGTGTCAAGCCTATCTCTGCTCCGCTCACCGTATAGCAACATGAATCTCCTGCATGGCGACTGGAACGGACGCAAGGTACAAATCTTCTTCAATCACAACAGAGCGTCGAGCCTCTACGTCGACTAGCTCCAACCCCTCGGACACTTCTCCCCTCTTCGTAGCCAGCGACGATACGAGGAGCGTCCGGGGGATTTTCATGCCATAAAAAATACCGCCTCATATGAAGCGGTATTTCTTTTTCATCACATTATCGGGCGCGCATAATTGTCTCAAAGGCACTTTGCGACAACTGACCAGCGTGCGTCAATCCTGGATCGCCATTCGGCATAATATAGGCGTCGCCGTGACTCACAAGCTCGGGGCCAACCTTATCAAGCAAGCCGCTCCACTGATCCTGCGGGATATTCATCTGTTGAAAGACATTAAACAAGCCGTCGTTTGGGTCTACATAGACGTTATTTGGACCAAAGTTTGCTGCCACGTCAGCGACATTACTAGCGTCGGGAGCCGGCGGGGCCACTTCCGTACCAGATGGGGTCGGCGCAGCCGAGGCTGTGTCGCCGTTAAAACCACCGCCGATTGCATAACTCAGCGTACCAACAGCACCGCCGATAATGCCACTGACTGCCACACGTCCAAGGCGCTTCTTTTGCTGTTTGCGTACGTCTTGTTCAGCAGCGCGTTCAAGTGTTCTCGAAGCAATATCAAGCTTAGCTTGGATTGTGCGATTAGGATCTTTTTCAATATTGATAATCTCACCTGATGCCTCGTCAAAAATTTCCTTTGGCGTATTAGCAAGTGCAGCTTGAATTTCTTCTTGACTTAGTAGGCCTGGTTGACGATTTACTCGTTTTGCACGGTCTTTTGCGTTCAACGGCGCATAAACGTTCAATGCTGTCCAGGCACCGGCAGCAACAGCCGTTGCCGCACCACCAGTTGCAACCGACATGGCAATCAGCGCACCAGCAGCACTTATCTTGATACCGCGACGAACAATCTTATTGCGTCGACTCTGATCTTTTTCGCCATCCGAAGTACGTCCGGCAATAAAGTTAATTGCCTTTGCTAGACGACCATCTTTCGTTTTTAAATGTTCAATCTTTTCTTCATCAAAGGCAACACCCTGTGCAACCGTCTGTTCGGCAATAAACAAGTTGATTTGCTCCATAGAGGTAATATCACCATTATGAAGCTTCTCACGTAATTGGTGTGCCATAAGCGTTTGGTTAGCGCGAACATATTCCGCTTTAACACGGCGATATTCAGCAGCATTCCCGCCAATTCGTGAGTTTGCCATATCATCGATCCCTGACACGCGCCCTTCTCGACGAGCGTCAAGTTCGCTCAATTGACCGCGAAGTGTCGCTTGCGCTTCAGTAAGCCGCTGCATCGTCTCAGAGAGCGCCGGTTTTTCAACATTAGCTTCTGCCTCCGGTGCCGCCGACTCGGCTTTTCGATCCTGCTGCAAGATTAGTTGATAGACAGCCATGTCACGACGATTGCGCTGATACTGCATATCGAAGGCAGCTTGTTCACTCTCCTGAGTCATACGCTGCTCATCACTGAGTGCGGTACCGTTTGCTTCAAGCAAATCAACAGATTTCTTGCCTGCGACATAATTGCGAACAACGTCAGGCGTCACGCCGACTCCACTAATATAGTCCGCCTTAAATGAACTAGCTTGTTCAATTTGACGATTCAATAAGCGCCGTTTACTCTCGTCTTCATCAGACGCACTTAATTGATTCAACTCTTCCTTGAGTGATACCTCGAGGTTATCCACGCGTGTCACTAGTGGACTTTCGTCACCCTCAGGTACGGCCGCAAACAACTCGGGATTCAGCTGACTCTTCAGCTTCAATCGGTTCGCCTCGTTGCGCATGTAATCAACCACGCCATCTTTCCAGTCGATCTTGTCTCGCTTAATTTCTTCAACCGTCGCATTATGAAGGCGATCCATTGCAATATCAGATAGCTCGGCAGCACCATCGATTCCGTCGTTTGGATCTTCAGGATTCCAATCGTCGCCACGATCAGCATACTCGCCCGAGGCTTTTGCATACTTATGCATATCTTCCAGTGGATTTAGCGCTTGTTTAAAGAATATTCCGGCTCGCTCCGCCGTTTCTAAGTCGTAGCGAGTTTTGTCCAGGTGGGCCTCGCGTTTAATATCTTCGAGGCTAACGTGCTTGGTGTGGTTGTTGTGGCGGGGTGTAGTTTCCATGTTGGTTTTCGTTTATGGTTATATAACGATACTACACTAAATTTGCTAAAAAGTCAATAGCCTTGCTTAGGAAGCAGCCTGCGTGTCGTCAAGTTTCACCAGCAATCGCTTACGCTTGCTAATTGGACGGCGCAAATCCTTCTTCTTCTTCCGAGCAGTCGCCCGCCCAAGCTTACGTGAGATACTGGCAATTTCGGTTTCAAGCTTTTGGCGCCGCAATGCTAACTCGTCGTCATCAGAGGTACTGGCAGCTTCCTTAAGTTCCGCAGCAGGCGCATCGAACTCTAGAGCGTCGCTAGGAGCTGAGACTTCATCGATAACTTTGGCAATCACACGTCGCCCTATGACACTTTCGATTTGTGGTTGCGATTCAGCGACAACCTCAGCTTCGGGGGCAGAATTCGTTTTGCGAGGGAAGAAAGCGGCAGTCGATTCATACGCGCTTGTCATCCTTTGGTAGTAGTCGTTTGCATCTTCTAATACTTTTTTGTCAGCCTCGAGCACATGCTCGCCGTCCTCATCATCTTCATCGGGATTCTTCATGTATTCACTTTGTGAAATCAGCTTGTGGGCGATGTCTTCATCTGGACCCGTCACCGTCCCATCATCTTCTACGACAGATATCATAGACTCGAAACTATCAATCTTGTACGCATACAAATCAATAAGTTCTGTGTCATTCTTTTGCACAGCATCCCACAGCTTAGTCTCTAAATCAGCGAGCACCTTTTCGACTGAATCATGGTCAGTGTAAAAAGCCTCGAGATCAACGTGTGACTGAGCTTCTATAGCGCTGGCTTTAATTGCTACATGATCAAGGACAGCGTGCTCCGAATCGGTTAATTCGTGCGCCTCACCTTGAATGTAAGTCTCTTGTTCAGCCTCTTGCGCAAGCCGGTAAACATCTTCGAGCCCATCTGTTACTTGGTCATTCTTAAGAACAAGACCATCGACACCTTCTCGCTGATATACAGAAGTGAGATGCGTGTAGCTATCAACAAACGGCTTAACAGCCGCAAGGCGACGTTCGTTATATTCGCTGTCATTTTGAGTGTGACGAAGCTCAAGATCTCGTGGAGATCGTGTGTCTGTATTGGAAGTAGTAAGTTTTTCTGGCATGTAACTTATCCTCTATATCCGCTTACGGTTTATAGATACTATATTACACTAAAATTGCTTAAAAGTCAATATGCTTACGCAAAGAATTCTTTGGCTGGCGAGCCTTTATCGTAGCTACGGAGCGGCTGGCTGTTTGCGCGCCACGCTTCTTGCAGTGGCGTGACGATCTCCCATGAGCGAATCACCTCATCGCCACACGCAAATAAGCTCTTCTGCGAACGAATTGCATCGACAATTACCTGCTCATACGCATCAGGCAATTCGGTTCCTTCAGGATACATAAACGATAACGCCTGGTTTTCAAATTCCCGGCCGTAGCCTGGCTTTTTCGTAACCAAATCAATCTCGATGCCTTCATGCGGCTGAATTCGGAAAATCAAATAATTACTCTGCGCGCCGTTTGTCTTCTTGAAGTGAACCCGAACCTCGGTAGTTTTACGGTCAAGCGCTTTACCCGCTGTCAGATTTAGTGGCACACCCTGCCACGCTGGATCATCTGATTCAAGCCGCATCGATACGAATGTCTCGGTCTGACTATCGGGATTCTCTACCTCGTCTCGGTAGCCAGTGTACTGCGCACGAATCGTATTCGCTGCGCTAACTGGCTGAACGCGACGCAGTGCCTCTAGGCGGGCAGCTGGTAGCGCATCCCAATTAAGATCGTCCGGTATTCGAAGCAGCGTCAGGGCAAGGAGCTGCATTAAATGACCCTGCACGACGTCACGCAGTGCGCCGGTTTGCTCGTAAAAATGCGCCCGGCCTTCAATATCAATTGCCTCCAGGGCAATCACGTCAATCCGCTCAATCGCTGAGTTATTCCACACATGTGCAAACAAGGCGTTGCGGCCACGGAACGTCAGGATATTTTGCGCCATTTCTTTGGCGAGATAATGATCGATTCGATAGACCTGCGATTCGTCGTAGTAATGACCAACGTGATCAATCATATCTTTGGCAGAAGCAAGGTCAATCCCAAATGGCTTCTCAAGCAGCAGTTTGGTGCGTGCGCCGTTTAAGCCAGCCTGACCTAAGTACTCGACAATTTGCGCGCTACTGGTTGGCGGGACAGACAGGTAAAAAATCGCCTGTTCGTCATCTTGCAAATTAATGTAGTCGCGAAGTTTATGGTAATCGTCCACATTCGTTAGATCCATCGTAAACATTGAGGTCGTACCGTGAAGCTGGTCATGATGATCACCTAGCAGCTCGTACTGCTCAACGTGACGGCGCGAGACGCCAATGATCGACAGGTCATCAAAGTCACCTGTACCAATGATGCGCGACAGTGCCGGAAGCAGCTTGCGGGTAGATAAGTCGCCAGTAATACCGAAGATGATGAGCTTTGTTTTCATTCCTTTAGTATACCATTACTATACTTTTTATAGCAATTATTTTAGTCGACGCTCGAGCGCAATCACCGAGCCCATGTGCTTATCGTGAAATTTTACCGCCACCGCTTCACCTGACAGTTTCACCAGTGGATTTAAGGGGTGTTCGAGCCCCTTTTCATCAAACGAAAGATCCTGGTGCTGCGAGCGAAAGTCCCCTAGGCCACGAAGCGTCACGAACTGAGCATGGTCAAATCCCTCAGGATACGGACTGCCCGGCTTTGGCTGCGGGACTTCAAGATAGGGCACCGGACGCTGCCACCCTGGCACATTTAACGGCTCGCGCAAATTATAAACAGCAATCTGTCGGCCGTTCACTTCTGCTTCGTCAACCCACAAGGCCAGCTGTGCTAGTGACTGTTTTAGCTCGTCGTAGCGCTCGTTAGTTTCTACGCGGTAGCACAGCGTGTCGCACATCACGAGTTCCTTACGAGCGATGCCTGATTGATCAATTAATGTATTCGCCCGCTCGACAAATGACTCGTAGTCACCCAGTAATTCTTTCATATTATTCCCCTTAGATAAAAAGAGACGCCCGGGCTGATCGTGGCGTCCCTTTTCGTGTTCATTACGTTACTTCTTCGCCCCGTTAACTTCGTAACTGGTGTTCGTTGCTTCAAAGAAGTTCACCAGCTGCAACGTGTCATTTGCACCGGCCATCCATTTCGCTGGGTTTGACACCTTGTAGTGCGCATCAAAGCCGAGCTCTTCCAAGCGGCGGTCTGCCAGGTACTTCACGTACTGGTTAATGTAATCGCTGTTCAGACCCAAAATGCCGTTAGGAAGCAGGTCGCGGTTGTACGCTTCTTCCATCTCGACACCGTCAAGAATCATTTGCTTGATTTCATTGGCGAATTCCTCCGTTTGGAGGTCTTCGTTCTCTTCAAGCACCGTCAAGATCAAGTTGATGCCGAACTTGAGGTGGAGTGATTCGTCACGCACCACCCAGTCCATAAGCGAGCCGAAGTTACGGAGCAAGTTACGCTGACGGAACGAAAGTGCCACCATGAAGCCACTGTAAAACCAGATACCCTCAAGGATAATGTTGTAAGCCACGAGGTTACGGACAAAGTCTTTCTTACCCTCCGTGGTCGTAATATCAAGCGTGTCTTCGGTCATACGCTTGATGAACTTGGTCTCAAATTCTTCTTTGCGGGCCATTGAAGGGGTTTCGACGTGTGCCGCGTAGGCTTGGTCACGGTCAATTGGGAACGTCTCGAGGACGTACTCAAATGACATACAGTGATTAGCCTCTTCCCACATCTGCTTGGCGAGGTATAAGTGACACTCGGCCGCGTTAACGTATGGATAGACCCCAAAGGCCAGTGCCTTGTTCACGAGTAGTTCATTAGGGTTAAAGTAGCTCATTAGGAAAGTCAGCGCGTGACGCTCCTCTTCGCTCATTTTCTTCCAGTCAGCCAAATCTTGGCCGAGTTGGATTTCATTTGGGAACCAAGTATTAGCGACCGCTTGGTCGTACAAATCCATTGCCCATTGGTAGTGAACTGGTTTAAGTAGTAATCCGTCTTGGATACCAGTTCCGAGAATGCCTGCCATGGTAATTTTCTAGTCCTTTCTTAATAACAATTAGTCGTGTGTTGATGAAATAACCCCACCCGGATTATTGGCACCCTTCGCACATAAGAAAATCTTGTGGATCAATTGGTGCTGCCGAGCCGCCAAGTGATTGTGCGTTTTCGTCTGCTGTTGACTGCGCTGCTGCCATCGCCGCGTCAATTGCTGCTAGCTTTTCTTCTAGTGTCATTTCGTCGCTGATGATTGCTGATGCGTTTGCCATAATGTTATTTTCCCCTTATACCCTATTATTTTCTGTTAGATTTTATACTTTTCAGTCACTTACACCGTTTGCTTTTTTGCAAAGCCAAAGCCTGCTTTTCGTGGTCCACCACTGGCTTCTGCCTTGTTGACCTTGACGGTACTTTGCTCGGCGGTATGGCGTGGTTTGACGTGTAGATAGTAAGTCGTTTTCAGGCCGCGCTTCCAAGCTGCAGTGTAAATGTTTGCCATTTCATCAATATCGCGCGTTTCAAGATACATATTGCGGCTAATTGCTTGATCGACCCACTTCTGGGCGCGCGCGGCGACTTCGATAAAGGCGTACGGACTCAACTGGAAGCTGGTTTTGTAGACGTCCTTGATGTGCTGCGGAATCGCCTCAATTTGCTGCACGTCACCTTGTGTGCGAAGCACGTCATCCTTCACGTCCTCCCAAATACCTAGTTTTTTGAGGTCATTGACGAGGTTGACGTTGATTTCAAGGAACTTGCCGTTCAAGGTTGCACGAGAGAAGATTTGCGCAAATTGCGGGTCGATGCCAGGCGTCGTACCGACAACGTGGGCAATATTGGCAGTTGGTGCAATTGCCATCAAGGTTGCGTTGCGCATTCCCTTTTTCACCTTCTTGCGGAGCGCGTCCCAGTCGAGGCGAGTCTTGCGATTGACCTCAACTTTTACCTTACGGTCAGTTGCCAGTTCGTCGATTGTGTCGATAGGCAAGATTCCCTTACTCCATCCACTCCCCTTAAAAGCTGGATAACTGCCGAGTTTCTTTGCAAGATCGGCTGATTCATCAATGGCGTTATAGCTGATAAACTCTGTTAGTTGATCCATGAGATCGTAGGCTTCTTCTGATTCGTAGCTATGACCAAGCTTTTCCGTCACGTCAGTAAAGCCCATCACCCCCAAACCTAACGCGCGGTTTTGCAGGTTTGAATGCATCGCTTCTGGAATTGGTGTATTCGTGATGTCACACAGATTATCGAGCTGACGAATCGCACTGCGCGTACTCGCCGCCAAGCGGTCCCAGTCCCAGGTCAAATCGTCTTTAAGATGCGCCGACAAATTAATACTCACCAGGTTACAGACTGCCGTGTTGTCTTTGTCTTGCGGCAAGGTAATTTCAGTACAGAGATTCGACAAGTGAATCGTGCTGGTGTTGTTGTTGAGGGCACGGACATTGATCGTATCTTTCCAGGTGAGCCATGGATGGCTGGTTGCCTGTAGGACTGTCAAAATTTGGCGATACTGCTCGCGGGCGTTAACCTTTGAGAAGTCACGCATTTCGCCCCGCTCAGCCATCTTGGTGTACTCTTTGTAGCGTGCGCTAAATTCCGCACCGTATAGTTCAGGCAGGTCTGACACTTCTGCAGGATCAAACATATACCAATCCTGGTCTTTTTCAACACGCTTCATAAACTCGTCGCTTAAAAAGACGGCAGTGTTCGCGAGACGCGTACGAAGGTAAGGATCGCCTGAGTTCTGTTTCAAATCAAGAAATTGTGGGAAGTTGAGGTGCCAGTTTTCCATATAGAGGGCGGCAGCGCCAGCCTTCTTGCCCTTACGAGAAACAGCAAACAATGCCGTATCAATCATCTTCATAAATGGAATTGGGCCAGTCGATTCAGTGTTCGTGGTCTTGACCGGGCTACCTGCCGCGCGCAGCTTATTCAAGCTAATGCCGATACCGCCGGTCCCCTTCGCGATCCACATTGTGTCGCGCACACCTTTGGCAATTGATTCCATGTCATCCTGGATTTCCAAAAGGAAGCAGTTTGATAGTTGCGGGAACGAGCCACCAGCATTAATGCGTGTCGAGCCACCTGGCGAGTAATCCAAGTTCGACATGTGCTCATAAAAGTCGAGAGCCGCTGCAGTTGGATCTTGTTCATTAAAACTAAGTCCCATCGCAATACGCATATTAGTGAATTGCGGCACTTCAATCGTGTCGCCTTTTAGGCTACGTAGACCATAACGGTTCTTGCTAGTAATCACACCAAGGTACTTACTTAGGTTATCTTTCGCTGGGTCAATTGCCTTGGCCAGCTTTTTCAGATCAAAGACTTTGCCGTTCATGCGCTCATCAAGCAAGCCTTCTTTAATACCCTCTTTAAGGTATTCAGCAAATTTTGTTTCATGGAGTTTTTTCAGTTCGGCGACATTCTCGTAATGACCCAAGATATTTTTGTAGATATTCTTGAGCATCAGACGTGCGGCAATCTTGTCAAAATCAGGATCATCTTTCACGTTTTGCAGTGCGGCGTGAATGACTGACTCATCAAGCTGTTGAGTCGTAATCCCATCAAATAATGTTAATTGCACTTCTGTCGCAACTTGAACAACCTTACTGATTTGATCCGGCAAGCCTTCGCTCGCTTCAACCAAGGCCAGGTTGATCTTGTTGGCGTCAAATGGTTCGCGGGTGCCATCGCGCTTGACCACATGAATTCCGTCCATAGTTCCCCCTAATGGAAATATATTATGTTAATTTTTATTGCACATTCGCACCCATCGAGTCTCTCAAAAAACGATTTCGGCGGTGCAAGAAGATACCGCAGTGCGGTACTTTTACCCTCCTCTTGCAAAATGTGTATTTTTGTTGAACTACTACATATGTAGTGTCTACATAGAACTATAGACCCTACATATATGGTTTTCAAGCTTTTTCTATGTGTTTTTTTAACTACATCACTATGACGCTCATGGTAACACCTTAAAAACATCGTCTAGCGTTGTGTTTGTTATTTACAACGCTATATGTAGCGTATTTAGACTTGTAGACGACAATCTTGCTGTAATCGTTCGGCAGGCGAATAATTGTCATTATAGAGCCGCCCATTCCCCAAAGGCTGCTGGCGGTCGCCCGCCCAATTTAGTGACTGGCGACTGTATCCAACGACGATATTAGTTCGCGAAGCGGCTGGGTACTCCATTCGATAAACCGTGTCTGAAAAATGCGTCCGGTATGGCGCATCAAGCATACTAAAAAGCTCCCGGCACACACCGCGCGGACCAGCAATCATATTCACCGCTACCGCCCCCTCCTCATTCGTAATCGCTGACATGCGCTGACCATACTCTTTTGTTGTAAAGGTAAATGGCACAGTGGCGTCGCCATACACATCAACCACAATCAAATCATAGCGTTTTGTCGTTTGGTTAACGTATGCCCGCGCGTCCCCATCAATCAAACGGACGTTTGGTGGGTCATTATAAAAAAAGTGTTCGCGCGCGATACCCGCCAACTGTGTATCAATTTCCGCCACGTCAATCTGCGCCTCGGGGTACTTTTCGGCAAAATACCGTGGCAAGGTATAGGCCCCACCACCGAGAATTAAAATAGTATCATGACGCGGCAAGGTTGCTGCCAACTCGGCAATTTGTTGTGCATACCAAAAAACCAGCCGATCAGGCTGGGCAGGGTCAACGCCTGATTGCGCCCCATTTGGCCCCGTTGCGATCAGCCGCACTCGACTATCTTTAAACTGGCCTTCGTAAATACTATAGCGAGCGCTGGGCGTATCTATGGCAAGCACAGTAGACACCGGCGCTGGAATGACTACAATCAAGCCTAGTAGTACACTAATACTAGCGCGTGCACGCCACTGCAGTTTCGGCACCGTCAGCCAGCTCAGCAGTACCATCAACGCCGCCACCAGAACTAATGTCTCTCGCGACCCAAGATAACTGAACAAGATAAAACCCGCCATAAACGTTCCGACAATTCCCCCAACTGAATTCAGCGCACTTAAACTCGCTACTGAGCTACCCGAAGTTTTGAGTGATGTCACATTCAATTTTGCAAGATAGGGACTAAGCATGCCGAGCAGGAAGCTTGCGGGCGCAAATAAAATAAGCGAAGCAACCACTCCTTGCATGCGTGGATCATCAAGTATTGTCACTACCCACGCCAACACCGGCGCATACACGACAAGCACAATAATAACCGCCAGTGCCACAAATAGATGAAGCCAAGCTAAGTCTAGTTGCTTACTGCGCGCATCAGCCACCTTACCGCCAGCGTAATAGCCAAGACTCAGTGCGGCAATGATCACACCGATGACGCTTGTCCATATATACGTCGAACTGCCAATGCTTGGCGCCAAGATGCGTGCCGCCACTAGTTCAAATACCATCAAGCCAAAGCCGCCACCAAACGCGAGTAACTCTAGCTTTCCAATCCGTCCAAGCATCTTTTTCACTACGCTCTAGTGTACCAGAATAAAAATACGATGCAGCTCATATGTTTATTCTGGCGGAGAGAACAGGATTCGAACCTGCGGTACCATTGCTGGTACACACGCTTTCCAAGCGTGCGCCTTCAACCACTCGGCCACCTCTCCACACCCGTTTCGTTCTACATTATATCAGCAGTTGTATAGTTTACGCCGTCTAGCTGTTGCGATTTGTCCCATTTATTATCTATAATAGACAACTAATGGCTAGCGACTCGACACCACCGGTAATCTCTCTCCACGGGCTCACGAAGCGCTATGGGATTGGCGACGCCGAGCATACGGTCCTCGACGGCGTCGACCTGACAATTGAAAAAGGTGAATTTATCGCCATCATGGGACCAAGCGGCTGTGGCAAAACAACCCTACTCAACATCCTTGGCCTGCTTGACCGCGCCAATGACGGCATTTACAAGCTCGACGGCAAATCCGTCAAATCATTAAGCGGCCCTCGCCACGCCCATATCCGCAGCGAGCAAATTGGCTTTGTCTTCCAAAACTTCAACCTTGTTCCGCGCATGAATGTCATCGAAAACGTCGCCCTTCCCCTTACCTATAGCGGCGTTCGCAAGACCAAACGCCTCCAACTCGCCAGCAAAGCCTTAGCTAACTTCCATTTATCGGAGCGCGAGTACTATATGCCTTGGCAACTCTCCGGTGGCCAGACACAGCGCGTCGCTATCGCCCGTGCCCTCGTCAATAACCCATCCATTGTCCTTGCTGACGAGCCGACGGGCAATCTTGATAGCCGCGCTAGTCATGTCATTATGGAGGAATTATCCGACATTCATAAACGCGGCAACACGATAATTATGGTCACCCATAACCCAAGTCTGACAACCTACGCCAGTCGTGTCATTACCATGATTGACGGCCGCATTGACAGCGACACGCAAACGCCGCGCGAAACCAAAAAAACTACAGCCACCAAACGTCGTCTTGATGCTCGCGGCAACGCGACAAAAGCCAAAAAAGCAAAACGCACCCCTCGACGAAAGTCAGCCAAGAAAGGTGGAGACCAATAATTATGCGCCTGCTTCTCACCAACCACATCGAAAACGCCCTCGAGTCACTCCATAGCAACCGTACTCGCACCACCCTTACTATGCTCGGCGTCACGATTGGCATTGCCAGCATTACGCTCATTCTCGCCCTTAGTGGCGGCGCAACAAAAGTGATTTCCGACCAAGTTGACGACCTTGGCGGTAACATTGCGGTCGTACGTCCCGGCGCTCATCTTGATCCCGCAAAAATCGATAACATCACCTCACCCGTCAACCGTGCCTTCGCCACCAGCAGTCTCACCGAACAAGATGTGAAGTCTATCCAAAAGCTTCCGCACGTCGATAAAGCCGCCCCTATTATGCTCGTCGGCGGCAGTGTTCGCTCGGGCGATAATTCACCGTCCAACACGCCAATCGTCGCAACCTCACCCGACCTCATTGATATCACCAGCCTCGAAGTACGCGATGGTCAGTTTATCGATAGCGTCACTAACAAAGATACCGCCGTCATTGGCTCGCAACTCTCAGTTGATCTGTTTGGAACGGATCAATCAATCGGGCAAACCTTCAAAATACGAGGCCAAACCTTTACCGTCATTGGCGTCCTCAAGCGCATCAACAACCCAATCAACTACAACAACATCGACTTTGATCACGCCGCTATTATCAGTCTTGAAAGTGGCAAATCTTTTAACCAAGGCATCGCCCAAATTCAACAAATCGACGTTAAGGCCGCCTCTGATAAAGAGCTGCCGACAACCATTTCTGCTCTTCAGCACACCCTTGGCAGTAACCATAAAGGTGAAAAGGACTTTAGCATCCTCTCTGGCGATGATCTATCCCGTCCCGCAAACGAGCTCTTTTACGCCGTGGCCACCACCATGGCAGTTGTAGCAAGCATCTCACTCATTGTCGGCGGCATTGGCATCATGAATATTATGCTCGTTAGCGTTGCCGAACGCACCCGCGAAATTGGCATCCGTAAAGCGCTTGGCGCTAGCAGCGGTCATATTACTGCTCAATTTCTAATTGAATCGCTCGCAATGAGTATTGGCGGCGGCATTGGCGGTTATATCCTTGGCTACATTCTCGCCTTCATCGTCAGCCGATCGCTACTCACCTTTGATCCACTCTTTAGCTGGGAAATTGCTGCGCTTGGACTCGGCGTTTCCATTATCATCGGCACCCTCTTTGGCCTCTACCCAGCTATTCGCGCCGCCCGCAAGGACCCGATTGAAGCCCTGCGCCAGTATCATTAGTATTGCTATAATTTTGCTTAAATAAAACTTATATGATATAATATAATTATACACCCGGAAGGTCCGGTGTGTTGTGAGAGTTAGGAATACTCGTGTATCTTATCGACCTTATTGCCGATAAAGTATCACAAACAGCCGACACAGTCAGTACGGTCGTCGGAGAGGGCCGGAACTTCTACCACATCTTCACCGCTGAACTTGAGCAACGTTTTCGCGACAAAGAAGACCGCTCTATTCACCACAAGCTGACATGGCGGGTTGAAGAAGTTGGGGTGCTTGACGTCTATATCGAAGGTACGATCGTCTTCGAATATGACGATCGTACCGACTGGCTCAAGAAAGCCTCCATCGAAACGGAGTTTGAGTACATCACCGCATGTCTCAACGGCGAGGCGCTGCGCCTCGTTCAGCAAATACCGTCTACAGGTCTGTACAGCTTCGAGTTTGGTGCAGTGACAGGACGGCTCATCGAGCTACCCGCGTTCATTCGCAGTAACTGCCCGGTTGAACAGTTCGCCAACCACAACTAACTCCCACAACTACTGTGTTGGCGTCACGTTGGCGCCAACACAGTAGTAAAACAACTCACTAGCTACTACACCCCTTTATTGAGAGGTGTTTTTTAATTTAAACCAGCTCTTTCTTCAACTTTTCGATCAACGGCACCGGTACTGGATCAACACCATTGAGGATGGCAACATAAATACTAATAAAGTCAGCCAAGATACAGCCCCATAATAGTTGCTGTAAAATCGTCTCGCCTTGCAATTTCACAATCTGCGCCTTTGGTCGCTGACCGCTCAATAATCGATCTGATATTTCAAATCGCTTTAACACCTGCGGATGATCAAGCGGACTTATTAGGTCAAACACCGCAAATGGCTTGTCGACCGGATGTGACGTCCAGCCAATAAACTCATTATGATTAAACTCTGGATATTGATTCCAAAATGCGACATTTTTAGCATTTTCATTCCAACTAATTTTCCACTTATACGCCAGTGATGAGGTTTGCGGACCGCCGTAAATAACCGGCGTCTTGCCAACCGCGAGTAGCGCTAATTGCTTAGCTTCGTTCTTGTCAGTTGAAATTTCCGGCAGCCACTTGGCGGTCTCTTCCCGCAGCCACGATGCGGCAGCGGCAATTTCATCGAGCGCCGTCACCGGCAAAACACCAAAATGAACAAGTAGCGCCACCAGGCCACGAAGATTGTAAAGCATTGCCATGCGCGGCTGTACGCCACTTGGCAGTACGACATGCGCAATTGACTGGTCGCCCGCAATATCTACTAATTTGCCGCCGCTCGCAATAATACCCACCTGTGCAGAGCGATCTCGCGCCTGCTGCAGGCCGCTTAGCGTTTCCTCGGTATTTCCCGAATAGCTACTCGCAATCACCAGCGTGCGATCATTGACATACCCCGGCAAATCATAGGTGCGCACAATTTCAAATGGCACCTTCAGCTGACTACCAAGCCAATCCTTCACCAGGAGTGCCGCAAGCGCCGAGCCACCCATGCCAGCAATCACGACATTCTCAAGTGGTCGTCCATCGTGTGTCTCGTCGTTAATCGCAACCTCATATTCAGCCTGTTGCCACTGTGATGCAGCGACAGCGAGCGCACCGTTTGGATCACGTTGCGCTAACACGTTCAAATCATCAAGCATCCCACCTCCTTTGTAAGTCTTTTGTTGTTTACTGTCTTTTACTATGATACACTTTTTAATAAAGAAGCATAAGTAGTATTTAGTAGAGGTGGGAATGGATAGTCAAACGACAGCACAAAAAGACAGCGGCGACGACCAAGAGCTCGCAAAAGCTTTAGCAGGTGTAACTGATCAACTTGATAGCAGTGATCAATCAAACACTGGTCTCAGCTTCGAAGAAACTCCAACTCCAAGCGGTGCTGTGATTGGCTCACCTTTTGGTACACCAGCGGCTGACGATACCGCAAGTGACTCAGTCCTTCCGGAACCAATGGTAGTCACACCAGAACCAGTCGCCGACCCAGCGCCGACAATCGCAACATTGCACGCCTCGAATCTTCACGCGACACCAGGTGGCCTCGACAGCATCAAGCAAGACGCCCTCACCGAACTGCGTCCGCTTGTTGATAAATTAAACGTTTCAGCTGAAGAAAAGTTTGACACCTACCTTCTCCTGCTTCGTTCAACTGACGATGATAGCCTGATCGCCCCAGCGCACGAAGCCGCTAAGGACATCAAGGACGAAGCTCGTCGCGCCCAAGCGCTCCTCGATATCATCAAGGAAATCGACTACCTGTCGAGCGACAAACAAACAGCCTAAACCAAATAACCTCCCGAGTAAAATCCGGGAGGTTATTTTTAGTGTTCAATTACTTATTTTGTATCGTGTGAACTTTTGGTAATGGTCGGCTGGTTTTGGGCAGCGTGCAATGTTTCCTGTAGTTCACGACGGCTCTTAAAGTAGTAGACAACACCGATCGTAATCGCAGCAATACCAATCAGTCCGGCAATCACCTCGGCAGGACCAGTGGTTGGCAGTGACGAAGGAGTCGTTGCAGCAACAGGCGTTACACAATTACCTTCGACTGTTACCTTTGCCGTATCCTGACGATTGCCATTTGCTGTTTCAACAGAAGCCGTATTAGTCAGAACTGTACATGGTGCCGCATCAACTGTCGCAAATAGATACAAGAATACATTTGATCCGGTAGCGTATGAACCAACGTTCACACCGTCACCGTTAATACCATCACCTACTCGCTTACCACTTGGATTGCTTGAATTAATGACATCCGTCTGACCATTAATATAGTTCAGACCCTTTGGCAGAACGTCTTTCATGACGACATTTTTTTGTTCAGTCGTACCAGTATTCTTATAGCTTAGGCGGTACTCAATTTTTGCACCCTTAGGGGCGGTAATGCTATCTTTCCATTCTTTCGCACCAGCGATACGAACATCTTTCGCAAACGTAAAGCTTGGGGAATCGGCAACGAGCTGGTAAGTGATGTAGCCAGAATACTGGTCACAACCAGGCAATGAACCGTTTAATGCGTCGTAGCCAATTTTCGTACCGTTAGTACCGAAGATATCTTCAGAAATAGTTTGGCCATTGACCGCACCATTACTCGTGATCTTTGCTGTACCCGGAAGGTAGCGAAGTGCAATATCAGATGTCGTTTGGTTCGAGAAGCTAATGTGGTCATAGACAGATGTTGGGTTTGCGTTTGATGCGCCAACATATGACATCGCTTTTGTGTCAGCATTACCGCTACGGACAAGCGCAGGAATTTCCGTTCGTGCAAATGCATTTTGGGCAATACCCGCACCACTCGCATTCAAGCTCGTTTTGGCGTTGTTGTGATATAGAACAATCACTTCGTACTTTTTACCTGCTTGCAAGTTTGCCGTATCACGGAACGTTTCGCCATTCGCAACATCGCGAATACGCATAAAGTTACGCTCATCACCCCACTTTGGGTTATTGGTAATTGAGTTGAAAGTAACGTAGTTTGCAGGGTTTTCCTGAGTAAACGTTGTACGGTTTGGCCCCCAGGCGAACGCAACAGACGGAATAATTACGACTGCTGCGGCAACTGCGATAAGCAATGCTGCAGATTTTTGATTAATACGCTGTGTGACTTTGTTGATTAGATTACGCATGTCATTTTCTCCTTATGATTACTTATCGACTTGTTACTTCACCGGTATTAGTTGAGCCTGTGCCGGTACCACTTTCAGCTTCAACACCACTACCCGCACCAGCATTAGAACCTGTATCTAGTTTATCTGGGGTTGCGCCTGCGCCATGGTCGACACCGCCAGTCTGAGTGCCCGGATCATTCGTAACTGTATCAATGATCGGCGCCTCAACCTGACCGCCACCGATATCACGACCGCTATCGGTAACAATTGTTGTATCAACGTGTGCAGGTTCTGGCATAAACTCTCCTGGACCAAGGTCGTTAGTTAAGAATGGATTGTCAGGATAAGCATTACCCTTGTGCTCCTCGGGAACAACTGGCTGCTCAGGCAATTCAGGAGGTAGTTCAGGTGGCAATTCTGGTGGAGTCGGAGGAGTTGGTGTATCGCCGCCCTCAGGGGTCACCGGAGGAGTTGGCGTGTAGTTATATTGTGGAACATCCGGCGTACCGTTACCTTGTGGTGTTTCGTAGTAGATCGGACCACCTTGTGGCTGTGCATAGCTAGCAGCGACACCATTACCCTGAGGAGTAGCGACAAACTGCTGGATAATTTCCTCAATTGGCTGACCACACTGGTTACGGACAAGGATTACCGCGCCGTTCGCTAAGCGCACTTCGGTAATTGTTCCGCCGTAGTCAACATAGTCATCGATGTTAAAGGCACCCGTTGTATGATCAATGTACGGAGAGACGTATGGAGTCTTAATATCACGCACGGTAAATGTCGCCGCTGGGTCATTAAACAGACCATTTAGCTCGTTCAGCTTTGCTGCGCGCAGCGCAGGGTCACCCTCAAGCTTTGTGCCGTAGTCATTAATCGCCTGGATGAAAGCTTCTTGGCTTGGGAATTGATCTGGCTGTGGCGCACCGGCGATATGTGCCTTTGAAAGGTAGTACGCCATCTCTTCGCCGTTACCTCGCCACTGTAAATCAAGTGCTTCCTTAAATGCTGGCAAATTATTACCGTCAGGAATTGGGTGGTTAAAGTCGTTAATCGCCAGCTTGTCAGCTGCCTTTGATGGGTCAGCGACGTTAAAGAGTTCTGTTAAGTTTTCATGCTGAATCGTCGGGAAGCTATCAATGTTCTGAATACGGTTATTGGCGTGATCACTACTTTCGTTACCAAAGTGAGTTTGGCTATCGCCAGTACCGAATGGAAGCGCATCGTGATTAGCAGATGCTCCGCCATTACCACCGCCATAGCGATCTACAAGATACCAGGTAACTAAACCAGCTCCTATAAGAGCTGCGCCACCAAGAAACATGCCTAGCTTACGCTTTTTATCACGTCGCTCTGCGTCACTAGTTTGGCTATCATGATCCTCAGCAGATCCACTTTCGCCCTGAGCCCGACGTGCCTGGCCACGGTTACGGAACCAGTTTGCTAATCGAGCAGGTGCACTCATGCCAGCTAAAGCGGCGTTATTCGCGCGAGTCCTTAGCTTGATTCTCGTATCATTCGTATCGTCATCAAATCCAACAGGCGTACCGTCGCCTTCAACTTCACCACCCTGAGGAGTGTGTTCGCCGTTGTCAGATGCCACCACAACATCATCAAGGCCAAATTCGCCTGAGGCAACTTCGCTACCCGTATTGTACTTCACTTGACGGTTATTGCGCGACTCGGCTGTTTCTCGAATGGCATTTGATTCGTCAGAAATCACACTGCCGGCGCTATTAATAAAATCGCCGTTTTTATTCACAAGACGACCCTCGGTATCATGACGAGGAAAGAGTCCTTCTTCATAAAGTGCTTCAAGCGCATCAGGCGGTAGTTCGTCAAATCGCTTGTTAAGCCCTTCGTCGCCAGACTGGTTAATCGCACGCTTCGCGAATTCACGACGAAACTTGTCGCGTGCTTCTTCGTCGATAACTTCACCCTTTTGGTAGTTCTCTTTACCGTAGTTATATTTATGGAGATCGCTCAGCGTTACTTTAACGCGTTCGCGAGGCTTTGGAGCAGATTCGTTATGTGGCATCGTGGTGGATTCCTTATTTGCTTATTTAGCTTATGTATAGATTGTAGCAAATTATTGACATTTTGTCAATGCTTATAGAATATACTTTACAATATTGCAATCATAAGCAATAAAAATAACCTCACATATTCTGCGAGGTTATTTTGTCCAAATAGATTACCTATTCACCGCGTGATGATGGCACTCCAAATTCATTCTCGGTTTTCGTACTTGGGCCAAATTCTGGAGCACTCGGAGGATTTGCTAGTGTTTCATTACTGCTGTTAAATCCAGGCATTGAATCTACAGGAGAAGTCGACGGATTACTTCCATACTTCTCTGACACCGACAAGTCGTCCACATTAGATGCCAGGGGACTGTTTAGCTCAACACGAGACTCGATAGGTACAATAATGTTTTGCTCAGGTGGAGTATAGGTAGCAACCGGAGGGAGTTCGGCTGGCGCTGGAGGTGTAGCGGGAGTTAGCGCCCCACCTTCAGGAGAGATCTCTGGAGTAATGAGTGGTACATTGCCCGTTTGATCTTCAGCTACAGATGAGATAATGTGTTCATTCTGAACATCTTCGACTGCTGTTTTTTCAGCATTTGGCGTTGGAATAACTTCAAGTGCTTGCCCGCCAACAATCGCACCTGTAGCTACGGCTGCACCAGCACCAAAGAGGCCGAGCTTATTAAATGCTTTACGCCAAATTGAAATCTGTTTTTCAGTCGTTTCGCCTTGTGGTGTTTGTTGTTCGTAGTTCTGTAGTGGAGCGTTTTCCATATTGTAAGGTGCCTTGTTTGTTTTTGATTTGGTTATGACTAAACACTAGCAAAATAATGCGTTTTTGTCAATAGCTTGAGCGGTTTGACCTCTGTGAAAACAATTGAAAAGCCCCACACCGAAAATGGTGCGGGGCATCGGAATTACCGATTTCATGAATGCCGCAAATGCGGCGCACTTCTACTTAGCGGGGAACATATCCAGGATTTCCTGGATAACTGGCAGCGGGGTTGTCCGCTTGGCGAGCTGCCGCTCCAGATCTGCAACGCGCGCCTGGAGTCCCGTGCACTCCTCGATCTTCTGATCGAGCGATTCACGTATCCGGGTCTCGCTCTCACGGGCCTGCGCTTCACTGTGCGTCAGGCTCTCGACCTGCTTTTTCAGGTCAAGGATGATGCTAGCAAGCCGCAACTGAACCTCGTCCTCGAACAACTGCTCCTGCTGCTCCAGTGGCGAGGCTACCTCGTCGACCGGAACGACCTCAGCCACCGCCACTTCGTCCACTTTCGCAGATGACGAGGGATGCAGCATCTCTTTGGTAATTTCATTCAGCGACAGATCTACTTTCGTCTGCCAGAGACCTGCACCGAGATTGGTTGATGTACGGACGTTCAAGTCCTTCAACCGACGGTTCAGTTCGCGTGCGCGCCCCATCGAACACCCCAGCTCTCGCCGAATAACACTCGCAGACGAGTTCTCGTTCAGGATGCCAGCCTTGTCAGTATTGCACTGCAAAGCCGCAAGCGCCCAGTTCAACTCCTCGAGCAGGCCAATCGGCTGCGACGGCGTAACGGTGACAGATGCGGCGTCTTCCGACTTGATTTTCGTCAAAACAACAACCTCCTCGGTTGCGATAGATGAAACAGGGACCTCCAGTGCCGACTGAATGTCAGCACTCTCTGACTGACGATCAGAAACGTGTGAAACCACCACTTCACTGCACCATTCATCGGGCAGATTTGCCGGGACACCCCTGGCAAAGGTCATTGCCTTCTTGGCTCCCGGCGAACAGTCAAATCGATCAGTGCGGTCGCGGTCGAGCATGGTGACACGGTTATACCGACGCCCCCGGCGCTCGAGAACGACCTTACCTGAGTTCTCGAGCCTGTCGAGCGCCCGAGCAACCTGATTTGCGCTCACTTCCCCACCCATCTGCTTGACGAAGTGAGGGACAACGCCTCCGCTCTTCGCAATCACTCCGTTGTTTGCACTAATCACAGCTTCGACACCTGCAGTAACTGCTTTACCCTTGGGCACAGCAACACTCCCTATCGTGTGAGTAGGTACGACTTGGCGCTCATGGAACGCCAAAGCTTTTGTTAAAATACACTATATTCATATATATGTCAAACCAGGATTATGACATATAAAAACCCTCCGTATTTAGGAGGGTCTTTTATGAAGTCTGCGGTACTTAGAATCCCATGCCACCTGGCATGCCGCCAGCTGGGGCGGGCGCTTCTTTTTCTGGAATTTCCACGACGAGCGCACCCATCGTTGCTGCTGTCGAAGCTATCGAGACCGCATTTTGGACGGCTTCTTTTGTAACACGAGCTGGATCAATCACGCCGGCTTTTTTGACATCAACCAGACCTGCGTCGGGATTATTGACGTCGATACCAAAACCAACCTTACCAGCTTCTACCTGCGCTAGCAGCGCTTCGCTGTTGAGGCCAGCGTTGGCGGTGATCTGCAAGAATGGCACGCGAAGAGCGTTCTTTAAAATCTGGCGACCAGCGCTAATGCTATCAGCACCATCAGCTTTGATCGTCGCCGCCAGGTTCACGAGCGTGACGCCACCACCAGCAACAATACCTTCGGCCAGCGCCGCTTTCGTCGCCGCCACCGCATCATCGACACGGAACTTCTTTTCATCAATTTCAGTTTCGGTCGCGCCGCCGACTTTAATGACTGCAACTTTGCCGCTGAGGGCTGCCGCGCGTTTTTCAAACTGCTCTTTGTCGTATTCACTAGACGCATTATCAGCTTGCGATACGATCTGCGCGATACGGTCTTTTACTGCACTCGCCTTGCCAGCGCCCTCAATAATCGTCGTGTCGTCTTTGCCGACAATTACCTTGCGAGCACTACCAATGACTTCGAGGCCAACATTTTCAAAGGTTAAACCTTGATCTTCGCTAATGACCGTTGCACCGGTAAGTGTCGCGATATCTTGGAGGATTTCTTTGCGGCGATCACCAAAGGCCGGGGCTTTAACAGCAACCGTATTAAGGACGCCTTTTAATTTGTTCAGGACGAGGATACTCAGTACTTCTCCTTCAACTTCATCAGCAATCAGTACGACATCTTTTTTGCCGGCTTGCGCCAGTTTTTCGATAACTGGCAGGAACTCTTGAACACTTGAGACTTTCTTGTCGGTAATCACCACGGCTGGTTTTTCGTAGACCGCTTCTTGGCGACCAGCATCAGTCACAAAGAAGGGACTCACCCAACCACGATCAAGGTTAAAGCCTTCGACCACTTCGGCTTCCAGTTCGAGGCCTTGGCCAGCTTCGACCGTCACGACGCCGTCTTTGCCAACCTTTTCAATCACACCCGCAATCAACTCACCGATTTCACGACTGCCTGCTGAAATCGTTGCAACTTCTGCGACGCGCTCTTTCTTGCCTTCAATGCTTTCGGCTAACTTATCGAGCTGCTTGACGATATCCGCCCCCGCTTCTTCAATACCTTTACGTAGTTCTTGTGGATTGTGCCCTGCGGCAATGAGGCGATTGGCCTCTTTAAGGATATTGTAGGTCAAGACAGTCACGGTTGTCGTGCCGTCACCGGCTACTTTGTTCAGCTTGCTTGCTGCCTGCTTAATCAGTTCAGCACCAACCTTGTAGCCAAGCGTTTCATCGTCGTTCTCGGGCAGATCAACTGCTTCTGCTACTGTCACGCCATCATGGGTTACCGTTGGGCCGCCGTAACCTTTGGCGATTACCACGTTGCGACCCTTTGGTCCGTACGTTACCTTTACTGCATCGTACAGCGCTTTGGCACCGCCAAGCACACGCTCGCGCGCATCATCATCATAAAATACTTTTTTAGCCATAATTCTTATTCGCCTTTCCTATTTTCAAGTTTTCGTATACGCTTTTCCATGTCTCGCAGTCGTCGCGGCAAAACAACATACGCCCTGACTACCGCACCAACTACGAGGAGGCACAAAATGACAGTTATCACTGTCGATAAAAATATTAAAAATATTTCCATGAATATTAAACAGTTGCGAGAACGTCTTCTTCTTTAACGATTAGATACTCAGTACCGTCAATCTTGATCTCATCATAGCCGAATTGTTTGTAAAGAATACGGTCGCCTTTTTTAATACCTTTGACATCAGGGCCAACGGCTTCTACTTTTGCGACCACTGGCTTTTCTTTGGCAGTGTCTGGTAGATAAATGCCACTCGCGGTCTTGGTTTGCGCAGCTTCACGTACAGCAACCACACGATCGGCAAGCGGTTTAATCGGTGTACTCATGTAATTCCTCCGTTATATTCAATTTGAATGTGTACTTTAATTGTAAACAAAAAAATTAGCACTTGCAAGGTGGGAGTGCTAATATATCTTATGACAACTTAATACTTATGCTATATTGTTGCTATTTTATAAAAATTATGCTAATATAATATTTGCAAATACAGTATGTATTAGCGCACCTACGACAAGAAAAGGACGTGAAGGTAGTGTCTGGCCACCGGTCACTGACAGTTGTACAAAGCGCCGAAGTAATTCGAGCGCGAGTGTCGGGGGCGACCCTAACGGGAAGTCGATTCCTGATCGACATACTTGATGGCGGCGAAATCTCAATCGAGATTGCCGGCGTTGGATACGAAAAGGGAATCATCTCACTTGTCGACGGCCTCACAGCCGACGGCGAGCACATCACGATTCATCTACATCCAACCGGTGAAGTAACTGCTTTACTGGATGAGTAACAAGGAGAACAATGTCCACTGCATTCACCCGTCGATTCGCCGCCACCAACACCGGTGGCGTGAGCAACCTCTACGGCAGCCGGCTGGCGTGGGAGGTGACCTACTTCGACCCCGACAAGGGCGAAGATGTCACCTACATCCACACCAACGCCCGCGTTTCTGTCAGAGAACATCTCGAGAGGAATGGCATCGATTTCGCTTCGGCGAAAGTCAGGTCGTTCCACGCGTAATCATTCTTGTTCCGTAGGAGCCCCGAACCTCAGTGTTCGGGGTTTTCCTTTTTTAAATTCAACCACCTTATTGACTTTTTATAAAACTTATGATTAAATTCATTAAAGGCCAAAACAACACAAATATGAATTCCCACCCCCACTCCTTACTCGATAAAGCAAAGTACACTAGTGCTATTCGCACATCTGATGAATTCAGAAAAAGCCTCCCTACGCATAACATCGAAGAGATGACATCAGAAGAAAAACGAACTATGCGCATACGTGCTGTTGCTCGTGGCGCACTTGATCGAGCTAATCAAGAAACTAAAGAGAGCGGCTATCGGACGCCTGATGGTGATATTTTTAATCTAATTGCCAACCTTGATACCTTTTACGAGGCTCAACAATCACTCGCCCAACTTGACAGTGACAAAGATTTTCGGCACGTAGCCAGAAGTGAGCGCATCCCCTATCTAAAAGATGCTGTGCAATTTAACCACGCCCTCCGCGAGGTCATCGACAATCATCCATCACTTAGCTTTACTGACATTTTGAACTTCATGACTGAAATGCATACCACTGTTAGCGGGCCAGATACCCAAAAGCAATTTTATACTGGCGCTCGCGAAGTTCTCGACGGCATGCGACATGAAATAGGCTTTGAGCAGATACTTGGCGCGCTACCCGACCTAGACTATCGCGAAGCGAGCATTGATGAGGATATTAATGGCGCAGACATCATTGTAACTGTCGACAATACAGAAATACCCGTTGATATTAAAGGGTCACCCCGAACCACAGCTTTCAAACGCGAAAAAAGCTATCATCCAGAGCGAATTATCTGGTCGCAACTAAGCTTTGAAGACTTTAACGGCGGTATGCGTATCTCACGCCAGCTTGCCGAGAAAAAGGCACCTGCCTTGCGGGCAGAGTTAGAGCGCGCAGCAATTGCTGAACGTGCCGCCTAGTTGTACTTTTACAACTATTATGCTATAATAGCATAGTCCCTTCCCTACAACCTGAAGGAAACGTGGCATGACAATCCACGAGTATGTCATCACGAAGCCTTCGGATACCAAAGATTGTCGCGACTTTGTTTCGACACCACAGGCATTCATAGACTTCGTATCTGATCATCTGAAAAAAGAAGAGCGAGTACTACATGTCATTGCACGGCCACTTCCTGACGAACTTACCGCAAAGCGCGGCAAGTCCATCGCATCTGAAGTGACATTTGAATTCCGGATTGTCGAACTCTTCGCCCCCAAAGGCGAATTCCAGCTCACCGTCCAGGACATCACGACCAATGCATGGGTCACAATTCACGTAGGAGAGGAGGTTCGCTTCAATGTAGTTACTGACTAACCGAGCGAACATAGCCCTAGGGCCGCGGCATTCACCGCGCCTAGGGCTCTTTTCATTTATAGAATTGAGGTTAAATCACCTTTAACCGCGGCTGGAACGAAGTTGCCAGCGTCAACCAGCGCGGCGATATCCTGGAGGCCGTTATCGATATTGATCGCGGCGGCGTTATCCTGGAAGAGCGAGATTGCTTCGACGTTCTGCAAATCATCATGCGAAACTAATACACCGCCCGCAGTACGCGAAGCAGCGCTAATTTGCACTAAAGTCTGCTCGTCACCCTGGCCACCATCAATAACATTACGACCTTGCAGGCGAAGGCCTTCAATCAAAGCTTTGATAACAACTGCATTAGCGTTTGACTTGCTCACGACAACCACTGCGCCGTCGAGCGGCAACCAATCGGCCAGCGCTTTACCAACGTTCCAGACGTATTCATTAGTGAGCGACTCGCCGAGGCGACCGCGGATATCATAACTGGAAAACATACTACTCATATCTGTAAATTATAGCAAAAATGAAGAGGTGTGGAAACTAACTATGCCTATTTGTTGAGAATTTCACGCACAACATCAGCGTCATTCCATGGCAAGCGCTCACCGTTAACGATCCGGAACTGTTCGTGTCCCATGCCAGTAATGAGGATAGTGTCGTTCTTGGTCGCAATCGACAGGGCCTTTTCAATCGCTTCGCGGCGATCGGCAATTTCCGTTAACTTACCACTTGCGCCAGCCTCTTCAATGCCAATGCGGACTTGGTCGCGAATTGCCTGCGGGTCTTCGTTGTAGCTTTCTTCGTCGGTCAAAATAATGCGATCAGCGCGTTCGGCGGCGATTCGTCCCATTGTCGGGCGTTTACCCTTGTCGCGATCACCGGTTGCGCCAAAGACTAAAATCACGCGGTTCTTGGTGATTGACTTTGCCGCCTCGAGGAGTTTTTCCAGCGCATCTGGCGTGTGAGCGTAATCAACAATTACGTCGTAGCCTAAACCTTCAACGACGCGTTCAAACCGACCCGGTACGCCTTCGAGATTCGCCACACCTTCGATAATATCGTTCAGCTCGACACCGAGTAGATAGGCTGCGGCGGTCGCAGCGGTCATATTATCAATATTAAAGCGACCAGGTAATGCCGTCGCAAGATCCAGCTTGGTCTGGTGATCAATCACAACCGTCGCTTCACTACCCTTTTTGTACAATTTAACGTATTCAATTTTTGCTTCAGCTTCGTCGTGTGTGCCGTAGGTGATTTTTTGACCACTAGCTGGATATTTATCAAAGTAGTCAAACCACTCGTCGTCGCGATTCAGGACGATAAAATGCGGTTCAATCGCGAATAGCTTCGCCTTGGCGGCCGCGTAGCCATCCATAGTTTTATGGTAGTCTAGGTGATCTTGGGTCAGGTTAGTCATCACGGCCATGTAGATTGGCACGCCATCAAGTTTGTGCTGATGGAGCGCGTGACTGGTGATCTCGAGCAAGACATAGTCGACCTGCGCTTGCTTGGCGTCGCGGAAGAAGCGCTGCATCCGGTCAGTACTGCCAACCGTCGCGTTTAGATCGTTTAACTGACGCTTGCCAGCAACCTCAATTACTGCCGTTGAAAACATTGCCGTTGAGTGACCAGCTTCTTTGAGAATTTCGTTGAGGTAGTTAACCGTCGTCGTCTTGCCGTTTGTCCCCGTCACAGCAATGACTTTTTGCCCGCGAGCTGGATTGCCATAGCGCGCACTAATCACTTTGACGCGCCCACGTCGATATACTTCCTCTATTTGACGTACTGCATCCGCCGGCAGCGCCTTTCTTACCCCTCGCACAAGTTTTTGCTTCATATGACTTATTTTACCATTTAATCCACTCATGGCTTGATTATGTCGTATCTTTCCAGAGATTTTACGAGCTACACTACCGCCAACTAAAATATCCCCTATCAATGCATCAGATAGAGGATATTAGGCGAGCGTGGCGCTAAACTGCTCGGCGGCCGCTTGACCATTTGCACGGCGATCTATCGGGCACCCCCGGAGATCTGACGCACGCGTCACGAAATTTAGTTCACCCTTGCGACACCAAAAAGCCACAGTAGGCCCTTCAGATAAAAATATTGTAGTATTTGTATGATTTATAGTCAATATTATGATAAAAAAATATGTTAGAGTAGTAACAGATGAAAATACTTGGTATTGAGAGCAGTTGCGACGAAACTGCGGCCGCCGTTGTTGAAGACGGCCGCCGCCTGCTCAGTAATGTTGTCAATTCGCAAATCGATATCCATGCGGCCTATGGCGGTGTTGTGCCAGAAGTGGCGGCGCGCAGTCATATTGAAGTTATTAACCCTGTTATCAATCAAGCGCTTGCCGATGCCAATGCCACTTGGGACGACATTGACGCGATCGCCGTCACTTATGCACCGGGGCTAATTGGCAGCCTGCTCGTTGGCACCCTTGCTGCGCGAACCCTTGCCACACTGCACAGCAAGCCACTTTACCCGATTCACCACGTCGAGGCGCACGTCTATGCGAACTTTATCACCGAGCAAGCCGAATCGCTTGCACTCACCCTGCCGTCAAAGCAGCCGGAATTTCCGATGTTGGCGCTGATTGTGAGCGGGGGCCATTCACAGCTTGTCCTTTTCCGTGATCACGGTGATTACGAACTACTGGGCCAAACGCAAGATGACGCGGTTGGTGAAGCCTTTGATAAGGTAGCCAAGATTATCGGCCTGCCCTACCCCGGCGGCCCGTCAATTGCCAAAGCCGCCCTTGACGGTGACGCTCATAAATACACTCTGCCAAAGGCAAAGTTGGCTGATCCGTACAATTTTAGCTTTTCTGGCCTGAAAACAGCCGTTCTGCGAGCTGTTCAAAAAGAAGTGGGCGTTGACTTTACTTTTCCTTCGCACGAGCTTCCAGCCCGCGTAAATGACGTTCAGCGCGTCGATTTTGCAGCCAGCTTCCAACGAATCGCCGTCGAGACCCTCGTCGACAAGGCTGAGCGCGCCTTTCGCGACTATTCACCAAAATCCGTCGTCATTGCTGGCGGTGTGGCCGCTAATCAAGAATTACGCCGCCAACTGTCTGAACGCTTGCCGCTTGCGATTGAATACGCCCCAATGCAGCTGTGTACTGATAACGCTGCCATGATTGGTACGCTTGGCTATTACTACGCGCAAAAAATGCCCGCAGCGGACCCATTCAGCCTTGAAGTTATTCCGAGCCTGTCGATGACCAAGACCGCTTGGGCTAATTGATGTTTTATATACATCAATTTTTTATGTATACTAGAAAGTACTTATGACTCACTTTTTACAAACTGGCGCCTGGGAGCGCTTTCAACAAGATATTAACCGTACGACTATTCGCGATCAAGGTGATGAATGGCGCTATTTAGCGGTCGTTGAACCAGGCCAAGCGCTCACTCGCCTGTATTGCCCGTACGGTCCTGAGATTGACTATAGCGGCGCTTTTCTGCCGGCCGTCGAATCACTCAAGCGCGCCGCTAGCGAACAGAACGCCGCGTACATTCGCATTGAACCAACTGGCCACATCACCCCGGCGCAGCTCCGCGAACAGGGCTTCCGAAAGGTAAAATCATCACAGCCAGAACATACTTGGCAGATCGACCTCGCGCCAAGCGAAGATGAGCTCCTGGCGAACATGAGCCAACCAAATCGAAATGGCTACCGCAATTATCAGAAAAAAGACATCAAGCTTCACACCAGCCAAAACCCGGCCGACATCGCTATTCTCATCACGCTTCTTAATGGCATGGCCGAGCACAACAAAATTACCATCCATAGCGATGCCTATTTTACGCAGCAAGCAGCAAGCCTGATGCCAACTGGCAACGCGACCCTGTACTACGCCACCTTTAAAAACCAAGCCATTGCCGCTACCCTCGTTTACGACAGCGAAACGACACGCTACTACGCGCATGCTGCCGCTGATTACGACCACCGCAAACTCGCGGCTGGCGCCCTCTTGGTGAGTTCGTTGATTATCGACGCAAAGCAAAAAGGCCTGAAGGCTGTCGATCTGTACGGCATCACCACCAGTGAAGATCCCCGCCACCCATGGGCAGGCTTTACGAAATTCAAGCAGTCATTTGGCGGTCATCATGTCGGCTACGTTGGCTGCTGGGAACTTCCTCTTCAGCCAACCCGCTATCGCCTGTACCGCCTCGGCCTCGTCCTCTACCGCCTCGTCAAACGCTAACTGGCGCTTCCCGTCCTTATTCGGTACTATAGAGCGTAATGGAGATACGTTTTGCGCACGAGGATGAGGTCGCTCGTTGGAATGACCTTGTAATACTAAACCCTGATCATGGGAATGTTTTTCAAGGGAAGGAATTTGCCGAACACAAGGCTACAGCCGGTTGGACGCCGCAATTTCTTCGGACTGAGCATTTAGCGATTACTATTCTCGAAAAGCACGTCCCCTTCTTTGGTAAGCTGTGGTACCTGCCAAAAGGACCGGGCATTGCCACCGTCGAACAGCTCGGCGAGCTCTTGCCGTCACTACGCCAGTTTGCCCGCCGCCATGGTGTCTTTTTACTGAAGCTCGAGCCAGAGATTCAAAAGAGCCCCGAAGCAGTAGCCGCCTTATCACAGCTTTCTCTCTCCCCTGCTCGTCAGATTCAGCCAAATAGCTCGACGGTGATCATCGACACCACGCCTGACCTCGATACAATCCTCGCAAACTTTAATCAAAAAGGTCGGCACGCCCTCCGTCGTGCTGAACGCGATGGCGTCACTGTCGAGGCCGTCCCAACAACTGATGAAAACTGTCGCACCATGTACAAGCTTTTGCAGGCAACGAGTACTGGTAAGTTTGAAGCCTCGGTTCGCAGCTATGACTACTACGCCTCGTTTTGGCGACGCTACAACACAACTGGCAACGGCAAGCTCTTCTTTGCCTACCTTGACGGCGAACTAGTCGCAGCCGCCTTTACGATTCTATTGGGTCAAAAAGCCACCTACAAAGATGGCGCCAGCGTCCGTGAACGACCCGCTTATGGCGCCAGCCACCTCTTGCAGTGGCGGATAATCGAGTGGCTGAAGACAAAGCACATCACCTCGTACGACCTGTGTGGCACTCCCCCATCTGATCAAATTAACAATCCTGATCATAGCTACTACGGTATCGGTCGCTTTAAAACGAGCTTCAACAAACAGGTCACTGATTACGTCGGTGTCTACGACCTGCCGCTTTCACCCCTCACCTACTTTGCCTGGCAGCGCATTGGCGAACGACTCGCTAACCGCCTCCACACCCGTCAGCATCACAACCATTTCTTCTACTAGTCACCCCTGTTATTCTATCGTTTTACCACGTTCTCTGGACGTGGTATAATTATGGGTGAAATAAACATGTGGAAAACAACTTGCGGGACTTATAGAGGTAACTTTTCACGTGAAATCTTGCCATTTTTCCGTTTGTGCCTTTTCACATGAAAATTGCGTGACGCCAACAGTAAACATGAGATTATTCGAGTGAAATTAGCCAAGACTTACGACCCAAGCCAATCAGAATCAACCATTTACCAGATGTGGGAAACGGCCGACGCCTTTGCTCCAAAGGGAGAAGGGGAACCGTACAGTATTGTCATGCCGCCGCCAAACGCCAACGGTAATCTTCATATTGGTCACGCACTCATGGCTGACCTCGAAGACATCCTCGTGCGCTATTGCCGCATGCGGGGTAGGGATGCTATCTATATCCCCGGTGCCGATCATGCCGGTTTTGAAACCTGGGTTGTCTACGAACGAGAACTCGTCAAACAGGGTAAAAGTCGCACAGATTTTAGTCGTAGTGAGCTGTACGCCCAAGTATGGGATTTTGTACACCAACAGCGTGGCAACATGGAGAAACAGCTTCGAGCGCTCGGCACGAGTGCCAGCTGGAAAGATCTAGTCTTTACGCTTGACGACAAGGTAACCAGCACCGTGTACGGCACATTCAAAAAGCTCTGGGATGAAGGACTCATTTATCGCGGCGAACGCATCGTTAACTACAGCACCAAGTACCAAACAAGCTATGCTGACATCGAAGTCGATCACAAAACAGAGAAGGGGACACTCTGGAAAATTGCTTACCCAAGCATCGACAAGATTAAAGAAATCGTCGTGGCAACAACCCGTCCAGAAACCATGCTGGGTGATACCGCCATTGCTGTCCATCCAGATGATGCACGCTACAAAGACTTGATTGGCACCCGCGTCCTCGTCCCCCTCACTGACCGCGAGATTCCAGTGATTGCCGATGAATACGTCGACCCACAATACGGTACTGGTGCGGTCAAGATTACGCCAGCTCATGATCCAAATGACTTTGAAGTAGGGCAGCGTCATGACTTGCCGCGCATTCAAGTGATCGACTTTGACGGCAGAATGATAAACGTGCCACCGCAATTCATGCGCCTTGAAGTTGAAAAAGCCCGCAAAGAAGTGCTCACCGCCCTTAAACACGAGCAACTATTACGTGGCGAAGAGGCAATCGTCCACACCGTTGGCTACGACTACAAGAGCGGCCTCCCAATTCAGCCGATGATTAAAGATCAGTGGTTCTTGAAAGTTCGTCCTCTAGCCGAAAAAGCAAAAGAGGCCATTGAGTCTGGGGCAATCTCCTTTACGCCGGCGAGCAAAAAACAAGCGTTAATTCAGTACTACGACAACTTAAAAGACTGGAATCTCAGCCGACAAATCCCATGGGGCATTCCAATTCCAGCCTTTGAAAATGTCAACGATCCGAATGACTGGATCTTTGATACTCGCGTCGATCAAGAAACTATCGTTGTTAATGGTACAACATATAAACGTGAGGAAGATACCTTTGACACCTGGTTTAGTAGTGGCCAATGGCCGTTCATTACAACCGACTACCTGAGCCAGGGTCCGCTTGCAAAATACTACCCGACTAGCGTCCTTGAGACTGGCTTTGACATCCTTTACCCATGGGTTGCCCGTATGATTATGCTTGGTCTGTACGCCACCGGAGAAGTGCCGTTCAAAGACGTTTACCTTCACGGCCTCGTCCTTGACGAAAAAGGACAAAAGATGAGCAAGTCAAAAGGCAATGTCATCAATCCAATGGAAGCTATCAATGAGCATGGCTCTGACGCCCTACGCCTTGGCATTGTCGCCGCCCGTAGCGCCGGCCAAAACCAGGCCTTCAGTATGACAAAAGTTGTCACTGGCCGTAATTTCTGTAACAAACTTTGGAATATCGCCCGTTTTATCGAAAATAAACTAGAGGACGATTTCAAGCCGGGCGCACCTGAACCAGCATCACTAGCTGATCACTGGATCGTTCGTCAGCTCAACACAGCCGCCGAAGCTATCGCGAGCCAACTCGAAGACTACCGCTTCGCCGAAGCTAGCGAAACGATGTACCATGCCATCTGGGATGACGTCGCCGATTGGTATATCGAAGCTAGCAAAAAGCAAGATAACCCCGACATGCTCGCCTGGGTGCTCGATACCAGCCTCCGACTGGCACATCCGTTTGCGCCGTTCGTGACTGAAACTATCTGGCAAACGCTCAACTGGTGGCAAGAAGACTTGCTAATTGGCGCTGCCTGGCCAACCGCACTGGAATATAACGATATTGCCGCTACCGAATTTGAGCAGCTACAAAAACTCGTCACTGAAGCTCGCTTTGTGACCGCTGAACTGCCGGGTAACAAGAAATACACTCTGCTTTATCATGCAGATACACTAGTCGAGGACAATAACACTCTCATTCAGCACCTTGCGCGTCTTGAAGCCGTTGCGCCGACCGATCAGCCACGCGGCTTGCGCCTCGCTGCCAGCAACCGTGAAGCCTGGCTTGATGTCGATGAAGAAACTCTTTATCAGCATCAAACAAACCTCGAAGTGCGTTTATCTGACGCGCGTCAAGCGATTGCGATGTTTGAAGGTCGCCTCAGCAATCCGAGCTACGTCGACAAAGCGCCAGCGCGCCTCGTAGAAGATACTCGTCAGCAGCTGGAAGAAAAGAAAGCGTTAGTTGAGCGCCTCGAGCGAGAACTAACCGTCCTTAGCTAAGCGGCATGTAGTAGCCATCAAAGGCATGGACGCCTTTTGCCACCTTCTTTTGGAGGTGGTATTTTTTGTCATCATCACGTGGCTGTACACGGGGAGTGCCGCCATTAATACCACGAATCGCTTGGGCAAGTGAGCCGCGCTCACTATGCGTATGGGGGTCATTGGTCATTTTCAAAGGCTTCTCGATACTCTCAAGTCCGAGCACCGCTACAGGAAGTGCTAGCGCCGTCACCGTCGCTTGGTCGAGCTTGGTATCGTGCATGAAAACGCCTGCAGCCGTCATAAGGCTAACAAGGGCAATTGTGAAATGGGATGCTTTTTGGATGTACTGCATGTTTGTTTTTTTGGGTTTACAGTAACCATATTAGCATAAGTTGTATTAATTGTCAATTGTATGTTTATGAATAGTTATTCATGATGATACGGACTATTCTGAGCAATCGCCTGCGCGCGGTACAACTGTTCAGCCAAAATGAGGCGGACCAGCTGATGCGGAAAGACAAGCGGTGACAGCGACCATACAGTCTGAGCTCGCTGATGAATTGTTTGATCAACGCCGTACGCACCGCCAATAATCAAGACGACCGATTTCGATTGCTCGAGTGGCGTTAGTAAGAGCGCCGATAGAGCAGGGGAGGTAAGTAGCTTGCCCCGCTCGTCCAACAGAATGACAAAATCATCATCCTTGATGCGGGAAAGTATCCGCTCTGACTCTTCCTGACGAGCGCTGTCACCTTCGCGGGCAGAATGTGGTAAAAGTCCCCACTCAACATCAAACGGCCGCTTCAGGCGCTTCTGATAGCGTTCAATACCTTCCGTCACCCATGACTCGTGCTTTTTGCCAACGGCAATGATACGTAGCACCATTAGAAGGCCAACTTTTGAGCCAGTTGCGCCAACTGAGCATGATCGGGTTCGGCGTCCATATCAGGATGCGCTCGATACTCACTTACCTCTGTAAATGGAATCAAATGAATGTGCGCGTGCGGCACGTCAACGCCAATCACTTGCTCACCGACAAAGGGTACGCCGAGCGTTTCCCGTAAATGCAGTGCAATCTTCTTTGCTGCGAGCGTCAACGCCACATATGTTGCTTCGTCTGCATCCCATAAAAATTCAATCTGCTGTTTTGGCACCACGAGCGTATGACCAGGTTGGACCGGATGAATATCTAAAAATGCGTAAACGTGATCGTCCTCATAAATCTTGTGTGATGAGATCTCGCCGTTGATGATTTTCGTAAAGATTGAGTCTTGCATAGTTCTATTATACCGTGTTTGACGTAAGTAGATTAATATACTATACACATTGACTTTTTATTGTACTTATGGTAGATTATAACCACAATGACATCATTAGAAAATAAAATAAACAAACATGCAAAGCTTCCAGATCACTTCTCGACCGAAGTTGAAGATGTCTCGATTGATCGACTACAGCGTGAAGATAGTGAAGAGTTTATTGCAAAAATTCAGGATAGCGCTAAGCACCTTGCAGCAGGCGGACTCTATCACCACTGGAGGTATAGAACTTCTGAGTCAGTCATGAATGCCTTGAACGATCCAAATATTAACATCTTTGCTATTCGCCACAACGATGAACTAATTGGTGACATTCATGTTGTAACTGATGAACGCAACTCACGCAGGGCGGAGGTTTCGGAATGGATCTCCGAAAATAATACAGGTAGAGGACTTGGCACCATCGCACTTCGAGCGATAATGCCAGAAGTAGACCACCAAGGAATTGAATTAACATCAAAAATTGAAATTGGTAATAATACTAGTAGGGCAATTTTTGAGAATCAAGGCTTTACAAAGATAAAAACCGAACGTTCAGACACCCCTGCTATAAAAGATAAAAACGTCTTTGTAAGAACGCCCGCTAAATAGACTCTCGTCATTATCGACGTATACTATAAGTATGGACTCAACCATTCTTTCCATCCGAGCAGTCAGCTCGGAATATGCTAAGCAGCTACTGTGGCCAGTGCTTTTTGTCGTACTCGGCGTTTACATCGGCATCATGGCGCTGATCTGGTGGGTTGCCGCCACGGCTAGCCCATGGTGGTGGCTACTCACCGTTATACCGACGTGCCTCGTGATTATCCTTGGAAGTGTTTGGGTTGTAGCGCGAGCACTTATTTTACGCCTTGCCCCAACAATGAATACGCAGCAAAAGTCAGCCACAAAACACTTCGTCAAACGAATTAACCGCGTGGCTGAACATATGGGAACGCCGCGATTTGTGATTATTTATCGCATTATCAAGGACGCGTTAATGCGACCGACGAGTGGTCAAACGTTTATTGGCGAGATTGCGCAAGAGCCAGGGGAGATGAAGCGAGCTTTTGAGGAATTGCGGCGATTGTTTTAGCGTTCCAGCGAGAACGAGAGGGGTAGCGCTCCGCTCTTTCGTGTGCTTATTCTGATAAAAGTAAACTTTTTCAGAATTTCACTGCACTACACCGAACCCTCGGTATGTACTGCTTTGCAGTACCCGAGGATTTGAATCCATGCGCCATAGAAAAAGAGCGTCTTGATGGACGCTCTGTTTCTATGGCGGAGAGAGAGGGATTCGAACCCTCGGTGACGTTGCCGCCACACCGCTTTTCGAGAGCGGCCAGTTCAACCACTCCTGCACCTCTCCACGACCTGTAACAGTGTAGCAAAAAAGAAAGTAGGGCGGAAGAGTGGGCGTCGTTGCCACACTATTCCGCCCGTGATAGGTCCTCGAACTACTTAGCTCGGAGGAAGTGCACCAAGCACTTAAACCGGCTAAGGTGTCCCACATCGGCAACCCGATCGGCGATGAGTTTGACATCACGATCGTTCAACATACGATGGTGACTCGTTCGCACCGTCACATCGATTGCTCGAGGTTTGTCCGGCTGCTTATCCACCAGGGTTGCAACATCAAATGCCACACCACCTGGCAGGGGATCTGTCCCGACAATTCCGAGGAAATTCAGTCTAGACTCGAGCTGCTGTGGCGAGACGGGCACGGTAATCGTACGCCCACCCACTGGCAAACCATGTCCCCACGAGACAGCCACTACCTCGATCACATTAACCTGTAGCTCCATTAGTGCTCCTTGTTTGTCGTTCCGATTCGACAAGCCCGGCGCTGGACCTACTGTGATTATGACATATATAACTTAGATAGCAATGAGGGCATGCTAAGAAAGGATGGCTACTGCTGGTCTTTTCAGCCGAGCTGACATACTGTCGCTCCACTTCGTTTCGCTTCTACGCTTGCTTATGAAAATATGTAAACACATTTTCATCGCGCGGCGCTTCGCCGCACATACACTTTTGCTATCTGCAAAAGCATGTTCGAGTCACGAGCGGTAAATACCATAGAAAAAACCTCACATTGAGTGAGGTTTTTTCTATGGTACACCCGACATGATTCGAACATGTGGCCTTTGGCTCCGCAAGCCAACGCTCTATCCAGCTGAGCTACGGGTGCAAAATGCGTGACTATACATAGAAACTATATATAATCCCGCTTTCGTGTAACTAGAAGGTACTTCCAGTATCACTTTCGTGACACGAACAAAGGTTATTGTAACATACAACAGGGACGATTCGCAAGGTTAGAGGCGAAGTTTTCGGACAAGTCGGTCAACAACGTCAAGCTTGAGATCTTGCATCGGCAAACGCGCCCCAAGCATATCAACAATTGCTTCGCCGGCTTCTTCTGGGAAATAAACCGTTACCCCGGGCTGAAAACGCTTGGTTGGAATCAACATGATCGAGAATTCTTCGCCGTCACGAATAATACCAAAGCCTTTAAAGTCAGCGAAGCGATGGAGCGTATCGCCAATATGCAATCCTTTATCGCTGAGTGAATAACTAAGAATGCGTGGCGGGCGTTTGGCGAACACGACAATCACCACCGCAATCACCACTAAAAGAACGGCAAATGTCCATGATTTCATGAATAAAATTGCAACGGCAAGCATGGCAATTAAGACAAGGCCAAAGAGAATGAACCATTTTGCGTCTTTTTCTTGATGAATGTACTCGGTCGCCTGCCAATTAACTGGCTGAGTAAGGTCAGTGTCAACGCCGTCTTCGGTATCGTCAGCATACGCTTGGTCGCTTTCAAGCGCGACGGCACCCATCGCAATCGTTGCGTTTTGAACCGGCGCTACAGCAACTGGCTCAGGTTGAGTAGCAACAGGCTGTGGAACTAATTGCTGAGCTGGCTGGACAGGAACAGGTGGCACTGGCGCGGCAGTCGGCTGAATAGCAGAGGGAGCGACGCTTACGGGCGGCTGAATAGGAGGAGGTGAGACTGGCGGCGGGGAGGCTGGTTGAACTGGCTGACCCTCTTCTGGCTGCCAATAACCGTTTTGATTATTCGGTTGCATGATTACAGTATAGGGTATAGCGTAAGCGCTGTAAATAAAATAGTCCTCGTGCTTGCAGTTTTGTAAATTCATAGTATGATGGGCATACACGCACCTCAACAACCTCAGATCTCAGGAGAAGTTAGTGAAGCTTGTTAAGTATATTGCGATCTACAACGTCACCGCACTCAGTCTCGCCGCCATCGGCGAACAAATTCCTCGCTTGAGAAAGGCCTGGGATGACCATGTCGGTCAATTCAATAACTAGAACAGGAGTGCGCATTGTCATACGACAAGCCCTGCAATTCATCAGCAACCGTCTCGACACTCCGGTGCGACCAGAACCCAACCCGGGTGAAATGAGCAAAAATGAAGACAGTCGCTAGTATTGTATCAGTCGGCTTTATCGTCGGATATGCCATCATGCGCTATCCGCGCACCCGACCCTGAGTATTTGCAACAGCGCGCCCGTGACAGCTTTTATTGTCACGGGCGCGCCATGCACTCCGTCTCGTGTCCGTTGAGACAATCGTGTCGACACGAGACTTTTTTATTTGACATAGTTTTATATAGGTGCTATTGTACAGTTATTCACAGGTGTCCCTGCGAGTAGCACCTGGATGTTTGACGACATCCTCAACAAAGGAGAAGAAATGACCGAGGATCAAGCCGTCGCTGTAGTAACGGATGAAATCGGGTTCATCGGAGCAGCCGTTCGCTGGGCGCGTCTCATGCTTCCCCCTTGGCTCGGAGGTCAGAACCTCCGCCACTGAATCATGACGCTTCACGCGAAAGGGTAGTCTCTTGACTACAGTTACACCTCCATCTCAACCCGCCCTACAATGACCCGCCTTGGAACACTCCAGGTACGTGCGTCTTCCGGGCGGGTCATTTTATTATTTAAGCGAAAGAGACAGATGCCAATAGCCTTCAAACTCGTTACCTACCGCTGAACAAAATCACTTAAAGAATCGCAGTGCTCTTGCTATCAAGGGTTCGTTGATAAATACCTGGAGAGGCTGAGACCTTACTTTATCCGACTGGTCGAGCCTTAATAGATGCTCAATTCTCGGTACAACAGATGACTTGATGCTTCCGGCAGACATGACGCCAACTTGGTAGTCCGCAAATCGATACACCCTCTTGACAGTGATCGTACACACTTTCTCGACTACATTATCGCTACTGGCAGTGGACCAGAAAAACTCCGCCTTCTCGCGCCACACTTCAATAGTCTCGTTCGTTTCTTTGCTTACTTCAAAATCCTGCCACTTCCCAACAAGAACTGAGGTATTCTCAAAATCTTTTTGCGTCGGCTTAGTCTTTTGATTAATGGTAGTTGCGACAATCAAAATATTGTAAGGACTTACGCTGCTATGGACAGACTCCAATACAATCACACCCCCATATGCACCGTCTTTCAGCCTGAACGTCAAGCAGTCACCCTTCTCAAATACCGGTTCATAAAAAGTCATCCGCTTTTTATGACGTAATTTGGGTTTCAAGCGTTTAGTTTGAAGCTGTCGAAGAAAGTTGATAAGCATAGTTTGTCGCTTTTTTAGATCACTGTCAGCCGCCCCAAGCCGACGCCAGACTTCTACTTCGGCTCCGCTCTCAATAATATCTTTCACTTTTAAGAAAACACTTTCTTGAAGCTCTTTACACTCCCACTGAGCCTTCGCAAGAGCAAACCATACGTTATTACCATCTTCAAAACTATCAATTATTTCCTGATTTTCAATAATAATTTTGCTTGTAATATCATCAATAGAATACCCGTCGTTATAGAGTTCAAAAAATTCATAATAGATGTCTGCATAGATATCATTTGCAGATAGTGATGTATGCCAAGCGCCCATAGGGTGATTATAGCAAACCAAAAGTAATTGCATTGAAGACTAGAACTGACCTGAACAAGATGATTGAAAATAAAATAGAGTGATGCAGCCGCATCACTCTATTTTATTTGGCGGAGGAGGGGAGATTCGAACTCCCGCTACAGGTCTCCCCGTACTAACGATTTAGCAAACCGTCCCCTTCAGCCACTTGGGTACTCCTCCGTACCTTGGCTGTACTGCATAGAACACCATGGGCGTTTCTAGCTCGAATAATTATACCACATTTATAGAGACGGCGACTAGACTTTTTTGCCCCTATTTGCTATAATATAGTATATATTATATAGGTGTCTTGCCATGAAAGTACAGTTGAATTATTACACGTCATTCAGCGTCATTATCGCCATCACGCTTTTATTACTAACCTTTGCTACTACCGCTGCCGCTACCGGCTTTAATATGACCATGCAAGACGGTGCCAATGCCGCTCAAGGCACCGACCAGGTGACGCAACTATTTGGCGACAACGGCATCTTTCAAACCGTCACGAATGTCCTTTTGTTCCTAGTTGGCGCCATTAGTGTCATTATGATTATTATCGGCGGGCTGCGCTACGTCCTGTCAGGGGGTGAATCATCGGCAGTTCACTCTTCAAAGAACACTATTTTGTATGCCATCGTCGGGCTGATCGTCTCGATCCTGGCCTATGCAATTATTGCCTTTGTCATTAGCTCGTTCGTCCCAGAAGGCAGTACTACACTTTAGCAAGTTTCAGTCGGCGGCGCACGACCGGGTGCTTACTGACGTACAGCTGCAGTTCGCGAATACCAAGGAAGATAATAGCTGCAAAGAAGACGAAACACCAATCAATCATTGACACCGGCGCGCTCTTGAAGAATTGGCTGACGAGCGGCACATAGGTAATCGTCAAAATGACGCCGATCGACAGCAGAATTGATAGCCAGAAATAACGGTTCGAGAATTGGTACTTTGTAAAAAAGCCGTTAACGCTACGTCGCTGAATAATATTCACCAACTGACATGCGACGATCGTCAGATAGGTCATTGTCGTTGCCCCGTAAAGTACGATACTGTCGCTCGCGATGCCGTGGGCGGCGACGCCCTGACGGTCAAAGTACCATAGATAATTGATGATCGCGAGACCGCCAATCAGCGCCCCGCACCACAAGAGGTCAGCAATACTGCGACGATTGAGAATGTGCGCCTTTGGATCACGTGGCTTCTGCTTCATCGTTTCACCCTCCTCCTTATCCCAGCCAAGTGCGGCAATTGGGAAGAGCTCTGCCAGGAGGTCGATTGCCAGTAACTGCAAGACATTAATCGCCAGCGGAACTCCCAGAAGGGCGGCTAACGCCAAGCTAACCACATTCACAACCAGTTCCGCAAAGTTTGACGTAAAACAACTCAGGACGCCTTTTTTAATATTAGCGAATATCGTCCGGCCCGAGCGGATAGCGCGCACGAGGGTACTAAAGCTGTCGTCGAGAAGGATAACTTCCGCTGACTGCTTGGCGACATCCGTACCAGTGATGCCCATTGCCACCCCGATATCAGCATGCTTCAACGCCGGGGCGTCATTAATGCCATCACCAGTAACCGCCACGACCTTGCCAGATTGACGCACGAGGCCGACAATTCGCATTTTATCTTCGGGACTGACGCGACTAAAGATCGTGCCACCCTTTAGTGTCTGCGCCAATACCTCTTGATCTGACAATTCCTGGAGTTGCTGGCCAGTAATCACCGTGAGTGTTTCGTGCGGTCCAACCAGTTCCGCCTGGCGTGCAATCGCTTCCGCCGTGAGGGCAAAGTCGCCTGTCACAATATTCACTTTGATATGGGCGCGACGGGCAGCGCGCATGGCGGCAGGCACCGTTTCGCGAAGCGGATCGATCATACTGACGAGTCCCAAAATGGTCAGCCCTGACTCGACCTCATCGATCGTGCCGCGTAGGGCTGTCTTTTCATCAATCGTCCGAACCGCAAATGCCAAGTTGCGTAGCGCTTTTTGCGCCCGTGTCGTGTGCTTAATTAGAAACGCTTCGCGGTCGACCTCTGTTAATCGACGCTTTTTGCCATCAACAATAATGTGCGTCGCGCGCTCAAGTACATTTTCAGGCGCTCCTTTGACGTAGGCGGTAATACCATCCGGAGTGCGACGAATTGAGGTCATGCGTTTGCGACTACTGTCAAATGAAAGTTCACGCAGCTCTGGTAGTTGTGTCAGTTCGCGTTCTGTATCAAGGCCAGCCTTGCGAGCGAGCGTAATTAGCGCCCCCTCTGTCGGGTCACCCAGGCAATACCATAAAGCACTATGCTCGTCTGGTGCGAGTACCTTGGCATTACTAGCAAAGAGCCCAACCCGTGCAAACTGCTGCAGTGTCTGTTGCTGCACTTTTGTGAGCGATTTATCGCGCAGGGTGACTGTGCCTCCTGGAGCATAGCCAGTACCAGTCACCTCAAATGCCTGATCACCAATAATCAACGACTCAACTGTCATCTCGTTTTTAGTCAATGTCCCTGTTTTATCAGTACAAATGACATGTGTGGCCCCAAGCGTCTCGACAGCACTGAGCTTTTTGACGAGCGCGCGGGCGCGAGATAACTTGCCAGCCGCTTGGGCAAGGGAGGTGTTCACTTCCGCCGGCAGTCCCTGTGGGATCAACGAGCTCGCAAAGCCGACAGCAAAGAGCAAGGCATCCTTAAACGCCAAGTCACTTTGAATGGCAATAAGAAGCAGAGCAAGCGACAGGAGGGCAACACCATACGTAACGTAGGTGGCGATGTGACGCAGCTCGCGCTGCAGTGGACTAAGGTCGCGCGGCGCTTCCTGGCTTAAACTGGCAATACGCCCAAGTTCGGTTTGCATTCCCGTCGCAAACACAATACCTTTTGCTTCGCCAGTCGCAACTGTCGTCCCCATATAAGCCAAGTTGTGGCGATTTGCCACCGGCACCTCGCCACCAATCATATGAGTAAATTTACGAGCGGGGCTGCTTTCGCCAGTGAGCGCAAAGTCATTTGTCGAGAATGACTCCGTCTCGATCAAGCGCACGTCAACTGGCACGCTTTGACCTTCCGATAAACGCACGATGTCACCTACGACGAGATGCCGTGATTCAATCTCGGTGAGCTTGCCATCACGATAAACTTCAGCAAGCGGCTGTACGAGCTTTTCAAGCGCCTGCATCGTGCGTTCAGCGCGGTACTCCTGCAAAAAGCCAATCACCGTATTAAAAAGGACTAGCGCCGCGAGCACGATAGCCGTTCGCGCATCACCAAGATACGCCGCCAGTACTCCGCTGCCAAGCAGGAGTAAAATCATCCAGTCCTGAAATTGACGAAGATATCGACGCCAGAGTGGCTCTGTCTTGAGGCCGGCAAGTATATTAGGACCATTTTCAAGCAGAAGCGTGGCAGCTTTTTTCATCGACAACCCTTCGGAAGAAGAGTGAAGTGAGTGAAGGACTTCATCGACAGCTTGGCGATACACTGGTGTTTGTTTTTGGGCAACCGGCATTATGGTTATGATTATACCAGAGAAGGGATTCGGGATAAGAAAATAAGGCAGCCAAATGGCTACCTTATTTTCTTGGCGGAGAGAGAGGGATTCGAACCCTCGGTACCATTGCTGGCACGACGGTTTTCAAGACCGTTCCCTTCAACCACTCGGGCACCTCTCCGTATGTAAGTGGTCGCAAACTATATTAACAGATAACCAGACCTTAGTCGAGAGGCTGGCGCGAGATCGAGGCTACCCACACTTCGCGCGCGCCAGCGGCGAGCAAGGCACGCGCTGCAAACTCAAGGGTTGCACCAGTCGTCACCACGTCATCAATCAGTAAATGGATTGGCTTAGCATCTGGCACGGGGCTCGAAATGAACGCCTCTTTCGCTTGTCGGCGACGCAAGGCACGACCCGCCTCTCGCTGTTTTGTGGCCGTGCGTCGCTGCAAGCCCGTGAAGAGTCGTAACTGACGGCGCTTTGCTAAGTGTTTCGCGATCAGCAGCATGTGATCATAACCGCGCTCGCGAATGTGCGACGAGACGGTTGGCACTGGCACGATAATAGTACCGGCCGGCAGGGAAGGGAGCGCATGATCAAGAAGATCGACTAACGGCTTATAGCCGGCATAACTTCGCTCGAACTTATACAGGCCAATCAACCGCTGCAATGAATCCTTTCGTTCACCCGCACACCATGCCCTGGTATACGACGAGTTGCAAGAATTGCAAATACCTCTTATGCTAAGCGCAACATTTCCGCAAATTATGCAGGATTCAAACGGTTCAGATTCGATGTCATATTTACAATTATCACATAGTAGTGACCCAGTTTTTCCACACCAACAACAGTAGTGGGGTGCAATAGTAGCAAGGAAGTCGTCAATCATTGTGTTTTTTACGTATTACCCATCCGTTTTATTGATTATAGCGCACATATTGGTTATACTGTAGAAGACTATTTGTCAATAGAGCCTAGAGAAAAGTGGAGGATACCATGGCCCGAAAGCAAAACGATGATCTTTTGATCGAAGATGAACTAGCCGCGGCTTTTTTGAATGATGACGATTTGTCTCAGTCACAAGAGGCACCAGCGCCAGTTGTTGACGACAGTGATGTTGCAGATGACGATTTCCCAGGACAGCTTGCTGTTGATGTCTACGAGACAGAGGAAAAACTTGTTGTAAAAGCACGCACCGCCGGAGTTAACAAGGAAGAGCTTGATGTCAGCATTAGTGACGGCATCCTTACCATCAGCGGCACCCTAAGTAGCGGTGATGATGCAGATGCAACAAACTGGCACATTCAAGAATGCTACTGGGGCGAATTCAGTCGCACACTTGCGCTACCAGTTGCAGTAAAAGAAGATGAAGTAGAAGCAGTCCTCAAGGACGGTGTTCTCGCTATCAGCTTTAGCAAGGTCAAGCAAGAACAAGCGAAGAAGATCCAAGTTCTGTAGTTTTTTTTCAAAAACACATCAAAAAGGCGTTCCGAAAGGAGCGTTTTTTTGATGAGAAAAATCAGCCAGTCGTTCGTCCCATCAAAAAACCCGCCACTAAGGACGGGAGTTTTGATAACTGAGTGTAGCTTGTCTATTCGTTGCCAGCAAAGCTTGAGATAACGAAGTTGACAACCGCATAGGCAAGGATAGCCACAATGATACCGACAATTGCGTAGAGAATTGTATTCTTCGCGTTCTGCACAGCTCCAGAGTCACCGCCTGAGACGACGTAACGGATACCACCGATAATAAGCATGATGACGCTGATCGCACCAATTAAGAAGAGAAGGACATTGGTAATTGTATTAAAAATACCACCTTCACCATTCTCACCGAAAAGGGATGCTGCATCGCCTGTCTGGTCATCACCCTGAGCAGCCTTTGCACCATCGCTAAGGCTTTGGTCAAACGCACTCGCGGCCGGAGCTGGCTGTAACGTTGCCGTAAACAAGCTGGCGCCAAGGATCATAACTGGCAGCGCAAACATACCGATCATGAGTTGTTTAATATTTTTTTTCATTCTGTTGTTCCTTTCGTTGGAATTGTCCTACTAATGTTATACCAGAGTAGGGTTAGTTTGTTAAGCCTCTTACTTACCGACAAATGAGTCGATAACGAAGTTGACGATGGCGTACGCGAGAATAGCGACAATAATACCGATGACCGCATAAAGGATCGTATCTTTCGCGCCTTTCGTAGCGCTTGCATCACCATTGCTGGTTACGTAGCGAAGGCCACCAATAATAATCATGATGACCGCAATCGCACCAATCAAAAAGAGGAGGACGTTCACGACATTCTTAATACCTTGCTCAAGCGTCACTTTGTTATCTGAGCCGCCCACTTTGTCGCTGCCTTGCTTGATTGATTCGGCCGCCGTCGCAGCGTGTGCTGTTGACAGTGCAAATGCCGGCGGAATGATCGCACTCAAACTTAACACAGCAAATAGCGAGAGGGCAGTAAATTTTATTTTCTTTAGCATATCTGTTCCTTTCCTTTAAAATAGACCGACTACAAAGTTAACGATCGCGAAGGCGAGTATAGCCACTACAAGTCCAACAACCGCATAAAGGATCGTGTCTTTAGCTGACTTAACTTGTCCACTGTCGCCATTGCTAGTTGTGTAGCGAATACCGCCAATGACGATCATGATCACAGCAATCATACCTAAAACAAAGAGAATACCGTTGATGACATTTTTAATCAGAACATCCGCTTGATCACCAGTTGAGTTACAAACAGCACTGCTATTGCCGCTACATGCGCCCCATACATCAACTGCAGATGCACTTTGCCCACTAGCCACAGCGGCGCCAAAGCCTGCAAGTACCACACCGACCATTACTAGTTTTGTTATCTGTTTCATATTTTTCTCCTTACTTATCAAGTTGTTTGCTGAATGACGAACTGAGTGATAGAAGCTGCCATGATAATCACGATCAGACCAACCACTGAATATAAAATGGTATTCTTCGCTGATTTAATATTTGCCGCATCGCCGTTACTGGTTGTATAGCGAATACCTCCAATAATAATCACGATCACGGCAACAATACCGGCGGCAATATATACCGTCGTAAGCACATCAGAAACTTGAGCGTCGCCAATCGCTGGCGGCGCCGACTGCAAGCCAACATCCTTTGACGTGATTTGAATTTGATTACTCATTATTTAACTGCTCCTGTAATAAAGTTAACCAGCCCAACCGACATAATTGAAATGATCAGTCCAATTACTGCATTCAGAATTGTTTTACGTGCCGCCACTGTGCCACTCGCATTATCGCCAGAAATGATATATTTAAAGCCACCCCAAATTATAAAAGCGAGCGAGATGTAGCCAACGAGGTAGAGTAGCATGCTGATAACGTTAAGGACGATAATCCAGATAAACTTACCCAGGCCACTACCCGCATCACCATTATCAAGCGAGCTAGGCGACTGGATCTGCCCGTCGACACAGATATTGTCATACCAACGAGGGAAATTTAAAATACCCCCTTTATGACATGGATCGCTACTTTGTTGCGTTGGCGGTGACTGCGCCGAGACGACATCCGCGCTGACCGGCGATAACGCCGCGCTCATCGCAAAGACTAAAAACAGTGCAGCTATTAATTTTTTCATCCAATTACTCCTCCTGGCACCAGCCAGTTGACGATTGCGACCATAAAGAGGTAGAGAAGTAGTCCAATCACGACATTTGTCACGACTTCAATTGCCTTCTTGGTCTGACTTGCATTGTCTTGGGCACTTGCATACAAGATTGCCGCGTAGACAAAACCACCCACGGCAAGCACTCCAACACCCACACTCATAATAGTTAGGATCATTTTTAATACGTTACCAATTGCATCGACCCCGCTGCCATCACAAGAGATCAAATTCGTCTTAGCACCGCCACAAGAGCCTGAACTGCCTTGAATACCCGTACCACTGCCTCCGACAGTTGCTGCTGGGTTTGAGCCGTCCTTACACTTCTGACCCTTTGCTACAGTATAGGTAGTTGGAGGATTCACGGTACGATCAGTACAGGTGTACGTTGTCTGTGTTGTACCCGGATCAGAATCGTCCGCGACACGTTCGCTAGGTGCATGCTTTTCACATGGGTCAACGATAGATCCACAATCCTGCTCATCACAGGTATGTGTGCTCGCGTTATATTTATCTCCCGCACCACAGCCCCACGCATCGGCTGCGGCATTAGTGCCGTTTCCCTTTATTGGAACGGTGGTCGTGTTAAGGGTGCGCATTGTATAACACCTCCCATCAATCAAAGGGTCGCCACCTTCACAACTCTGACTTCCTGAGTTCCCAGAGGGAGTATACTCCTCGTCAGGAACAGTAACTACACAAGAACCGTTTTGGTATGTCTGATTCTGAACATAATTCTTATACAAAGGATTTGTATCGTTATCATACACCTTACCTTCGTTATAAAAACTACCCGTAGCTGTACCTACACACTTATACGCAAGCGTCGTTTGCGGCGTCAAGGTTGATGCAAGAACCGAGATAACAGGCACGGCAAGTATTAAGGCTATTAATTTTATTTGTTTTATTTTCATATCTACTACATAAAATACAATATCCCCTCTATGAACACAAGCGCTCTCGGGGTATTTTTAGCGAATCAAACATTGACAGTACAGGCGCCATAACAGATACTTTAATAGTAGTTATGCTAAAAAAATGGCTTAGTCGTGTCAAAGACACTGGGGGGCGGACAAAAAGCGCCTTCTTATTGGCTTTTGCCTCTCTTGGACTCATTAGTTTAGTTGCCGTTCCAATCTCAACCACCCACGCACAAGCACCAAGCGACCTAAGTTCTGGCTACAGTAGTGGCGTTTCCACCTGCGCCATCGAGACGGTTGGCTGGGTGATTTGTCCTGTCATGCGTTCAATCGCCAAACTCGCTGATTATGGATTTGCCTTTATTAACCAAAACTTCCTGCGCATTGATTACGATGTCGCCGCCAATGATAGTGGCATTTATGTCGCCTGGGAGGTCATGCGCAACATTGCGAACGTCATCTTTGTCTTAGTGTTCATTGTAATTATTTATTCACAAATCACTGGCCGCAATGCAGGCGGCTACACTATTAAGCGGCTCTTGCCGCGATTGATTATCGGCGCAATCCTCGTCAATATTTCTTATCATGTCTGCGTGGTCTTTATCGACCTATCAAATATTACCGGTGACGCCATCATTAATGTCATGAAGGGAATCGCAGAACGAATTGGCACGCCAACTATGTCGCTGGATAGTGCCGCTAATGGTTTTGAAGACGGCATCCTCATTGATATTACTTCGGCAATTCTGACAAAAACTGGCACAGTATGGATTCTGCTCGCCCCGGTCGCGGCCGTCACCGTGTCAATTGCCGCAATCTGTGCCGCCGGTCTTGTTCTATTAATTATGCGTAAAGTGATCGTCGCTATGCTCGTCCTTGCGTCGCCGCTCCTATTTATCGCTTACCTGCTGCCAAATCTTGAACGCTATTTCCAGCAATGGACACGGCTATCGATCCAGCTCCTCTTAATCTATCCAATTATCGCTTTTCTTCTCGGGGCAGGGCAGATTGTTAGCGCCACGATCGTCAATGTCGGGTCGGGTGGTAATACAAACTACCGCGTTCAAGATGATAACTACCAAACTAAAAGCGGCGGCTCGGGTAGCGCCACAACTGACCTGGCTGCATCAGGCGCCGCCGTCCTGCCACTACTCGGCGTATGGTTTGCCCTAAAGGGTGTCATGGCCGTTGCCGGATCTGCACGCTCCAAAGTTACAGCCAGTGCGGGTCGTCGCAATAAAGATGACGGCACTGATAAGCTCAAAGCCAAAGTTACCGGCAAAGCAAATTCACAGCCACCTGCGGCGCGAAGTGGGCTCATGGGCTCTAATTTTGGCGGACGCCGACCAGCCTTTACCCGGCGCCGTCGCAACGCCTCACTTGGCTCGAGCGCCAAACCACTTGAGGGAGGTGATCCAGCAAAGCGATCGACACCTGGTGCAGCGCTCTCAAATATGTTTAATAAAAACAAGCCAGGTGACCAACAAAACCAAGATGTGACTGACGCCCTTGATGCCGCTAAAAAACTTGAAGAATTAAATAGCGCCAAAGCAAACCTCAATGCCGGTGACGGTGACCTACAACTCGCCGCAGCGCAAGCCACGCTTGACGGCGGGGCGAATGACGGCAAGCCAGATGATAAGTCCAAACAAAAGAATGACAAGAAATCCCTATCCAAAGATCAACAACGTTCATTTGGAACTGCTGGCGGCAAAGAGCAGACAGGTGGCGCGAATAGCCAATCAGCACCAGCTGGCGGCATGACAAATGACTTCAAGGCGCCGTCAGTAACCCAAGCAGCAAACACTATCGTCAACACAGGTGGCGGCGGGGGAGTTGCGCCAAAGATCATTGCCGTCCCCGTTCCTGTTCGTATGGAAGGTGGTTCGCCAATCGACAGTCAGCTTCCGCAAGAAACCGCCCGTCCACTCCCAGCCCCAACTAGACCACCAACTTCCGGTATCCAGGAAAAAGCTAAAGCCCGTGCGCAAAAATATATCTTTGATGCCGCCAGCGCTCTCGAACAAGCCGAACAAAAACTTGACTCATATAGTACCGATCAAACGGCCGACGATATAGCGGGAGATCTCAAACAAGATAAGGATCAATAATGGCTGACGACTTCACCCCCTCTCGCGTCACGACCGCCGCTGATAAAGACTACGATCACAAATTCAATCGTACTGGCAAAGACCTCAAGTCACTCGAAGCTAACGCGGCGACACAACCAGGCGATACTAAAAGCGTTAAAGAGCAAGAAATCAATGCTGGCGCCCCGTCCAAGTCACTCAAGCCAGCCCCTAAAAAGGTCCCGCTCGCCCAGCGCCTGTCTCGCAGTATCCGCCACAAATCAGCTTTTGGCTTTATTGTTGGCCTACTTCTGCTTGGCGTAGGCTATAGTACGATTTTCGCGCCCAACATTATCATGGTCAACATGAAAGAACTGTTCACCAACGACCTGGCCGACGCCACCGTCGCGCTCTATACCTACGATAAGAAGATGCTCGCCAATCGCATTGGCAAGAGTAACTGCAATGAACCTGATTCCATTACTTGCAAACTCAGTACGATGAGCCGTAATGAAAAGAAGGCCTTTGAGCGAGCTGGTTTTATCGTCAATGGTCAAAAAGTCCAAGAAGACAACCTTGATGACAGCAACCCCGATAACGACAAGCCAGAAAGCCGTTGGAAGGTGTCGAGCCTAGTCTTCCCGCAAGCCGCCGGTGTGGCGACCGACGGCAGTAGTTTTGAGCGCCTTGCTAGTAGCAGTACAGCCATGAAGAGTCTCGTTAATAGTGTCTTTAATCCAAAGACCAGCTTTTTTATGGACGAACGCTACAAGTCGCGTATAAAAAATAAGTTCGACCTCACTAAGAACACAACAGTCTATGGCACTACCGAAAAAGAAGTGAACAAAACTTTTGACGAGTCACTCAAAGGTGATGGCGAAAAGATCGACGAAGCGGGCAGGGCAGGAATTGGGCTTTATACCTTAAAGACCAATGACGCCAAATCGCAGCTCAGCAAAGTGGCGAAAAATATCGGTGAAATGGCCAACTCCTATACGCAGCTGCAATGCGCCTACTACACCTTTGGTAAAGTTGTCGGCAACTCAGCCAAAACCGCCAAGGAACACACCATGGCTCGCTTTGCGATGCAGTACCTAAAAGCCGCTGATCAAATTAAAAGTGGACTCGCCGACGAAGTCACTGCCAATGTCCTGTCCGGCAAATTAGCCTGGGGCGCAAAGGGGGGATACGAAGGGAAAAATGCGAGCGACGGCAGCATGTATACCACGATTCTCTACGATGAGGGGGCGAAATCATCGGAGTTTGGCCAAAAGTACTACCTCGGTGTCATCGATAGCATCGCAGCACTACTGCCTGCTTGGGCGCAGATCATGGCTTCAGCCACCGCAACCGGCGGTATCGCCGCTAACCCTGGCGCCTTGCTGCAACCGCCAGCCGACTTTGCGTCAAATCCACGTGAATACTGCCTCAAAGGCCAGACCACTGCCAGTAAAAGTAGCCTCAAGCCAAGTCAATGTCCAGCACTCGCCATGGCCGCCGCCACCCCAATTGCCGGCGGTGCGCCTGCGCCAGCCGTCGCCGCCACTATTCCCGCCATTAATCACATCTGTCCACCGCCACCCCAAGGCCTTTTCCTGATGTATCCCGCCGTCCGCCTCAACGAACCGATTATTACGCCATACGTCGCCGATCAGTTTAACGCCTACATTACCCAATACGCCAGCAAGATCGCGCGCGATTTTACGTCGGGCACAAAAGGAGTCGCCGCAAGCGATGCTTTGTTTGCGGGTACCGGGGTAATCCTTGGCGACATGGCCATGTCCCGCGGCATGCGTCCCGCTGATATTGCTTCAATGACCGAGTACTCACTCGCCAGCACTGAGGTGAATAACGAGATCGAAGAAATTGCCCGTTACGATGCCCGCAAGACGCCGCTTGATATTTCGAACAAGTATTCGTTTGCCGGTTCGCTGGTTCGCTCGCTCAGCGTCGTCTATGACAAAGACCTACCATTCCTCTCGACCGCTACTAACATGCTTGCCATTCTGCCATCCTCACTCTCAAGCCTCAATAGTAGCGCGAACGCCGCCTACTTCTTGCAGCCAAACCCTTTTAAAGCCGACCGCATGGGGCAGTGTACTGCCGCCCAAGAGCCCGAATACTGGAACATTGGCATCAACCCCGATGTCGCCTGCAACGTGCGCTACAGCATGAGCCGCCAAGAGCTTGGCGCCAACGTAGGCGACGTCCTCAACTACATGACCAAGGCTCATCCGAACGAATCTGACAAGAGCGTTCAAGAAATTCAGCAACGGCTTGGTCGTACCGACGGCGAGCGTGATGCCGGCGAAGTCAGCCGTCAGCTCAGTGAAGCACGTCAAGGGAATCAAGCCGAGTTTATCGATAAAAAAACCGGCAAAGCCAACAAGTTTACCGAATACGAAAAATACCTGACGTACTGCGTTAACCGCGAAGACCCATGGGGCCGTTCAGCGATGGTCGTACGCCGTGATGAGCTATCCGAAGAAGAGAAGCAAGCTCGCCGTGCCACCAAAGACCAAAATGGCGTGCCGATCAGTGACAATGATAAAGGCGACATCTACGAAACCAAACAGACCGCTTCGTATATGTCGATTACTGAAGGTAGTTCGTACGACCAAGATTGGTATAGTGGCAAAAAATGCCTCGAAAACAGCGAAATGCTACGCAACTTTCGCGCCTACACGATGATGTGTTCCGTCGACGGCTCCCACTCAGGCGGTCGTGACTGCACCGATCCAGATCGTGCCAGCGGTTACTCTGATAGCTTCTACACTGGCAACGACATTCTCTATACCTCGTGGTGGTAGGGAAGCGTTACTGTAAATCTGACTGTTCCGCGATGGTCTTTAGAATCGCCTGCGCGACTGGTTCAGTAATCGTCAGTTTTTTAATCGGCTGTGAAATGGCAAATTTATACGAATTCCAACCTTTTGTCACGAGCAGTGCATACTCACGCTCGCCGGCAATTGTCGCTGCCGGTAAATAACCCGCCTTCAATCCCGCAACAGTACCAGCGTCCCCAGTACCCTTAAAGACATCGGCGCTCTGATAGGCCGCCTCGCTCTTATACTGCATCACATCAACATAAAAACTATGTTTCACCGACTTGTCTGATTTTGCCTCAAAATAGTACGTTGCCGTCTGACCTTTATTGCCATTCATGTTAATCACGCCGGACTTATTAACGTTACCGACGCGCCCCGCGACTGACTGCAGCTCTTGCTCGACAAGTGTTTTCTTGGTGACATCAGCCACGCCGAGATCACCACCTTTTACTTCACTGACACTATAGCCATCGGCGCCAACACCGGACTTTGAGCCAGGATTTAAAACCGGCATATTAATAATCGTATAGCCGAGCGCACCGAGCGCCACCGCGCCACCCGCAAATAGCAATCCCTTTTGTAGCGTCTTGTTTTTCAAAACAGACGCGCGCAGCTGTCCAAATCGTTTTGCTTTTTTCGATCGCTTGCTTTTTACCATGTGTCGGTGTTATTCCTTTTATTCTTATCTACCCCGAGTATACACCACAATAAGCATAAACGAGTAGAGGGGCCAATCTGCTTGTCCTTAAATTTAGATTCCTGTATTCTAATGACATAATATGAAAACACAAACATTATTTTCAACTCTTGTTCGCTCGTTCAAGCAACTCAGCAGCATTACACTCGTCGCCATCCTCACCCTTAGCTCGTCAGGGGTTGCCATCTTTCCGCAACTTGCAGCCGCCCAAGAGGCGCCAAGCTTTTGTCAGCAGTACAAAGTTGCCAGTGAAAAAAATGCCTGCGTCGATGGCTATAACGGCATTGACTGCTCTGACTATCTGATTACACACGATGAAGAGCATCGCAATATCTGCGAAGAGGGTTCCCAAGCGAAAGAAACAGGCGACACTGGTAGCTCTACCGAGGCCGAAATCGAAGAACAAATCTCGACCAATGTTGATAGTACTGAGCGCGCCACTGATCAGCTCGAAAAGACCATCGATAGCCTAGCCGAACTTAACAGGGACATCAACAAACTGAATGGTGGTGATGGTACCGAGGCCGACAGCGTTCAAGACAATACGTATGGCCAATACGTCAACGGGGCAGGCAAGCTCCAGCCGCTGCGCGTCCATAAAGCCTCTGGCGACAATAATCCAGCGATCATCTTCCTCAATGGCGGCGGCTGGGTCGTTGACGACGGCACGGGCGGTAAGGTTTCACCAAAAGCCAATGAACGTGGTTACACAACTTTTGAGGCGAGCTACCGTCTTGGGTCGAGTGGCATTTATTACCAATATGAAGACGTTATGCGCGCGATCCGACACGTGCGTAATAATGCCAGCATGTACGGCGTTGATCCAAATCGAATCGCTATCTGGGGTGATAGCGCGGGTGGCAGCTTGGCCATGCGCGCTGCCGGCAGTGGTAAAACTGGCGCCAAGGTCGCCGTTGGTTGGTCAGCCCCAACGAATGCCTACACCGCCATCTTTAAAGGCCCCGAAGCCTTTGCTATCGGGATGTATCACTCCACCTGCGTTCCAACCGACCTCAACGGCCTGATTGATGTCACCGGACAGTTAAATGGCGGCTCGGGTCTCAGCCCAAAGGCTGACTACGGCGGGGGGATTGGTGATAATAACTTTGATTCAATTATTAATGGCGACTCGCTCGGCACCGTCACTGACGTCCTTTCGCTAGCGCATAACGCTCAGTCCAGTAGCCTGTCGACCGAAATCATTTCTCGTCAAATCGAAGGCGCTCAAACCGGCAGCAGTAGTGGCGGCATTAGTGGCGAGCAATCAGAAAATGCCCGTCGCCTGACGTCAAAGAAATTCCTTGAGTGTATGGATAACTTTAACTCGGCCTCACCAGCGTTATTTGCCAGCGCCCTCAGTCCACCAACTTACCTCGCTGGTTATGAACAGGACTGGCTGATCGATCCTGGCCAAGCCTATCAAATGCGCGACAAGCTCCGCACCCTTGGCGTGCCGTCTGACGCTTTGATCTTGCCAGGTAAAAAACACCTTGGCTACGAAGAAGAAATGGTTAAGCCATCACTTGACTTCGTTGACAAATTCCTTCACCCAGCCAATGCCCCGCAGTAGGGGGTTGACCTTGGTCGTTTCTACCAAATGTAGTGGTAGGTTATAAAAAACTATTGCTTTTCCTTAAAATTTAGGTTATAATAACATTGTAATACATTAGTAATTTAGTAAATAGTCTGTTATAAACTATTTAAAATAACCCCACGAGAGGACCAAGCGCTATGGTGATGAATCAAAATCACGAAACAGCCCAAGCTCCATATCAACCAAACCACGAAGCGGCTGGCGCAGAGGCGCTAGGACGCAAGCGTCTAAAAACGATCGCCGCAATTGCCGCGGGATCGCTCGCCTTAGGGCTTGGCGCAGGAATCATGGGACCAAAATTACTCGGTAAGGAATCTTCTGAAGTCCTTTCAACAAAACCTGCCGTCGAGGCACCGCTCGTACCTGGTATGGAAGAGAAGACTGCGTATACGCTTGATGACATTAACGCTATGTCGTCCGAGCAAACTCGTGAACTTGACGAATACACTCGTCTATCACTCCTTGGTGAAGAGGCCGAGAAGTACAAGCCGCAAGTTATCGAGATTATGAAAAAATATACCAACGACACGGAAAATGCGCTACTTAAACTTGATGAGCCGCTTCCCGCTGATAAACGTGACTACACAGACGAGCAATTACTTCGAGACTTTACCGTCAGCATCTTTCAGGCAGACTCGCAGGGGACCAAGATCGAGCATGGTCGCAAACTTCTACAGTTAAGCATTGATCCAGATACACCTAAATATAACGCAACAGCAGCAAAAATAGGTGATACAAACGGAGCTATCCTCGATGTAAACACTGTCGTTCGCAGTTACCCGCACATTTCGAACTCTGAATTCATGGGGCACTCATTTGGTGAAGATGCGGGCCGCGTTATTGAAGTCCAGAAGGTACGTAGAGATGGCGTGGTTGAAGAATCTGCTCTAACGTTATTTAAAATCGCCATAGCGGGTGAGCAGCAATCGATTATGCAAGTTGATATGTGGGAAAATGATGATCCGCGCGTGCTAGCAGAACTTCGTCAGCTCCAAGCTCAGCAAGTCAACTAGCCTCATTATATAAACCCTTTAAAAAGGCTTATGCATATTGCATAAGCCTTTTCCTTAGCGTACCCTATGTATATAAGGTGAAAAATAAAAATGCATCACTTCATTAAACTCTCAAGTATTTTTGTCGCCTGCATGTTCGTTCTGCAGGTCTCTTTTAGCGTTAGCGTTGCCGCACAACCTGTAGACCCCAATCAGACCGATGGCAGTACGACAACAGCAACCAACCCCGAAGAAGATGGTACTACCTGTGCTATTGAAAAAATTGGCTGGATATTATGTCCTGTCATTGAAGGTGCAGCCAAGGTTGGAGATGCTTCGTTCAGCGTGCTCGCAGACTACTTTCTACAAGTTGAACCCGAACTAGTTGGAAATGACGTCAACGGAACAAGGGGTGCATGGGAAATGGCGCGCAATATTGCTAACGTTATGTTCATTATTGCCTTCGTGATAATCATCTACTCCCAGATTACCGGCGCCGGATTATCTAACTACGGAATCAAAAAAATGCTTCCGCGACTTATCATTGCGGCGATTTTGGTTAATATCTCATATTATATATGCCAAGGACTTGTTGATATTTCAAACTTTCTCGGATACGTCATTAAAGACTCACTTACCAATATGGCGGGTCAAATCAATGACCGCGCCGCAATGCCACCCGGAGGAGGGGTCAATCTACAAGAAGGGGGGACATTGTCCACTATTGCAATTGCAGCCTTAGCGTCTGTTGCCGTAATTTGGTATATCCTTCCGATCCTTGGACCGATGGTCGCGCTTGTTGTCATTACAGCGCTCATAATTATTGTTATTTTATTACTTCGAAAAGCGATTATCATTCTTCTTGTCGTTTTATCTCCAATTGCGTTTGTTGCCTATCTACTACCTAACACAGAAAAATACTACAGCAAATGGCTCAATATGTTTTGGCAATTACTTATGGTATTTCCAATCGTCGCCCTATTATTTGGGTCGGGCCAACTTGCAAGCGCCGTCATTCTTGCCGCAGGACAAAATACGCCCTATAAAACCGATGGAGAAAAATGTATTACATTACCTGCAATAACAAGCACTGCAGAGAATGCCCAGGTGGCGACAGGGGACTGCGGGTCTGGTAGTACAACTATGACACTCGGGCTTGTCGCGGCAGGTATCTCTATCGCACCGCTTCTAGCTGTATGGTCAGTACTCCAGGGAGCTCTCGCCGCAGCCGGAGCTATTGGCGGTAAACTTGCTGGCGCTATTCAAAATCGTGGCGGCAGCCTTAATAAGAGTAATCGAGATAAAATTGCAGCAGTCCGGGAACGGCAGCAGCAAGAACGACAAGCAAGAGCGCTTAACAATCCAAGAAGTATGGCGAACATATTTAGCGCGGGCGGTACGCGTCGCAATGCGCGACGTAACTCACGAAGCAGGGCGGCAAAAAGCGGGCTAGAGGCAGCTGAAGCGGGCTTTAATCTATCAGACGAGACTGCTCGTGAATACGCCCAGCAAAGCGCAATCAATCAAGCCGCAGTCAGTGCTGCAAACATCGCTCAAAATTCACGGTTACGTGATAATATCGCTAATCCAAAAGATGGCATGAGCGTAGAAGGGGCCTTAGGTGCCGCTTCAGGAGAAAAAGATGTCAAAGAAGCAATCGCAGCACAAGTTGCGAAAGCTACTGCGGAAGCAATTAAAGACGTAGAGCTTAGCGCCACTTTTGCCCCAGGTGACGTTGCATCGATTGGCACCGAATTTGAAAAAGCTGTTGCCAAAGGAGATAGTGTTGCTGCTAGGGCATTCCAAAATATGCTATTGAAATCAGGAGGTCCAGGCCTCAAGGAATATCGAAAGTCTATGACAAACTTAACTAGCCCTGGCACGCTAAATAGCGATGGATCGTCTGTTTTTGGCTCCGTTATGGATGACGTAAGGCGCAATATGATTGACAATAACAGCGGAGTCAAGGGAGCAGCCAAGGACCTCATGGATCAGGCGGTGTCTGGCAAGTCGATGACCGATGTATCTAGTAGCGCAAGCACATGGCAAATGCCCGACGCCGAGCTTGTTGCTCAAAAACCAGACTCGCTCAGAATTGCATTGGGGTCTCCTGGTGCTATATCCAGAGATCAAGCCAAGCGTATCGTTGATAATAAGGAGCTATCAAAACACCTCAGCCAAGATGTTCGAACTGCGCTAGAGCAACGAGCCGTGTAAGTAGTCGTAATCAACCTCGCAAAACCATTAGCAATACGCTACACTAGGTAGCAGATATATGGCGGTTTATAAGGTTCCTCAAGACGTCGAGGCGGACGATAAGTTAATCGGTCCGTTTAGCTTTCGACAGTTTATTTACTTGATCGTCGTGGCAATCTCCGGGGCAGGGGCGTGGGGACTTTCGACGATCTTTATTCCATTGGCAATCATTCCAATGCCGTTCATTTTGTTCTTTGCTGTCCTCGCACTGCCACTTCGCAAAGACCAGCCAATGGAAACATACTTGTCGGCTGTCGTGCAGTTCTACTTCCTCAAATCACGCAAACGCTTTTGGCAGCCGGACGGCATTGATTCGTTCGTGACAATCATCCCCCCAAAAGACGCAGATCGCATCCTCACTAAGACCTTTGGCGAAGAAGAAGCGACTCGTCGCCTGGATTACCTAGCGAACCTGGTTGATAGTCATGGCTGGTCAGTGCGCGGTGAGGGCGTGGCGGCACCGGATACGTCTATTAGCCAAGACCTGTACTACGAATCACGCAGCACCCCAGATATGATGGATGATACAACCGCCGAAGCCGCCTCACTCGATCAGCGCCTGCAAGCAAGCGCCGACGCGCGCCGTCAAGGGGCTGTTGCAAACATGCAGCAAAGTAACCGGCCTACAATCGTACAGACAGCCGCCGAAAATCCACTCCTTACGACGCCAACTGAACCAACCTTTGCCGACCTGACGCCGTCGTTCAACCCAGACTCTGGACAATATCTGACCGCCGCCCAACGTGACGCTGTCGCTCTCGCGACAGGCCTCGCTGAAGAGGCGGCCGTGCCGCAACTAACCACTAGCGAAACACCCCCGCAACCTGATACAATAGACCCTGCTAGAAAACGTTACGAGGAACTTGCCTACCGCGATGATGTCAGTGTCCAAACCCTCAAAGAGGAAGCGGATCGACTCGAAAAGCAAGATAAACAGCTTTCAGACGGGGATGAAGTAACAATTTCTTTACGTTAGAGGGGAGTGGGGAGAAATAATGCCACCAAACAATCAAGCACCGCAAATGGGTCCACCAATGCAGCCCGGCCAGCCTCAGCCTGGCCCTGTTCCCGTACCTAACGCCGGTGCGCCAGTTAGTCCAACTGACGCCAAGACACCACCAGCAGCACCGACAAATCCAAACACCACGCAAAACAGTTTGCTGTTTTCTGAGCTGCGCGACAACATGGTTGTCATGAACGATGGCAGTTTCCGTGCCGTTGTTGCCTGCAAGTCAATTAACTTCGACCTGATGAGCAGCAAGGAACGCGAAGGTATTGAATACAGCTACCAGAACTTCCTCAATTCACTGTATTTCCCAGTTCAAATTCTCATTCGCTCACAGCGCGTCGATATTGGGCCATACCTGGAGCGCCTAACAAATATTCGCCGCGACCAGGAAAACATGCTTCTTAACGTCCTGACCGATGACTACATCGACTTTATCGACACCCTGTCACAAGAAGCCAACATTATGGATAAAAGTTTTTATGTGATTATTCCATACTGGCCACACGGTGACATTAACACCGTTAAACGTGGCAGTAAGAGCTTGTTTGGAACGATCTTTGGCGGTGCCCCGCAGCAGCGCGCCATTGTCGTTGACCACGCCCAGTATGAAAAGGCAAAGGATGAAATTAAAAACCACGTTGACTCTGTTATGAGCGGCCTCTTCCAGCTTGGCGTCAAGTGCGTCCAACTAAACACCAAAGAACTCGGTGAGCTATTCTATAACTTCTACAACCCCGACACCGCCGTGCGCGAGCCGCTCGGCAACTTTGAAAGTATCACCGCGATGTACGTCCGCAAGGGGCAGGGTGAAGCACCAAAGCCGCACTTGATTAGGGAGGAGATGTAATATGGCAAAGAAAAAACTAGATGCCGTTGATATCGCCGCTCAGCAACGAGCGCGTGAACAAGTCGAAGTTGAGCAAGCCTTCTTAAAGGGTATTACGACTTTGCGTGACCTCGTGGCGCCAAGCAGCCTTGAAATTCACGCCAGCTACTTCCGCCTAGGTACCAAATACGGTCGAACGATTTACGTTTATGCGTACCCGCGCCAGATCTACACCGGCTGGCTCAGCTCGGTGATTAATATCGACGAAGTGCTTGATGTCAGCATGTTCTTTTATCCCGTTGAGAGCGAAGTCGTTCTGAAGAACCTCCGCAAAAAGGTAACGCAAATGCAGGCAACCATGGCCATCAACGAAGAAAAAGGCCGTACCCGCGACCCAGGTCTTGAAGCAGCCCTATCTGACGCCGAGGAACTGCGCGATGAGATCCAAGTTGGATCGGAGCGTTTCTTCCGCTATGGCCTATATATCACCCTCTACGCCGACAGCATGGACGAACTGAATTTCGTCCAACACAAGATTGAAACAATCTTTGGTCAGCAGCTGGTCTTTAGTAAGGTTGCTTCGTCACAGCAAGAGCAAGGCTTGAACGCCACAGCACCGCAAATGACCGACCAGCTACAAATTCGCCGCAATATGAATACCGGCGCCATTAGCACCAGCTTCCCATTCACCAGTGCCGACCTGACGCAAGAAAAAGGCATCTTGTATGGCATTAACATGCACAATAACGGCTTGATTATCTTTGACCGCTTTACGCTGGAAAACGCCAATATGGTGGTATTTGCAAAGTCTGGTTCTGGTAAGTCGTTTACCGTCAAGCTGGAGGCGATCCGCTCTATGATGATGGGGGCTGACATCTTGATTATCGACCCAGAAAACGAGTACCAGAAATTGTCAGATGCCGTTGGCGGCAGCTATATTCGCCTTAGTCTTAACTCGGATGTGCGCGTTAATCCGTTTGATTTGCCGCGCGTCATTGACAGCGAAGACGCCGACGATGCACTGCGGGCAAACCTTGTGACACTCCACGGGCTCCTTCGCCTGATGCTTGGCGGCGCCCACGTCGCTTCTGGCGGTATTACAACCTCAACCGGTCTGACACCAGCCGAGGAAGCCGACCTTGATCAGGCTCTCATTGACACCTATGCCCGTGCTGGCATCACTAGTGATCCACTGACACATAACTCACTACCACCAACCATGATGGACTTGTACGACACCCTTATCCACATGGAGGGCAGTGGCCCGTCACTAGCGCAGCGTCTGCGCAAATACACCTCGGGCACCTTTGCTGGTATCTTCTCGCAGCAGTCAAACATTGATATCAACAACCAAATGGTCGTCTTTAATATTCGTGACCTCGAGGACGAGCTACGTCCAGTGGCGATGTATATTGTCCTCAGTCACATCTGGAACGTGACACGCTCTCACCTGAAAAAACGTATGCTAATCGTCGATGAGGCTTGGCAGCTGATGAAATATGAGGATTCAGCTAACTTCCTGTTCTCACTCGCGAAGCGCGCCCGAAAGTACTACCTCGGCGTGACCACCATTAGTCAGGACGTGGAAGACTTTATGGCCAGCAAGATGGGCCGTGCCATTGTTGCCAACAGCTCAATGCAAATGCTCTTGAAGCAATCACCAAGTGCGGTTGACGTCCTGGCTGATGTCTTTAAATTGACTGATGAGGAGCGCAAGCGCCTGGCTAACTTCCCAGTCGGACAGGGGCTGTTCTTTGCCGGCTCGAACCACGTCCACGTCCAAGTGGTCGCCTCGCGCACCGAGCACCAGCTCGTAACCACGAACCCCGTCCAGCAAATGCAACAAGAAGAGGAAAAACGCATGCAAGAGATGGCGCGCCAACGTGCCGCTCAAGAAGCAGCCGCGCAACAAGCGCAGTACTAAATTTTCTAAACCCGAAATCAAAAAATAAATGCCAAATACCGCCAAAGAACTCCTTGAGCAAGAAAACAAAGCCGGCAACGATGAGGACGGCTTGAGTGTTGGGCAGCAAAGTTATGATGAAAAGTTTAATCATATCGCTCAACACACTGAAAATGAAGAATTCAATGACATTATTGCGCGCGAATATGGCAGCGATGACACTAAACGCACTGACGCTCATGGCGATACAGTCTTAAAAAACTATAACGCCGACGAACCAACAAAAAATATCGACAACATACGCGACCAAGAAGAAACGTCTAGTTTATTTAATGGGCAAGGTGTCTCGTCAGCACCTAAGCCCGCGAGTTTTGGCACCCGACTTCAAGGCTTTGTGAAAAAGAAAGGTCCTAGCCTGGGCGTCGCTGGCTTTATTATTGGCGGCTTTCTTGGTATGTCATCAATTCTTATGCCCGGCGCGCTCCTTGTCATGATGGAAAAAGGGGCAACTAATTTCAGCATGGAAGATACGCGCACAAATATTGTGATGCGCCGATCGTATATTGGTGGCTTGTTTTCAAAAGGAAACGCCGACAGCGATCTAAAAAAGAAAATGACACGCATGAGCGAAACCCAAAAGGCAGCATGGGAAAAACAGAATTTTAAAATCGAAGCCGACCAAGACGGAAAATTCTACAAAATCAAGAGTATTGAGTTTCCTGATGGCACGAAAGTAACGACAGCGGCAGACTTTCATAATCACGTTGATAATAACGTCGATGCCCGCAGAGCTTCGGAGCACGTTTTTAACTCCCGTTCATCATTTAGACTTTCAAATCCAAAGTTTGAACAAGTCTTCAAGAAGTTCAAACTAAGTAGGGGTAACGTTCTTGAGGCATCAACTGATAAAGACAAAGCGAAGCGAACGGAGGCAATAAATAAATCGTTTGACGAAAACGCAGAAACTTCATCGGAGCGAGATGGCCGACTATCAAGTATTAAATCCAAGTTCGACTCAGATAAAGGTAAGTTCTCGGGTAAATTCAAAAAAGGCGCCAGCAAAATAGTCAGTGTTGCGGACGTCATTGCAACCGCCTGCATGGCATACAATACAGCTCGAGCAACGAACGCTACTATTAAAGGCTACTGGATTTATCAACTCGTGAAGTTTGCCTATCCATTCATACAAGCAGCCTCACAGATTGAAGATCAAGGTAACATCGAGCCGGAGGTTGTTGAGAATATTTCCGACCGCTTGACCTGGTACATTTCGCCTGATTATGCCGACACCTTAGCTGAAAGCGGCGAGGACCCTCAAGCGCATGACAAAGTAAATCAAACGGCAATGGACTCACAAGGACTGAAAGCGGCACTCTACGGAGACTACAGTGCGCTCGAAGAGTTTACTAAAACATACACGACTGGCCTAACCGCCGTCGCTATGAAGAGCACGGCCGTGATTAATTATGCCCAAAACGTTCTCGGCAAGGACAACATTCATAAAACCTGTAAAACCGCCAATGCAATATCGTTTGCAGGAATTGCACTCTGCGCCAATAGCCCGTTAAGTGTGGCGATTTGTGCCATTGTTGCCGGAGGATTACTCGCGTTTGGCGATGAGATCATTCAAAAAGTTGCAGAAGAAATGGCCGAGCCTGCCATGAACGCTATCGCAGACGCGAACCTCAGCTCCAGCCTACGAGGTGTTGACGCCGGTAACGCGCTCGCCGCTGGCATTGGATTATTCCTCACGCAAGGTAATTTCGGCTCTGGTAACCGACCAGGTACGAATGTCGACCAGGCTAAAAAATTCATCACTGCAACAGATGAACTTAATTACAAGTACGACGAAGAAATTGCCCGCGCCGAAGCGAAAGAAACCCCATTTGATATGTACAACAAGTACTCGTTTGCCGGCCAAGTTGCCGCTGCAGTTAATCCTTATCAATCACAAGATGGAACAACCTATAATAAAATCGCCAACTTATTTGCGACACTTGCCTCCCCATTAGGTCTTTTGTCGCAATCAGCCAGCGCCCTTTACCACCAGCCGTCGCAGTTCACTGCTCGTGAGGGGAGCGCCGAAGGAATAGTCGGCAACTGCACAGACCCTGACATGCTCGAAGTAGGCTTTATCTGCGATTGGTCTGGGCGTCCAATTACCTACATCACTCCTGAGGTCATTGACGAAATGACTGACCAATCTAAGGGAAATACTGACGCAACTCTGCGAGTCATAGACTACATGTCAGCTGGTGGCTATATTACTGCCGAGGGCAAAGCAACGGGCGACACGAACACTAGTGGACCCGAAGGCGACGAGGAAGAGGATGAGGAAAAATACAATTACATTAAATATAAGAACTACTGCACTAATGAACGAATCGATCCGCCAGGAACTTCATCACAACCCATCGAACAGGGGAGTGAAGATGACCAGCGTTGGTACACGATGGAACGTTGCGCTGGTGATCCAAATAACCAAAAAGAGCAGACTATGCTCAATAACTTCTTTATTTACTACAATATGTGTGAAACACAAATTCCTTCGGCAAATGGTGTAGAAAATTGCTGGAGCGACGCAGCAACCACACCTGCCACCACTAATACAGGAGAGTGGGTTATTCCCACTGTCGGACCATGCATTTCGAAGTTTGGCCAACGTAATGGCACCTTACATGCCGGCGTCGACATCTCTCCTGACGCAGGAACGCCAATTGTCGCTCCAACAAGCATGAAAATTATCAGCGCCAGTGACAAGGGTGATGCCTATGGCTACTCGGTTGTTGCACGAGCAACTGATGGCACCGGCCACATGTTTAGATTTGCCCACATGGCAAGTCCACCGCCAGTCTCTCCTGGGCAAGAAGTAGCTAAAGGACAAAATATTGGCGTTGTTGGCAGTACCGGCGATTCATCCGGCCCTCATCTCCACTTTGAAATCTACGCCCCAGGCACTGCAGACGGCGCCTACGCGAGTAATGGCTCTCCGGTTGACCCTATTCCCGTCCTCAAAGATCACGGAGTAACCTTAGTATGCACCGGCTAAAAACATCCATTCTCTTAAAGCGTGGCATACTGGTACTCACGGCCATTATTCTCTGCAACTCTAGCCCGTCGGAAGTTTTTGCCCGTGATCCAATCTTTCGCACACAAAACCACGTCTTATGGTCGGACGATTGCGAAACTGCGCCGTCGTCGATTGGAAGTGATACTGCGCCACTTGTTGGTAGCGATAATGCGCAGAAAGTATGGAACTACTTTAAAGGCACTGGGCTCTCGGATGAGCAAGTGGCAGGTATTATGGGTAACCTCGCATGGGAATCTGGCGATCCAACCTTTAATAAGGCGACGGACTCCGAAGAGTTGAGCGGTGGCGGCGGTTATGGCTTGGCGCAGTGGACTGGCGGACGCCGGACACAGCTAAATGATGCAGCCAGTCGTGCCGGCAGCTCGGTAACGGATCTTCAGTTTCAACTCGACTACCTCCATCAAGAAATGAAAACCCGAACAGAGCGTGACGGCGGAAGTACGACGGAAATGGACGGAATCAAAAAGACCGGTAGCGTCGAAGAGGCAACCGAATACTTTATGTACAACTTTGAACGGCCAGGCGATCTTCGACTAGAAGAACGTACCGAATACGCCAAGCAATACTTGGCAAAATATGGAGGAACTGGCGGTGGTGATGCGACGACTGGCGGTAAAGACAGTAGCAGTGGAAAATGTAAAAGTAGCGGCGGCTCATCGGTAAACAGTAGCGCGGAATGCGGCGAAGGTGGCCTAATTGGCACTCTCAAATGCTATGCTTGGCCAAAATATCGCGGGCTCGATATCACCCCGACCGAAGATTATAAAAAAGCTATTGAACGTGCTCAATCGCAGGGAAGGTACGTCGGCGGCACAGCCCACCCTGGTATCGACTGTGGCGGCTTCGTGTCACTCCTTTTGCAAGATAGCGGCTTCGAACCAGCCTACAATTACTCTGGCAAGGGCGGCAATACTGTTTCGCAGTATAAGTGGACCAAAGAAAACTGGCAAACGCTCGGCCAAGGTAATCAGATTAACGTCGCCGACCTTCGTCCGGGTGACGTTGCAAACGATGAAAACAACCACACCTTTATGTTTGTTGGACCAGTTGATGGATTTGAACCGACTGGCATCGCCTCGGCTTCATGGGATGAGCGCGCGCCAATGGCCGGCCATGAAAATCCGACAGAGAGTAAATGGACGTGGTTTAGGAAGAAATAGGAGGAACTATGCTTAACTTTGGACGAAAACACCCTGTAGCAGTGACGATCTGGTTACTTATTGTTGCGCTAATAGGGGTCTTTATTTATTTGACCTACACAACAATTCAAACGGCAGGAAAAATTCCCGTTACTATTAATCTCGTTCCTTCAGACGCAACATTAACGTTAAATAGCCAAGTTAGTCCTCCGGGTAAGCTTTACCTGCCTCCGGGAACATACGAATTAGACGCCACTAAGACGGGCTATTCGTCATTTAAGCAAACGATTTATGTCAACGAGCTAAACAAGGACGCAGAGATTGCCGTATCGCTTACTCCCGAGTCAAGCGAAGCAGAGAAGTGGGCAAAGCAAAATCAATCACAGTATCTTAAAAACGAAGGAATTGCCGGCAAACAAGCGCAGGTTGACGGGCGAAAATTCCGTGAGCTTAACCCCATCGTACAAAACCTACCTTATAAAACCCTCCTATACACCATTGGCTATCGAGCAGACACCACCGATCCAACCGGTAACTCCATCATTATTGAAATCGACGCATCAGAAGGAACGCGCGAAAATGTCATCTCCCAAATTGAACGCTGGGGATACGACCCAACGACGCTTAATATTCAATTTAAAAATTACACGAACCCATTTGCATCATGAAAAAACGAATTATCATCACACTCGTCATCGTCCTAGCTGTCGTCAGCGGCCTAGGCGTCTATAACTACATCACCTCATTCCACACTATATCCTTTAAACTTTCACGACTACCAATGAAGGCAGCTATTTTTAAAAAAGATAGCGATCAACTCATCACCTCTATTACACAAGACAGTCAACAAACCCTGCAAAATGGCAATTACTACATTAAGCCATCTGGGGATAACGTCGATACTGCCATTATTCCGTTCACCGTTACAAAAGAAGAAACGATTACCGTCGATCCTAGCTATGCCTCGGATTTTCTATTCAAAGCCCTCGATGATCAAATTGACGACATTCACGCTATGATCATTGAGCAGTATCCTCGACTTATCGGTCAGTTTAATATAAAGCGCGGCAAGCTTCTTGAAAAAGGGGAGTGGTACGTCACGCTACTTACATACAAAAATAGTTCTAACGATAATCCTCGCGACAATTACCGCGTAATACTGCACTACGAAAATAATAAATGGAAGGTTGTAAATAAACCAGAAATTGTACCGACAAAACACAACTTTCAAACAGTGCCCCAAACAGTTCTTGAACAAGCACAAAAATTGAACCCCGCTGAATCTTAAATTAGTATCCAATACCCTGTACTAAATCTCAATTTTATGGTAATCTATATCCGATAGAGATTTCTTATGGCCGTGAAGGATATTGATACTAAGGTTGCTGAAAAGTTCGACCCGACAATTGAGCCACGCTCAGACACTGGGCGTGATTTGTATAAGCAAGAAACAGCCGCAGATCCAGCCTTTGATGGCATGGTCGACTTTTATAAAAAGAACACTGCCAATCCGACTACGGAAAATAAACACATCGAGGCCGCCCGAGCGCAAGAGGGCAATCCAACGCGCTTATTTAGTCGCATGCCCGGCGCAAAGCGAGCTCGCCGCCAAATCTTCAAGGGCGTACTTAAGGGGAAGACCTCGCTAATCGCATTAATTCTAGTCTTGTTTGGTGGTGCCGGCATGGTAACAATTATGATGTCACCAACGCTAGCAATCGTGCAATTTAAAGAGCTGCTAGTCAAAGACCTGAATGATCAACTCGCGAGTTATGATGCGCGCCAAGTCGTTTTACTACGTGGCAAACTCAAGGACACTACCAAGGGGTCATGTGGCGTAATTAAGATTAAATGTAAGTTTGCCACCATGAGTGACCGCCAGGTCAAGAACCTCGAAGCAACAGGGAAATTCAAAATTACACGAGACCCGCCAGGCCTGCTGCCCAACCGAGGCATGGTGACGAAGATTACTCACACCGATAGTAACGGCAAGGTTACTGAATACTCCACCGCGCAAGCGTTTGCCGACGCGCAGCGCACTGATCTTGATTTTCGCTCGGACCTCGCGACCCGCATCAGTCCGCTCTTTAATAGCACCAGCGATCCAACGTGGCGGAAAGTAATGCGCAAACTTGGCGTGAGTAAAACTCCAAAAATCGCCGGCGATACCGATGAAGAGCGCCAAAAATCACTCAACGACGCCGTCGACAACAAGACCGCACCTGACGGCAAGACCGTCACCCGACTGACAAATGATAAAGGGGAGACGATTGGTTGGGAAGATGAGGACGGCAATCGCTTTACCGACCAGCAGGTCCAACAAGCTAACGAATCAGCCAGCCGCCTCTCAAGCTCACCAACAACCATGAAGGTGCTGAGTGGCGCTGCAAAAGGCGTGCTGATTACTGGCGCCGCCGACACGGCTTGCACGGTCTACAATACGTCACGCGCCGTTGCGTCGCTCGCAAAGCTCAAGCAAACCGTTGACGCGGCACGCTTTGCCAATGCGCTCGTCCTCACGCCAGCTGATGCGCAAAAAGCCGGTGCCGCCACCGAAGAAATGATGAACTTTGTCGGCAGCAACCTCAACCAAGTCACAACCGAACAAACTGTGCTTGATGAAAATAAATGGAATCAAGAGGGCACCGCCGCAAAACCCCCAACCACGAGCAATCCCGAACTTGGCAGCAACGCTTATGATTCTTTCGGTTATCATTTAGCCGCATACGGCAGCGCCCCGCCGCTCAATGCCCGTGCGCAGCGGTTCATGATTGGCGGCGGCATGGTTGGTACCTTGGACGGTGTTAATCAAATGATCGCCCGCATTGTTAACGGCGGCGACCCAAATCCGCAGCAAGTCAGTGAAAAATGCGGCTACATTCAAAACCCCTTCGTCCGTGGCGGTGCACTTATCGTGGGAGTGATTGCCGGCGCTGGTACGTTTGGTCTTTCAACCGCACTCATGATTACTGGATCGGCTATGGTTTCTATGGCACTACCGTTAATTGAGGCGCGCCTTGCAGACATGATTAAAGGTGATACATTTAAGGACATAAACGGTGCCGACAGTGGCGACGCGGCGTTCGTAGGGACTTCAGCGACGTTTGGCGAAGCTGCAAAAGCTCGCGCCATGAAACCGCTCAGCGCCGAAGAGGCGGTGGAGTATACCGAAGCAACAAAGACGGTGAACGCGAAATACGATGAAATTGGCCGCTACCTTGCAAAATCAACACCGCTTGACGTCATGAATCAGTATTCCTTCCTCGGTTCACTTGCCCGCCAAATAACACCGGCAGTGCAATCGTCAGACACGACCGTAGCCTCTGCCGCACTTCAACTAACTGCCAGTCTCCCGTTCGCACTCACGAGCACCACGTCGACCGCTAAAGCGGCGGCGTCAATTGACCGTTTCCAGCATTGTAACGACCCCGGCTACCGGGCAATTGGTGTTGGCGCTGATATGTTCTGCAATATTCGCTACGGCCTCAGCCGAGAAGAGCTGAAGATGGATACGTTTGAAAATATTGATTGGATGGTGGCGACCGGCAACATTGATGGCAGTACTGACGGTGGCGATGCCCGCGACAACGGCCAGTCCTGGAACTACGTTAAATTCTTAAAAGAGTGCGTCAATCGCACCCACGGCTACGGCGAAGACCAAGAAGAAAACAGTGAAAATGGTGCTAGCTGCCGTTCGGAACAAAACGAGGCCCTTAATAAGCATTTCCGTGTCTACACCTTTGACAAGAGTGTCGATGAAGCGCTCGATGCCGAACCACGCAGCGCGCCACTGCCAGGCACTGAAGGCTTTGGGACCGGCGAAACTGGTGCTGTCAGCGCCAGCGGCTGGGCGTTCCCAACAGTAGCCGATGCCGTGATTACTAGTGGCTACAAATCAGCCGCACGACCCGATCACCGCGGCGCCGATATTGCAATGCGCTCGAGCGATATTAACGCCGCTATGAACAAGCCGATTTTCGCCGCGCGCGACGGTGAAGTCGTCAAAGCTGGCCCAGCCGACGGCTTTGGTAACTGGATCGTCATCCGCCACGAGATTGACGGCAAACGGGTTGATACGGTCTATGGCCACATGTACAACGACGGTGTCCTGGTGAAAGTCGGCGACAAAGTCAAAGCCGGTCAACAAATTGGCAAAATTGGCAGCAACGGTCAAAGCACTGGCGCCCACTTGCACTACGAAATATGGGATGGTGGCCGCGACAGCGGTAAAGAAATCGATCCAACTCCAAGCCTTGACGCCTCGCGCACAGAGAGGAGAGTCTAGTGATGCGTCGCTTCCTCGCCGGCCTGTGTGCGGTCATGTTCCTTGCGTCACATATCACCTCGACGGTCCATGCCGTAGGGGAGTTTGATCAAGACTTTTTTGTTGGCAATGATATTAATTTTTACGACCCAACTTGTGAGGCGGCGTCATCCGCATCGGCCCCTAACTTAGCTGGTAATAATAATATAGAGAAATTGCTTAAATTTTATATGGATATCGACCCGGAAATCAAGCTGTGGATGGCAGCGGGTATTGTCGGTAACATGATTCAAGAATCTGGCGGCCGAATGGTTGAAATTGGCAGCGGCTCAAAGAAAGTATCGCTCCAAGAGCCGACGCCAGCCGTCCGCCAAGGCGGCCGGATTGTTGATGATAGCTACAAACCAGAAAATGGGGTTGGCATCGGTATCGTCCAGTGGACATTTACTAGCCGTCAGAAACCGCTACAAGAGCATGTTGCAAAGCTTGGCGTCGGCATTACTGATCTGCGCGGCCAAGCCAGTTTCGTTTGGGAAGAGCTAAACGGCAATTACAAGAAAACTCTAGTCGCCCTCAAAGCTTCAAAGAACCCTGTCGAAGCCGCCGTCGCCGTTCATGGCCCACCATACCCAGGTTACGAAGCCTCAGCTGACTCGGCAGAAAAAGTCCGCACCGTCCGCGGTGGCAATGCCCAAAAAATCTACGACGCCTTTAGTGATGCACCCGCTCTGTCCGGCAGTACAGCAACAGCGGTATCTGATGGCGACGGCCACGCCGCCGATCTTACCGCCGCGCAAAGCACGCCACCAAAAAGCGATGGCTGCAATAATAGCTTTGCCGGCGGCAACCTCAACGAAACTCTGATGGCCTACGCCTGGGATAGTTATAAAGGCAACGACATTAAAGCTCGTGACGAATACTCGAATGCTGTTAGTCGCGCTCTCTCTGAAAAACGCTACGTTGGCGGCATTCAGTACAAAGGCATCGACTGTGGTGGCTTTGTCACCACGCTGCTGTATGACAGCGGTTTTGACAAGGCGTATAATAGTAATGCAAAGGGCGGCGCCACCTATGCGCAAGAAGAATGGCTCAAGAAAAATTGGCAGCCAATTAGCGCCACTGATGCTGGCGATCGCCAGCCTGGCGACGTGGCCATTAACGCGCAGCACACCTACGTTTACGTTGGTGACGTTCCCGGATTCAAAAGTAAAATTGCTTCCGCCTCACTCGACGAGCGGGCCCCAATGGCCGGCAAGGAAGGTGTCACGGACAGTTCGTTCCGCTGGTACCGCATCAAGACAAGTGGCGGCAACCAGCAATCAACCGACAAAGACAAAGCAGTAAGTAACGAAAAAAATGTCTAACGAAATATTCCATCGCTACCGCAAGCAAATTATTCTCGGCGTCATCGGGGTTTTTATCCTGATTGTTGCGTTGAGTATTTTTACCTATGTGTCGCGCATTGGTAAAGTTGGCGTGACGTTTTCAATTGTGCCGGGCGACGCGCAGCTACTCATTGACGGTCGCGCCAGCGGCAAGGGGACACAGTGGCTAACGCCAGGCACCTACCTGATCAAAGTTGCCAAAGACGGCTTTACTCCGACCGAGCGACGCGTCGTCGTCACAGGTGAGAAAGCGCATAATGTCGTGGCTGTCTCGCTGACGCCAGAATCGGCTGAGGCAAAAAAATGGGCAGACACCCATCAACAGCAATACAAAGATAATGAAGAGTTTGGCAGTATTGAGGCCCAAGAAACCGGGCAGTACCTTCGTAATAAACATCCGATTATTAGCGTCCTACCGTACCAAGATCCCTACTATCAAATTGCCTACACGCTCAACAAAGATCAATCAATCACCTTAACGATCGACACACCGTCACCGCGTTATCGCTACTTTGCCGTTCAAAAAATTCGCGAACTAGGCTATGATCCAACCGATTACGTGATTGAATTTGAACAATTTTCCAACCCTCTGAAAGGCACGAATGAATAATCGCCAAACCATCATCCTCGCACTTGCGGCGTTAGGTATCCTAGCTGTCGTGGCTGTCGTTGGCGTGCTTGTCAGCACACCACAACCCGCCCAACCTCCACAGCAGCAACCAACAACCGACACCGCCCCGAAACCATCTGCCGATGAGCTTAGCGCGATGCTTGATGATGAAATGGAGGCTATCGCCGACGCGCTCACGAGCGCCTACCCAGACGCGGCCAACTTATACACCATCAATAAAGGTAAACTCTATGACCGTGGCCAATGGTACGGCACGACGCTGACGTATCGCGGCCCCGATACCGACAACCGCGACACCCTGCGCATCCTCATGCAGAAAAAAGGGAATAAGTGGATTGTGCGCACGACGCCGCCGCAACCACTCTTAAGCACTGTGACATATCCTGACGTGCCAAAAGAAATTCTCCAAAATATCAACCAGCCAGCTGAATTACCTGGCACCGACAGCTCACCAGCCATCACGCAGTAGCTACAGGGTAATGACTGACGCTTCGTCGATCGTCGCGGCGCTACTGGCGCTCGTCATGATAATTTGTTTGTCGTGAAACTTGGTTGCGAGGTGCGTTTGACGCTCCTGATCCAGTTCGCCAAAAACGTCGTCGAGTAAGATAATTGGCTGCTTCCCGGTAATTTCCTCGATAATATCCACCTCAAGAAACTTCAGCGCCAAGACAATGCTCCGCACCTCACCACGCGATGCCACCGAGAGGGCAGGCATGCCATTAAAGCGAAAAATCACATCATGACGATGCGGACCCGTACTGGTATAGCCCAGCAATCGGTCACGATTCAAGTGCGCGTGTAGCTCACTAATTAATTTTTGCTTGATATTATCAATCACTGTGTGTGAATAGTGCACCGACACCGTATCGTGGGACTGCGCGATAGTGTTATAGGTTGCGTTTAGCTCGGCGTTAAGTCGTTCAAGAAATTTCACGCGGCGCTCGATGATCATCGCCCCGTATTCACCAAGCGCAACGTTCCAGACAAACAGGTCATCGTCGTGAATGCCAGTTTGTTTCAGCAGCGTATTACGCTGCCGTAACGCACGCTCGTACTTGCGAAGTGCCTGAGCGTACTCGACATCCAGCTGGGCGATAAACCGATCAATAAACTGACGACGACGGGCAGGTGAGCCATTCAGCAGTCGCAAGTCGTCAGGCTCAAATAGTACAATTGGATATTTATAGGCAGGAGTCAGGCGATAGGCCGTCTTGCCGTCAACCTCAAATTGCTTACGGCCGCTCGTGCGCGAGGGGTCAAACTTTACCACCCGATCACCCTCATCGCTACGCAGATCAATTCGCCACCACGGTGCCTCGTAGCGCAGCACTTCTGCATCAGAGCCCTTAAACGACGAGCCTTGCAAGGCAATCGTGAGCGCCTCAATTAATGAGGTCTTGCCGCTACCATTACGACCAGTAATAAGCGTGACGCGCGGCGATAGGGTATGCGTAAACAACTCATGCGTCCGAACGTTCTGCACCTGAAGTGACGAAATGATCATGAGCGTGTGCTTACGGCCGTCTTAGCTCTTAAGTGGCATGATGATGTGGATATAGTCGCTATCCTTACTAGCCGACGACAGGACGCATGGTGACAGCTTGCCGCTGAAGCGAAACTCAACCTTATCGCCAGTTACGACGGATAGGGCGTCGGCAAGGTAGCGCGAGTTAAGCGTCACTTGTCCGTCTGCCGACACCTCAGCTGTTGACGTTGAAGTGTTTTCCCCAAGCTGCGAGGCAATCGAGTGCAGCGCCAGTGACTTTTCTTCACTATTTGCCGTCACTGTGACACTACCGCCTGATTCGCGGGCAAACAACCCGGCAATTTTGGTAATGCGCACAAATTCAGCTCGCTCAATAAGCACCACTGATTCTGATGTAGCGGGAATTAATTGGCGATAGTCTGGAAAATTCCCATCAATGAGGCGGCTCGTGACCTCTGATTCACCAGCCCGGAAGCGCACCTGCGTTTCATCAAATAGCATGTCGACTTCATCAATCTCGTCCGATAGCGTACGCAAGACTTCCTGCAAGGTCGTACTTGGGATAATCGCCGCCACGTCACTTTGCGTTTCAACTAGGCGTTTTTCTGTTAAACGGTAGCCATCGGTTGCCGCTAAGTAGAGGCTGCCTTCATAAGAATGCCAGTACACCCCAGTGAGCACTGGGCGAGTCGTGTCATTGCTGGAGGTCAAGATAGTCTGTGTTACAGCTTGTTTAAAGTCGGCCGCACTAATGCTGTACTGAATTGACGAAGTTTCATCAATCATTGGTAGTTCCGGGAAGTCATCAGACGCGATACCGTTAATAACCGAGCTAAAACCACCAGCAGTAATGTGCAGGTGGTCATTCTTGACGACCAAGTCAACATTGCCCTTTGGTAGGCTACTGACAAATTCGGCAACTAATTTTGCCGGCACAGTAATTGAACCTGGTTTTGCAATTTTCGCTCCAATTAACTGCGTCGTGGCAATCTCTAGGTTGGTCGCAGCAACTAATAAACGGTTACTGTCCGTTCGTAGCAAGATGTTGCTAAGAATCGGAAGTTGTGTTTTCGTACTAGCAACTCGAGAGGCTGCAGTCAGTGCTTTGGATAGATTTTCTTGGGTGACGGACAGTTCCATTATTATTACCTTTCTTTTTAAATTTCATTTGGTGGGGTTAGTAATAGGGGGTGTGGATTGTGGGGATAACTGGGAATTAACAGATTGAAACGGCGTATTATGAGTGTGGGTAAACGTTGTGGAAGAGTGGGGATAATACTGCGGATAACTGCAAGTTGTACACGGGCCTTATGTGGATGGGTTTTGTTATCCACGCTACCTGTGGATAGCTTCTCACAGGTTTTGCCACGATGTTTCCATAGGTTTTGCACAGCTTTTGCACATCGTAGCGAGACCATATTATGCATATAATTTCTCCCTAATTTCAGCCACTTGTTCACGGATGGTGTAGTCGAGCTTGATAGACTTTTCAATTTTTTCGACTGAGTGAATTGCGGTGGTGTGATCCTTGCGACCGAGTTCGCCGGCAATCTTTGGAAAACTAAGGTGGAGTTCGCTGCGGAGGAGGTACATGGCAATTTGGCGCGGCGTTACAATGTGTTTGTCGCGGCGGGCGCTGCAAATTTCGGGCGCCGTTAATTGGAAGTGTTTGGCGGTTTTATCGATAATTTGCTTTGGCGTCAGGTGTTGGGGGCGCGAGTGGCGAACATTGCCAACTAGTCCTTCGGCGGTACTAATATCTGGTTCGATGCCGCGCATGTCGGCGTAGGCGAGCAGCTGATTGAGGGCGCCTTCGAGTTCGCGGATATTCGTCTTGATGTTATTTGCCAAGTATTCAGCAGTTTCCCGAGCCAATTCAACCCCAGAGAGGGACGCTTTTGCTTGTAGGATGGCGCAGCGCGTTTCAAAATCAGGCATTTGAATATCAATTGACATACCCATTTCAAAGCGACTGCGTAAACGCTCGGTCAGGGTTGGAATACTTTTTGGCGGTTTATCGCTGCTAATAATGATTTGTTTATTGTTTTGATGCAGGGCGTTAAAGGTGTGGAAGAATTCCTCCTGTGTCTTTTCCTTGCCAGCAATAAACTGCATATCGTCAATGATCAACACATCAACATTGCGGTACTTGTCAGAAAAGCCTTTTTTCTTGAAGCGAATACTATCAAGGAATTCTTTGACGAAGGTTTCCGAGCTGACATATAAAATGCGCGTACTTGGCTGGGTTTTCATAATTTCATTGCCAACCGCCTGCATGAGGTGGGTTTTACCCAGACCGACGCCACCATACAGGAAGAGCGGGTTGTATTTGACGCCAGGATACTGGGCGACAGCTTGGCAGGCCGTATAGGCGAGGTCGTTGCTCGAGCCAACAATGAAGTTGTCAAAACTATAGCGCGGGTTAAGGCCACTGTTTGAGGGCGCACTTGCAGTGGGTCGCGATGGGCGCGGCGCTGAGATGAGTTCGTCAACCGTGGTCGCCGAGGCGTGCGGTGTCACAGTCGTTTCACGGCTGACGACTGTCTTCTTGCCAGAGGTTCTGACGGTGTAGCTAATTTTTTCAGGCGTGAGGCCGTTTTTAGCGAGGACTTCTTTGACCTGGGCGTTGAACTTTACCTCAAATTGGCGAATAGCAAAGATATTAGGTACAGCAATAACAACTTCCTGATCCGTCGCCTGGACAAGTTCGGTGTTTTGGAACCACGTCATAAAGGTGGCATGGGAAACCGAGAGTTCAATTTCGCCGAGTACTGTTTGCCACAAAGAATTATGCACGTTTCTTATATCCCCATCTTCACATGAGCGGTGTTTTTCCGCTGCTTTACTGAGCTCTACTATACGGGATCCACAAGTTTTCCACAACTTTAAAAGTGTTAGAAAATACAAGGCCGTATAGAGAGGCGATTTATCCACAGGACGGACGAGCATCTGTTAAACTGTGGATAACTAGGAAAAATCCGTGGATAACTTTTGATTACTAGGAAACGACTGAGTGCAATTTTCAAGCACAACGACAATAGGCAAGGAGCGGGTGCGCAGAGTAACACCTTGTCAAAAAGGTGAAAAAGAGGTATTATGGTACGGATATGCCAAAGCGAACCCATCAACCACACACTCGTCACCGCGCACGCACACACGGTTTTCGTGCTCGTGTCAGCACAAAAGCTGGCCGCGCTGTGATTAAGCGCCGCCGTATTAAGGGCCGCGCTAAACTAACTGTTTAATTACAGTTAGTCACTCATAAAACCACTTCGCTCTCTTGGCGAGGTGGTTTTTAGTTTATACTGTAGAAAGAATGTTAGCTCAGAAGAATCGATTTCATGGCCACGGCAGCTTGCGCTACCTCTATAAAAATGGCGGCGCCGCTCGTTCTCGCGTCGTGACGTTGAAATATATTCATAATCCTCATCGCAGTGACTCGCGGGTAGCGGTGGTGATTAGCAAGAAGGTGTTGAAGAGTGCTGTCCGTCGTAACCGCGTCCGTCGCCGTATTTATGAGATTGTCCGCGCCGAACTACCACGCTTGCAGACACCGACTGACTTGGTATTACTTGTCTTTGCTGGCGAGGTGCTGACAATGTCCCAGGACGAGCTAGAAAGTACGATTAAGCACTTGCTTCGTTCAGCTGATCTCTATAAAAGTACGTCGTAAAATGGTATACTTAGTCGAAAGATTTTTATAAGTAATACTGGAGTAATAACGTGAATATTTTTGATGTTCTGATCGTGCAGCCGATTTTCAACCTGCTGATTGGACTTTACGCCATCATACCAGGCGGCGACTTTGGGATAAGTATTATCCTGTTTACTATTTTGCTGCGCTTTGCACTATATCCCCTCGTGAAAAAGCAGCTACATCAGACAAAGGCAATGCGCAAAATGCAGCCAGAGCTGAAAAAGATTAAGGCCCGCACGAAGGGCAATAAGCAGCTGCAGGGTGTGCAGACGATGGAGCTGTATAAAAAGCACGGCGTAAATCCATTTGGCACGATTGGCGTCTTGTTGATTCAACTGCCGATCTTTATCGCGCTCTATCACGTGATTCAAATTTTCACGATGCACCGCGACCAAGTGGCGCAGTATACCTACAACTTTCTTGAAGGTATCCCAGCAATCAGCCAAATTATTCAGCACCCCGAGCAGTTTAACGAAAAGCTCCTGGGAGTCGTTGACCTAACGAAGAGTGCCTTTAGCGGCGGTAGAGTTGATATCTTCCTGGTGCTACTCGCGATTGCAGCGGCTGTCACGCAGTACATTATGTCAAAGCAAACGATGCCGCACGAGGAAAGCAACAAGAAACTGCGCGATGTCCTGAGTGAAGCGGCCGATGGTAAAGAGGCTGACCAAGCGGAAATTAACGCTATTGTCATGAGCAAGATGATCAAAGTACTGCCATTCTTCATGCTGTTTGTGATGCTCACCCTTCCTGGGGCGCTAGCGCTCTACTACGCGACGTCAAATATCGTCGCAGTGATTCAGCAGCACTTTATCCTTAAACAAGACGAACATGAATTAGAAGACATTGCTGACGAAAAACCAAAAGCGTCAGGTAAAAAAGCGACGGCGAAAGCTCGCGAAAAACAAGCAAAAGAGGCGACCGTTACCCGGATCACCGCCAAAGATACGAAGAGTAAAAAACCGAAGAAGAGTTAGCGAGGGAGAGTGTCATGAATCAAGAAGAATCAATTCAATTTGCTGAAAAATATCTTGCTGACCTCTTATCATTTTTTGGAATTAATGCTGATATTACGACCAGCTACTGTGATGAAGTGATTGAGCTGTCTGTGCCGTCAACCGAGCTTAACAGCCTGTTAATTGGGCGTAATGCCGAAACGCTGCGCAGTATTCAATTCTTGATTTCAACCACACTCCGTAACCGTGATGCGGCTGTCTCACGTGTCAATGTTGATATCGCTGACTATAAAAAACAGCGCGCCGACAAGGTCGCCAAGCAAGCACGGGAATGGATTGAAGAAGTCATCCGGACGGGTGATTCCTATGTCGCTAATCTGAATGCGGCTGATCGTCGAATTGTCCATCAAGTGGCCAGCGAATATACCAACATCAAAACATTCTCTGAGGGTGAAGGGCGTGAGCGCAGTATTATTATCGCGCAGCAGAGCTCGTAAGCGCGTTCATATACACCCGATGGGTCTGTTCGGCCATAGTGCGCCACGAATATTTCTGTAACTGATCGTAGCCACGAGCAGTTAATTCGTTTCGGAGCGTCGCTTCGTGTAATACTTCATTAATTACTTCGGCCATATTATCAACGCTTTTTGGGTTAAAGTAACGAGCGGCATCGCCGTAGACCTCTGGAAGGCAGGTGGCATTACTGCTAATTACTGGTGCGCCGTAGGCCATTGCCTCGAGGCCAGGTAGTCCAAAGCCCTCCATAAGCGATGGGAAGACATAGCTAGTGCAGTTACTGTACAGCCAAGCAAGTTGCGCGTCGTCGACAAATCCCGTGAAGTGGATATTTTTATAGCCGCGTTTTGCAAAATACTGTTCGTTTTTTAACGCCGAAGCGTTCTTTTTGCCAACTAAAATCAAGCCGAGGTCGGGGTGCGCAGCAAGTAGCTGCTGGTGGGCGTCACCGAGGCGTCTGACGTTTTTGTAGTCGCTTTGCTGACCAACGTAGAGGAGGAAACGTTTAAATGGGGTGGGATATTCCTGCGGGGGTGTGTCAATTGGATCGGCTGCCTCGTATGTGACAGTGACTTTGCTGGCAGGGATGTTAGCAAACTTTATGTAGGCTTGTTTCGTAAGATCAGATGGCGTCAGGATGTGCTGGCTAGTGTGGGCGATCCGCCAAAAGACAAAACGGCCAATCAGCTGTTTAGCGTGAAAAATAAACCAGTTTTTGTCAGAGTTATAGGTACTAAGCAAGGTGAGGTCGTGCATGGTCGTGACATGCGCACCGCGGTAAAATACCGGTTGCTGGGGCATGCAAAAATGCACTAAATCAGGCTTTAGATCATCGAGAAAGGTTTTAAATTTGGTTTGTTCGGCAAGGGAGTAATCGGCAAAATCAGCTACTTGAACGCTAAAGTTAGCTGCCGAGGGTGTCCAAAACGATATGTCTTTTTGGCGAACAAGAACGGTGTATTGATTGTCTGTATCGACTTCCTGCAGATAGTGTAATAATCGCTCAACGTAGCGTCCAGTTGAAGAATTAATAATCCGGGCATCGATCGCAATATGACTCATGCTACTAGTATACCGAATTTATGGGTGATTAGCGGGGTGTCTTGTCTTGATAGGTAGGGACGACTGGGTGAGTGGCATGATATTCTTCAACAAGATAAAGGGGGCGTTGCTTGGTTTCATTAAAAATACGACCAATATACTCGCCGATGATACCCAGTGAGAGCAGCTGCACGCCACCGAGGAACAGCATAACAGCCATAATCGACGGGTAGCCACCGACGTCAACACCAAAGATGATGACGCGAATAATAATAACGAGCAGATAGATGAATGCGAGGAAGGAGACGATCATACCAAAGATGGTTGAAATACGCAGCGGGGCGGTCGTAAATGAGACAATGCCATCAATGGCGAGGTTAATGAGTTTAAAATAGTTCCACTTTGTTTCGCCAGCTGCGCGCGGGTCGCGTACATAGGTAATCTCTTTTTTCCTGTAGCCAATCCAACTAAAAAAGCCTTTTGTGTAGCGTTCGCTTTCGCGAATCCGCTTAATCGCTTCGACGCAGCGGCGATCGAGTAGGCGAAAGTCGCCAGTGTCGCGTTGAATGGGGATAGTGGTTGATTTTTGTAGGACTCTATAAAACCATTTTGACGTCAGTTTCTTGAACCACGATTCGCCCATGCGGCTGGAGCGACGCGCATACACATCATCGTACCCTTCCTCCCAGAGCTTGATCATGTCCGGGATTAGTTCAGGCGGATCCTGCAGATCGGCGTCAATAATGGCGAGTGCATCACTACTCACGTGGTCAATGCCCGCAATCATTGCGATTTCTTTGCCAAAATTACGTGACAAGTTAACGTACGAGACGCGCGGATCAATTTCGGCATATGATTTAATAATTTCAAGTGTGTCGTCTCGGCTGCCATCGTTGACAAACAAAAACTCTAATTTGTATTTAGGGAGGCTATTGGCAAGGTCAGCAAGTCGATCGTAGAGTTGCGGAAGGACGTCAGCTTCGTTGTAGGCGGGAATGAGAAGGGTAATTGATTTCATAAATATAGCTCCAGTATATCATTTAGCCCGCTGAGGGTTTTGTAAGTAATTTCACGAGGTCAGTGATATTTGTTGCAGTTGTGATGCCCTTTTTCTTGAGGTGGGCAGTTTTGGCGCGAGCTGATTCATCAGCCGATCCCAGGATGGCACCAGCATGACCCAGCTGGACGCCCGCTGGGGCGTGATGCCCGGTAATATAGCTATAAACTGGTTTTGTGACGTGTTGTTCAATGTAGTCGGCTGCTTCAATTTCACTGGTGCCGCCAATCTCGCCAATCATCACGATTTCGGTCACGCCAGGGTCGTTTTCAAACAGTTCGAGACAATCAATAAATGAGGTGCCGGCAATGCGGTCGCCGCCAATACCGATGACATATTTCTGGCCAACGCCGCGTCGAGTGAGGCCATCCATCGCTTCGTAGGTGAGAGTGCCAGAGCGGCTGACAATGCCAACCGAGCCGGTAAGGGATAGGTGGGCGGGAATAATACCAAGTTTATTGCCGCCAGGGACAAGGACGCCAGGGCAGTTTGGTCCAATTAACTGACTACTCCCCTTTTCTAAATGTTGTTGTATTTGCAACATATCATGAATTGGAATACCTTCCGTGATACAGACGATCAGCGGCACCTTCGCGGCAATTGCTTCAATAATCGCACCTTTAGCTGCGGCTGGCGGCACAAATATGACGCTAATATCAACTGATACTTTTGCTTGAATATCAGCAATCGAACTATAGACAGGAATACCGTCAATTAATTGACCAGCTTTACTGGGCGATGTGCCTCCAACGACATTTGTGCCGGCGGCTTTCATGGCACTAGCGTGGAAACGCCCATGGGCACCAGTGATGCCTTGGACAATTACGTTACGGCCGGTGAGTAGTGTACTGTTCATGATGTCACCTCCTGCTTTGCATGTTTGAGACATTCTTCGAGCGTCGCGAGGGTCGGAATGTTTTCGACGGCCAGGAGCTCGACGGCTTGTTCAAAGTTGGTACCTGCCAGGCGAATGTAGAGTGGCGGCAGGTTAGTAATGTGCCGACGAGCGGCAATCACCGCGCGGGCAATTTCGTCGCAACGGGTGATGCCGGCAAAGATATTAATAATGATGACTTTGACGTTGTCGTATTCCATGATGCGCTCAAAGGCTGCTAGGACACTGGCTTCATTTGCACCACCGCCAATATCGAGGAAATTGGCAGGTGTCATACCGGCATCAGCGACTGCATCAACGGTCGCCATCGCCAGGCCGGCGCCATTAGCGATTGTCGCGACGGTGCCGGTCTGATCGAGGGTGACAAAGTTCGCTTCAGTTTTCGCTGCCTCAAAATTCCAGTCCGTGTGGCGGAAGTGTGCGGCATCGTCCAGTTCCATCTTGCAGTCGCCAGCAATAATTTGGCCATCGGTTGTGTATACGAGCGGGTTGATCTCAAGCAGAACGGCATCGTTTTTAATAAAGCAGTCGTAGAGATTTTCAACTAAATCCTGTAATACAAAGCTTTTTTCGGGGAGGTCGAAATAATCCGCTAGTCGCTCACCCGCCGCTTCGCTATTGTTGCCAGTGAGGGGAAGCCGTAGGAAATCTTCGGCCTTGTTTTCTTCAACTTCGACTCCCCCATTTTTGTGCGCCATCAGGATGATCTGGGCTGTGGCTTTATCAATCAGAAGGGAGAGGTAGAATTCCTTCTCGATAGAGAGTAGCTCTTCAGCGAGAAGAGTACGAGGAGTAAAACCTTTGATGTTTAGATTCGCAATACGCTGATATGCATCTGTAAAATCCTGCTTTGTCTTTGCGATAGCGATCCCGCCCGCCTTACCGCGGCCGCCAATTGGTACCTGTGATTTTATGACGGCAGGTAGAAATGTGGAATTAGCGTCATCAGTAATAAGAAAAGATTTTGGAACAGGGAGGCTGTAGGTCTTTAAAATAGACTTTGCTTCATATTCGAGTAATTTCATATCCGTATCGCCTTCTTTCTTAACCCTTTAATTGACGCCCGATGGCGCGTCAGGACGTACACAAGACACACCATGTTAGCTACTATTAGCGTCTTTAATATAAAGGAGGTGTCAGCAGGGGGATCGAGGAATATATCCATCATGAAAAGGATAAAGGATTGTAGACCGTAAACATAGAGAGAGTTTGTGCCGAGAAGGAGTAAGGCGCCCTTGGTTTTTCTATTAATAATTTCTTCATATTTTCGATATGTGATATAGAGGGTACTAAACCAAAGAGTGCCGATGAGGAGGCGTCCAATTTCGAGCGATTCCTTATTGAAAATAGTCATATCCCACGATGTACGCATATCAATGGTAGTAAGGATATTTTGATAGATAGCTGGCGAAAGGGCTGACGCGAACTCTCCGGCAATAATCGGTAAAAGGACAGTCAGGATAACACTAAAGACAAAAGTAACGAGAGTCGTAGTTAGCATGCTTGCATAGCCGATGCGTTGCGTTTGTCTCGATAGCGAGCGAGCTGCATGTTCAATTTGCGGCAGGTAGTAGCCGATAATGATGCCGCCCATAAAAACCAACTGCCATGCCGTGACGTGGCTTAGCGGACTATCTCTCCATAGGAGCCATATAACGATACTGATCGCTGCAAGTAGCCATGCTTTCCCTTTTGCAACTAGCCAAATAGCAAATGGTGCAAGTGCCATTAGAACGGCATAGCGCGAAAGGAAGTCTGCCCAGCCGTAGTTAAACTGCAAAGTGAGGGTATTGAATAGAAAGTCAGCAAGGCTTGGCGATAAATATTGACTGCGTACAGTATCTAAAGGGAGAAAGAGTGTGATGACTGTGTAGAGTGTCGTGAAGCTAATTGATAATAAGTACAGCCAACCAGCTCGTTTAAATAGTTTTATAAACGTAGGTTTTACATTCTTTAAGATACGCGGGCCATAAATATAGCCGACGAGGATGCCTGAGATAGCAAAAAACCCTTCGGCTGCTGATGCAAATAGGTGACTTTGCCCCGTGATAAAGTCAAAAAGAGTTGGCGTCCACGCCATGTGATTAATAAAGATGGCAACTAAAAAAGTACCACGCAATAAATCAAGCGCTATAATCCGCTCTCTCTTTTCCCTCGCTCCTTGCAGAAACATTCTCTCTATTATAGCGTACAATAGTTTAAGTTAAGTGGTGATAAGAGGAGCTAAGTCTTAGTTATGACAAAAATCAGTAATTTATTAACCAATATATCAGTGGATGGTAGTCAAGATAAAAACATAGTTATAGAAGCAATTATTCATGCTTTGCATGATAGGGCGTATAAAATAGAAGAGATTAACGGAGACAAGCCCTGGGGTGCGTATATACGCATCAATAACAAAAATACCGAACAATTTTTGAAAGAGTTTTTTCCAGGCCTCTCTTTCCTAGAAGCGTGCCTTGGTGTTGTGGATGCGGAAATAAGTCCAAAGATATTAATTGTTGAAGGTGGGAAGCGTCTAAGTTGGCAAATGCACCACCGAAGAGCGGAAAGATGGGTATTTTTAACGGAGGGGGCTTACTATAAAAGCCTTACTGATGAGCAGGGTGCTATTCATTATATGAAGCCGGGTGATACTGTGCAGTTTGCACAAGGTGAGCGACATAGGCTCGTCGGTATGCATCATGGGTTTGCTGTTGTTGCGGAAATTTGGCAACATGCCAATCCGAGTAATCTATCAGATGAAAATGACATCGTGCGCCTGGAGGATGATTTTAGTCGCTAGGGTTGATGGTGTATAATGATAGATACTTTAACCACCTAACACAAGTTTGAGAGATGATGAATCGAAAAGTAAGAATTATTGTTAAGACTGCAAAAAAAGCAGGCATAAAATTAACACACTTAAGGCATGATAACTTTTATAAAGGTAAAACATTTACGCAGACTGTTAAGTCAGCAGTTAAATATCCAGTAAAAAATGGTCCGCGTGCAACAATATCAAAAATAAAAAGGGAAATGATACGTGTTTCGGGTAATGGGTTGGTTAAGCATCATTTTCCGAATGGTGTAGTTAGTGGAGTTGATCCACACATGATTAGTCGCTGGGAGACGAAGCGTGCTGTCTCGATTGTCATTCCAAGTTATAATGATTTTGATTTACTGAAGGTGTGTGTCGAGAGCGTACATAAGACATGCGAGAAAGATGACTATGAGATCATCATCGTGGATGACTATTGTCAGGAAGATAATAGAATAAAGCTCCGTACTCTTGCTGACGAAAAGACGCGTATAATTTTCCGAGAAAAGAATGGTGGGTTTGCTAAGGCTGTTAATACAGGATTCCGTGAAGTACCCCAGCATCATGACATCGTGATGCTTAATAGTGACATCGAAGCGCATGAAGGCTGGCTCAAGGCGCTACAGTACGGTGCATATGAATTTGGTGAAAATGTTGGTATTGTTGGACCAAAACTTCTCTATCCTGATGGACGCATCCAAAGTGCGGGCAGTTATCGTAACACTGAAGATCCGGAATGGTTTGATCATTATTATCGTTTCCAGGATAGTAACTATGGTCCGGCGAACGTGCCGCAGTACTGTATTGGTATTACGGGTGCGTGTCAGTATATAAAGCGTGAATTTATTGACGAAATTGGTATTCTTGATGAAGGGTTTGCCTTTGCCTTTGAGGATGCCGATCTGTGCTTGCGTGGCTGGGAAAAGAATTATCGTACTCTATATTTCCCTGCTTCAACGCTAACTCACCACGAGTCTGCAACGCGTGCAAAGAATAAGAATATTGGCGAAAAAGAGCGTCAAGCAGTAGTTTATTTTTGGGAAAAGTGGGGTGATTGGTTTGATAAGAGAAATGTTAAAAACAGTGATGGTAAGACACGTATTATTTTCGTCCTTCAAACACTTGGCTATAGTGGTGGTATTAAGATAGTAGTCGAGCATGCAAATCGTTTAGCGAAAGAGGGTTTCGCTCCTGAAATATGGAGTCTTGACGACAAGCCTGTTTGGCCGATTGATGTACCGACAAGATCGTTTAAAAACTATAAAAAAATGATTGCTGAATTAGAAAATGAAGAAGCAATTAAAGTAGCGACCTGGTGGGAGACTGCATTTCCAGTATGGATTTCATCTGTCAGGAAAGGTATAGCGGTTAACTTCATTCAAGAGATTGAAAGTTGGTTTTATCCTGATGATCCCGATGCTCAACGAACAGTCGTATCTTGTTATCGTAAAGAGTTCAAGAATATGACAACGTCTAGCTATAATTTGGACGAAATCATGCAGCTTGGATTAAAAGCAGAACTTATTCCATGTGGTTATGATGACACGGTTTACTTTAAGAAGCCTGAAATTAAAAAACAGGAAGATGTCCTGCTTGCTGTGGGTCGAAGTTTCTTTCAAAAAAACTTCAAGTTTAGTTTTGAAGCTTGGAAGAAATTAGGTGATAAACGGCCGAACTTTTGGCTATTCGGGTCAGAGCCCGATATGAAGAGTATGGATGAAAAAATTACCTACCATTTTAAGCCAAGTGACGAAGAGGTGAACGACTTATATAATAAAGCGACCGCTTTCGTTCAGACTTCCAGGCATGAAGGTTTCTGTCTCCCCTTGCTAGAGGCGATGGCAACCGGAACACCTGTAGTGTGTACTGATGCGCATGGAAACAGGGATTTTTGCATAGATGGCAAAACAGCACTGCTAGTTGACCATGACGATATTGATGGCTTAAATAAGGCTCTAGACCGTGTATTTAGTGATGATAAGTTACGACAAAAAATGTCGCGAAACGCACTAAAGGAGGTGAAGAAATACTCATGGACAGCCGTGACAGATAGGCTGGTGCAATTTTATAATCAAATAGAACTGCAGAATCATATAACAGAGAGGGTGGTGGAAAAATATGGCAAGTAATCCCGCGTCAAATGAAGTAAGGACTACATTACTAAAACAGCTTGTCATTACTGACTTCAAGTTACGTTATCAAGGCTCTATTCTTGGATACGTTTGGTCACTATTTAAGCCATTGATGATGTTTGGTGTATTATTTGTTGTCTTTACCTACATCATTCCAACAGGCAAAGATATTCCTCATTTTCCAGCATATTTGCTATTAGGTATTGTTATTTGGACATTCTTTACAGAGGCTACAACGATGGGGTTGGGGTCAATTGTCGGAAGAGGCGACCTAATCCGAAAGGTAAGTATTTCAAAGATATCAATTGTCGCTTCGGCTATTCTTTCGGCTGGCGTCAATCTTGCCCTTAACTCTATAATAGTGTTGATTTTCATGGTTACTATCGGCGTAGATGTGAACTGGTCGCTTCTACCCTTTATCCCCTTGTTAATTATTGAACTTGTTCTTCTTGCGTTAGGCATTGCCCTTTTTCTTGCTGCTCTTTATGTAAAATTTCGCGACTTTGCCCCAATATGGGAAATCATATTGCAGGTAATGTTTTACGCAACACCTATTATCTATGCATTCACATTTGCATATGACGCCCATCCTAAGGTTGCTCAGATTCTATCTTTAAATCCTTTAGCGCAGATTATGCAGGATTTTCGTGAAATTTTAATTACACCAGTGACTCTGACAACGCACGAAGTATTGCCGACGATACTGAGCTACACGCTGCCCGTAGTGGTCGTGTTGACACTTGTTATATGCGGTTATCTGTATTTTAAAAAACGATCACAGTATTTTGTGGAGGATCTATAATGAAGACTAATTCTAATAATCGGATTGTCGTAAAGGATCTTGTTAAGGAATTTAAACTTCCACATGAGCGACACTCTAGTTTAAAGGCGACGATCTTAAATTTCTATAAAAAGAAAACATATGAGCGCTTCAGGGCTCTTGACGGTATTAGTTTTGAAGTTAATGACGGTGAATTCTTTGGTATAGTCGGCCGCAATGGTAGTGGTAAAAGTACACTATTAAAGCTGCTCGCAAATATCTATATTCCGAGTGAAGGAAGCGTGAGCGTTAATGGGCGTTTAACTCCATTTATTGAGTTGGGTGTCGGTTTTAATCCGGAGCTAACTGGACGAGAGAACGTCTTCCTTAACGGTGCAATTCTTGGATTGACGGAAAAAGAAATTATTGCAAAATATGATGAGATTGTTGAATTTTCTGAACTAGAGCGGTTTATGGATCAAAAACTAAAGAACTACTCAAGTGGCATGCAAGTTCGGCTTGCCTTCTCTATTGCTATTCAGGCTCATAATGATATTCTTCTGATCGATGAAGTCCTTGCAGTTGGCGATGCGAACTTCCAGCGTAAATGCTATGATGTTTTTAAGGAAATTAAGAAGAGTGGTAAAACTGTTATCTTCGTGACACACGATATGGGTGCAGTGCAGGACTTCTGTGATCGAGCGATTATGATCGAGGACTCAAAGATCATTGCCGCGGGTAAACCGCGAGAAATCGCTCTTCGCTACGAAGTTGCGAATATGCAGCAAAACGAAGAGGGTAAGAAAAAATCTGAACGCCCTAAGGATCCGGCCGTGCGTCTTGATAGCATTAAAGTTTTACCGAACAAGAATAAGAATAATTCAACAAAAGAATTTGGCCTTCACGATGACTTGGAAGTGGAAGTGGCGTTCACCGTACATAGACAGACCGAGCTCCAATTTAATCTCTTCCTAGTGCATTCTGATGGACGGTATGTGGCCGGAATTAATACAACCGTAAACCTACCAAATTATAAGCCGGAGAAGGGTAAACATACTATTCGCTGCAAGATTGACAAAGAGCAATTAGCAAAAGGTGAATATCGACTGAACGCGGCGCTCTATACTTACTGTAGCTGGCCGTCAAACGAAATTCCTGATCTTATCGATGTGCTTGATTCGAGTTATGGATATAGCTCGCCTGCTATCAAAATAACTGAAATTGCTCCAATGCAGAGTGGTGAATTTAATATGCAGGGTAAATGGGTCGAGATGTGAAAAAAATCATTTCAAAGGCGATAAAGAAGACTCCTGTAGTGGGAGGTGTTTATAAAGAACGTGATGAGCTTCGATACGTTACGAATGAGCAAAAGAACGAAATAACCGGTCTGCGCGAGGCTGTTCATCGCCTTGAAGAGCGAAATGATGAATGGGCTCGGGAAGTGCGAACTCTTCGCGGAGACGACAAGCAATTAGAGATACTCTGGCCTGTTTTTAAGCAGGATCTTATTGATGCTGATTTCACTCAGCCTTTATTTGAGAAGCTCTCCGGGAAGCGTAACCCTCCATTTATGTTTAACTGGGTTGTTCCGCCATTGGGGTCTGTTTCGGGCGGACATGCAGTCATCTTTCGCACGATACAGTTTCTTGAGAGTCAAGGTCATACGTGTAGGGTTTACTTTTATGATCCGATGTATCAAGTTGATTTCAAGACGATCAAAGAGAATCTGAATAATCATCACCAGATCAAGGCAGAGCTCTTTTATAACGAAGAAAAAATGAAGGATTGTGATGGTATGTTTGCGACAGGTTGGACAACGGCATACCCGGTTTTTAACTTTAAGGGAGTGGGGAAAAAGTTTTATTTCATCCAAGATTATGAGGCAATCTTCGAAGCATCTGGAACATATAGCACTTTAGCGGATAATACTTATCGAATGGGCCTTCATGGCATAACCACAAGTCCATGGATGGCAAGTAAGCTTTCAGAGGAATATGATATGTCAGTTGATACGCTAGAGCTGGCAGTGGCACAGGGCGAGTATAGTTTGACGAATACTAAGAAGCGCAAGAAGATACTTTTCTACGCACGTCCCGTCACGCCTCGTCGTGGTTTTGAATTAGGCACCTTGGCTCTTGAGATATTCCATAAGAAGCATCCTGAATATGAAATTAATTTCATTGGCTGGGATACTGAGCGATATAATATACCATTTCCATATGTTAATAATAAGATTCTCGGTCGAAAAGAATTAAATGCACTTTATAATGAATGCGTAGCAGGTTTAGTACTTTCATTCACCAGTATGTCGTTACTTCCTGTGGAGATGATGGCGGCAGGCTGTCAGCCTGTAGTGAACGACGCTAACTACACGCGTATGGTCGGATATGCTAACGGGATTGAGTATGCGGCACCATCGCCGCAACGAATTGCCGCTGTACTGTCGCAGCTTGTCGAGGAGGCTGAAAGTGGTTACGGGGCTCGTCCTGAGAAGCTAGCTGATTACTCAAAACAGTTCAACTGGAGTGAAACTGACATAAAACTAACTAAGATACTAATGCGTGAGCTGTCGTCGTAGATAACTTTCTTTTGTCAAGTTGCTAAAAGATGATATACTATTATTAGGTATAAGCAAAAGCAAAATAAAATGAAAATCGCACCAAAAAAAAATAAACTACCATTGATTATTTTATCTACCACTATAATGTTAGTGGCTATTGGTGGTTTAGTGTGGTGGTTTATTATCAATCCCAATCATACTCAATCCTCCGAGAAGAAGATAAATTATAATCCGCCTACGAATATTGAAGCATCTGCTGGCGATGCGCAAAAAGAGAAAAATAAAGAGCGGGAAGCGTTAGAAAATAACCCACCAACCGTTACGCAGGCGAACGTCTATATAGTATCGGCTGAACAGTTTGAGAAAACGATTGAAATACGAGGGTATATAGATAATATATACGAAGATGGCGGTAAGTGTACTGCTGTATTGACTAAGGGTGATTTAAGGGTAGAGAGGACATCGACTGCTTTTAGGGATGCGAAGACTGTGCAGTGTGGTGCGCTCGATGTGCCGATCGAAGAGTTCAAAGAGGCTGGCGTATGGAGATTAGACTTGCAGTATGCCTCTTTAAAATATAAGGGAAGTGCAAATGCTACAGTGGAAGTTAAGTAGAGTACGCCTAGTAGTTATAATTACTGGACTTTTCCTGTCTAGTACGCTTGTTGCTATTTTACCCAATGCAACTCATGCTCTTTCGGGGTCTGAATTTCGTGCCGGGGAAATAATTAGCGATGCACATTTCTTCGATGGTTATTCTTTGAACGAGAGTGAAGTCCAGGCCTTCTTGAATGCAAAAGTACCGAATTGTCGATCTGGATACACATGCCTTAAGAGTTATCAGCAAGATACTGCGACAAAACCTGCAGACGCTTATTGCTCAAGGTATGAGGGCGGGGTGAAAACTAGCGCTAGGATTATTACTGATGTAAGCAAGGCTTGCGGGGTGAGTCCAAAGGTAATGCTTATACTCCTGCAGAAAGAACAGACACTTGTCACAGACACTTGGCCTGAAAGTATTCAATATCGTAGTGCGACAGGATATGGCTGTCCAGACTCTGCGGCTTGCGATGCTGATTACTATGGATTCTTTAATCAAGTGTATCAAGCTGCACGTCAGTATAAAGTATATGCCGCTAATAAGACTAGCTATAACTATCGCGCACTCCGTAATAATAACATCTATTTTCAAGCGGATAATAGAAATACTCCCCAGAATGAACAGACGGCTTGTGGCTATACTTCGGTTTATATCAGTAATCAAGCGACGGCGGGGTTGTATATTTATACGCCATACCAGCCGAACAAGGCTGCTCTCGATAATCTTTATGGGCTTGGAGATGGCTGTAGCGCGTACGGTAATAGAAACTTTTGGCGTATATTTAATGATTGGTTCGGTACCTCTCAGTCCGAAAGCTTCATGAAGGTCGTGTCGGACGACCCAGGCGACACTAGGCAATGGGTAGTATACAGTGGAGTAAAACAGTACATACCTGATCCATCAATCATTTATGCCTGGGGGCTGGAAGATGTCCCGCTTACCACGCTTCCGGCAAGCCAGCTTGCAGCGGTAACTACGGGTCCAAACCTGGATCGTGTCATGAAGCATAAGGGTGGGGGTTATTTATATATAGTCGATTCGGGTAAGCGTTATCGCGTTGCGGTCACGCCCATGGTTGATATATGGGGGTTGGGTAATAGAACGGTAAGTACAGTTTCAGCAGGTCTGTTTATGACACCTGCTGATGGCGGAGATCTTAAGCCATATGTAAAGCCAGATCAGAGTAGTACTGTCTATATGGTTGATAGTAGGTCGGGCTCGCAAACCTACGTGCGACCGTATGCGAATACTGATGTCTTTTTGGCGCGAGAAGGGTCGGACGCAGTCCCTCAGAACATTTCCACTGCATTATTTAATTCATTCACCGTCGGCCCTTCAGTAAGTGGTACGAAAGTCTCTTATGGGGGGAGTGTTTATCAGTTATACAACAGTATGCGCTTATGGCAGACAAGTAATATATCCTCGATCTACAGTGGCGTCGCTGACGAGATTACGCTAGCAAGCTTGAGTCGATTTATAGTTGGATCTAATGTTACGCAGTTAATTAAATCTCCCACCAGTCCCGTCTATCTTCTAGATAATGGTGTGCGATATCCAATAGCTTCGGGCGAGGTCTTAAATTCCTGGATTACGGGACCTTCACAGCAAATTACATTAGTAAATAATAATTTCTTGAACCTTATTCCTAATGGAGCTGAACTATCAAGTTATGTCGCCGAAAATAGCAGTCAGAGGTATTTAATTAATCAACGCAAGGTAGCGTTACCTTCACAGTATTGGCAGAACTACAGCCAACTTGGGCAGCCATTTCAGGCAAGTAATCAGTTGTTAGATTTATATTCACAGAGTGGTACGCTCAATGAATTTGTGCGGGGAAATGACTCTAATGTAATTTATCATATAGGTAGCGAGGGAGTGAGACGCGCTGTCAATGATAAAGATATGTATTTAGCATCCGGATACGCCACGGCAACAGAGGTGTCGTACTATATTGTTCGTGCATTAACAGAAGCAGGCGCCTTAGCTAGATATGTGACGGATGGCACGCAAAAGTACCTACTCGATCAAGGTAAAAAGTGGACAGTAAGCGATCAAATGATCACAGAGTGGAACTTAAATGCACCGCAATCTATTTCTAGTAGCGCATTAGGGTCGTTTGTAAGCGGAGGAGCCTTATCTAATAAAGTGAAGGATAAAGACGGGGTATATTATCTTATCGTCAATAAAAAAGCATACGCAACTGTTGATTCGTCCATCGCTGGCCTATGGGGTATTGGTAATCCACCGACGATGAGTAGCTTGTTGCCGTATAAAATTGTACCTGTCGAAATGCTTACTCGATTCGCAACGTCGAGTGATGGTAAAAAATATGCTATTGATAAGGGGAACTGGTATGAAGTATCGGAATCTCCTTTAGTAAATCTGGGTGGTGCATCGCATCCATTAACCCATATCGAATCAAGCAGTGCGCCGAATGCTATCACGCAGTGGAATGGAGTATTGGTAAAAAATGATGCTAATATTATTTACGTACTTGATGAAGGCAGGAAGCGTCGAGTGCCTTCGGGTGAGATTGCTAACTTATGGACTAATAGTGGGTCTATACAGCCAATGCTTGTCAGTGACAACTTTCTTAGTTTCTTTGCGAATGCATCTGATGCTACACGCTCATTCAAGGGGGGTGGTCCGGGGGTCTTTACTATAAATAATGGTAAGAAACAACTTCTTAATTCCTCTAATATTAATAATTACACACCTTACTTTATTTCGTCAGAAGCACTTATTAACTCGATCCCAACCGAATAATTAGCGGGAAAGCTCAGACGGACAGGCCTCCGAACTCCTCGCCTCTCTGTTGTCGCCTAGAGTGATGTAGTCTGCGCTATTCTTTACATTGTCGTTAAATAAAGACCTATAGGCACCACCTTTATTATCTATAATGAGAAGGTGTGAGCCGGCTGCCTCGGAGTAGTGGTTGATAGAGTGGATAGCCCTATCACGCTTAATGGATAACTGGTCAAATGTAACATACTGACGCTTGAGTGTATTTTGGTTTCGTAGTGCACCTGCTAGACGGGTAATGATAAAATCCTGGGCGCGATTACAGCTTCCGATTGAAACAATACGACTTGAAGGATCGTTAATTTTATCGGCGAATGTATTGGCGAGCTCAGGAGTGACACCCTGTAACTGTCCGTTCAGGACTGGCGGTAGTTGTAGCGAGGACGTGCCACTGGCAAAGAAGTAGAACAGGGCGCCGGTAGAAATGATACCGAGTGGTGTCGCGACGAGCTTTAATTTGTCTAGTATGGCAGTGCACAACACTATTGCTGCGAGTGTGCCTAAAATAATGATCGTATAGGCGGACTTGTAGAAATAATATTCGACGTGACCTGTAGATGAAACTTGATAGATATAGATATAAAGAGAAAATAAGCCACTAATAATAGTAAAGAGCAATAAAACAGCTACCTTTTTCCGCTCAATTAACTTTCCATCTACTCGTAAATACGCGTAAGCAAGGCTAACTAATAAGAAGAAAATAACTACCACCGAAGGAAGAATAGGGGTTATGAACCCAGGCTCATTAATCGGATCACTCTTAGCACTGTACCTTAGTTGGACGTAAGCTTGAATGAGGGCAATTGCCACTATGAGAATATACACCAGCCACCATTTTAAAATACGAAAAACCTTTCTGCGGTTGTGATGAATCTGTACAAGGCGAGGAAGATCGAAATATAAAACGAGGAGTCCATTTATCGCTAGGGCTATAGGGAGGAGGAATAGCCAGCTGAAGGAAATACCTACAGATAATAGTAGAATGACACCAAGGCTAATAGATCGAGTTGTGTCGGTGGCTTTTTGTCCTACAAGCCAGATTGCTATGTATAGTTGAGTAAGTAATAGGAGAAGAGAAAATATATGAGCATGAAATCCATTAAGGAAGAAATCAAGTAATCCTCCGAAGAATAGCCCATAAGACGCAGCATAGATAAGGGGCAGTGAATACCACCTCTTGACTTTTGGGAGTAGGTTAATGGCTAAAAGTACAAACAAATAAGCAAGCAGACTTAAGTAGGTTGTCGAAACAAGCATAAAGAAAAGAAGCTGGGCTTTGACCGATTTATAAAAATCAATGTTATCCGGCAGAAGGTCTCGTAAGATTGAGATATTAAGATGCATGCCTTGAGGATATGAGGAGTGTGAAGCGGTAAAATCATTTCCTACATCTTGTATCGTTCCATAGTGATATCCATTAAACTTTTCGGTAATGTTAACGAGTTCGATGTGGCTTACGTTATCTCCTCCATAGCCAATAAACTGGTAGATGTAATTTGTTGAATATTTTGACAGTAGGGGAATAGCAATAACAAGAAAAACGATGGCTGAAATAATAAATGGGGTATATGTAAGCAACTTATTTACTAGTGTAGGTTTCTTAATAGTACTCTTGTCTATATTCGGTTCACTACTACGAGAAAGATAGTAAGCTACCATTCCGCCAACCGCTAAAAAGTAGATGCTGAATAAAGCAATCTGTGTCAGTTCTACTTTTAGGAGCCAGAAGATAGCACCGACTGCAGTATTGAAAGCAAAGAATACGACACAGGTTATGACGAAACGATCAATTTTTGTATCTCCTAACTGTCTTGGCAGCGCCATCGAAGCGGTAGTGAGGAGCAGTGCAACAGCAATAAGCTGAGTTGCGGGAATAAAACTTAGTGTCAGGCTGACAACTAGCATCAATTGAAAACGATAAATACTACTAAAGTGCACTAATCTAGCTAATGTTTGTTTTGCTCTCTTCACATCCCCTCACTTACACTCTTTATATAGAGTAGTATTTCATGCTAGGATAAGAATATCAGATTATGTCATGGGTGGCAAAAGGACTATAGTAGGTAAGCTGAATTCGGATGGATCAATTGCACGATACAATTATCATAGGGGGTGGCTTTTACGGGTTGAGTGTCGCCCTTTTTCTTCGTGACGAACTCGGAGTGCGGGATATTCTAGTTCTTGAGAAAGAAACCGAGATGATGTCACGGGCCTCATACGTCAATCAGGCTCGTGTACATAATGGCTACCACTATCCAAGGAGCGTGCTGACGGCATACCGTTCGGCCGTGAACTTTCCTCGTTTTGTTGAAGAATACGAGCCGGCAGTCGTAAGCAATTTTAATAAGTATTATGCGATCTCGAAGAGTCTATCAAAAGTGAATGCTCGCCAGTTTGTTGAGTTCTGTAATAAAATCGGTGCCGAGATCGAGGATGCACCACAAAGCATGAAAGAATTATTCTCATCTCGTTTAACCGAAGATGTTTATAAAGTAAAGGAATACGCTTTTGATTCGCATAAATTACGGGATCTTTTATTGAAACGTATCGATGAGTCGGATGCTATTACTATTCATTCTGGCGAAGAGGTTAAAAAGGTTAGCGCAAGTAAAAATGTTATATCGGTTGTGGCAGATAAATCCGAATATGTGGCAAAAAAGGTAATCAATTGTACGTATTCACAATTAAATACTTTGCATCGTAACTCTGGATTAGGCCTGGTTCCATTGAAACACGAAATTGCGGAAATGTGCCTCGTGAAGCTGCCGGAACATATGAAGGACTTTAGCGTTACGATGATGGACGGACCGTTCTTTTCGATTATGCCGTTTCCGTCAAGAGGACTCCATACGCTTTCCCATGTCCGTTATACTCCTCACGAGTCATGGAATGACGATGAGAATACTCCCAAAGCGCGTCATCACGCCCATGGTTATTTTTCGAAGCTTAGTATCAAAACGAACTACAAAAAAATGTACTCTGATGTAGTGAGGTATATTCCGGCCTTGAAAGATATGGAGCTCGTGGATACGATCAGTGAAGTCAAGACTGTCCTTCGAAAGAGTGAAGGGGATGACAGTAGGCCTATCTTATTTGCGCCTCACTTCGGCATCAAGAATTACACATGTATAATGGGGGGAAAGTTAGATAATATTTATGACGTGTTTGAGGATTTAAGGGTACTGTATGACAAAAAATAACGAAAAAAAGAAAACTGCAGCTGTACTGGTGCGGGACATTTTTGTATCCTGTGTGGTAGTTGCAAAAGCTGACACGGAAAATTTAAGTGACTATGTTCAAGGATTGTCGGATATTCTTCGCAACCATTACACGAATTATGAAATTATCGTTGTCGATAATGGCGTAGTGGAAAAGGAGATACATAAACTGACGGATTGCTTGCTGCGACTTCCGTGTATCCGTATCATTAGGTTGGCTCAACACTTCAAATATGACACAGCGTTGTTTGCAGGTCTTGAAGTGTCAATAGGTGATTTTGTCTGTACGCTTGACCCGTCAATTGATCCAGCGAATAGCGTACCTAGCCTGATTGAATCTAATGAAGGTAAGGATGTTGTCCAGGGAGTGAGCGAAGTGCCGATAAAAGGGGCAAAAATTGGTCGTCGTCTATTCTATTGGTATAATCGCCGTTATATCGGTATTGATATTCCACTCAATGCGACGTATCTTGCTTCATATAGTCGTCGAGCCGTTAACTCGTTAACTCAAACTACTCGCAGTCAGCGTCATATCCGTCATCTTGCAAGGCGCGTAGGTTATGCATATGAAACATTTCCTTATCAACCAACAAAAGATATTAGTAGCCAAAAAAAATTAAAGACAGGATTTATTGAAGCTTTAGAAATTGCTATTAGCTATTCTACACACCCGCTAAGATTCGTAACATGGCTTGGTCTTACTGCGAGTATGATTAATGCCGCTTACGCAATCTATGTTGTTGTATTGAATCTTGTCGGTGATACTGTGGCAGAGGGTTGGACGACAACCTCATTGCAGCTGTCACTCATGTTCTTTGTATTATTTATCATATTAGTGATTATATCTGAGTATATCGGGAGAATCTTGATGGAGAGTTATAAGGATCCACACTATTATATTACCGATGAGTTAACTAGCAGTGTCGCGCTCGCTGATACTGAAAGAAGGAATATAACAAAGTAATTATGAGTAAACAAAAAGCACAAGACGAGATACGGAATAGACACCCATCGTGGCAGTTTCCTGATTTTGAGTCAGTAGTGATTCGACCTAAAAAACATAAATACTGTGTCTGTGTGTTCGTGATTAATGAGGGTGAGCGGATTCAGAAGCAGCTAAAGGCAACGAAGAAGTATGCCGGGCAAGTCGACATTGTTGTTGCGGATGGAGGTAGTACTGACGGCTCACTTGAAAAAGATTTTCTTAAACAGCAGGATGTCCGTGCGCTCCTTACAAAAACAGGCTTAGGCAAGCTCAGTGCGCAGATGCGCATGGCGCTAGCATGGGCACTTGATGAAGGCTACGAGGGGATTGTGGTTGTAGACGGTAATGGCAAGGATGATATTTCTGCTATTCCCAATTTCATCAAGCTACTTGAGGGTGGGTATGATCATATTCAAGGGTCTCGCTTCATTCCTGGCGGAAAGGCTGTCAATACGCCATTGTCACGTGAAATTGGTCTACATTTAATCCATGCCCCGTTGATAAGCTTGGCTGCTCGACGTCGTCATACTGATACGACGAATGGTTTTCGTGGTTATAGTGCAAAGTTGATTCGCGATGAGGACATTGCTGTATTTCGGGATGTCTTCCAGGCATACGAACTACATTATTATCTTGCTATTGAAAGTTCACAACGCAAAGACTATAAAACGATCGAAACTCCTGTAACACGTACTTATCCTAAGAAGGGGAAGACGCCGACGAAGATTAGCCCAATTAAGGGAAATATCCATATTATTGGAGTGTTACTAAAGGCAGTTATGGGTAGGTATAAGCCGCGGAGTACATAAGCAGTCTTTCAATATTGAGAAGTCTAGGACGTGACAACTGGTTGTTATTTGTTTCATGCGCGAGCTAGAGCCACTATAATTATACGTAGCATATAAGGAGAAAAATAATGAAGACAGCGCTAATTGGCTATACTGGATTTGTGGGGAGCAATATTGCTGCCCAATATCAGTTTGATGATCTGTATAACAGCAAGAATATTGCAGAAATTGAAGGCAAGGAATACGATCTAGTGGTGAGTGCGGCTAACCGCGCTGAGATGTGGCGGATTAATCAAGAGCCCCAGGTAGACCGCGCAGAAATTGAAGAGTTTATTAGTCACATTGCAAAGGTGAAGATTAAGAAGTTAGTGTTAGTGTCGACTGTGGGTGTTTATAAGAACCCTAACGGAGCGACGGAAGATACGTCAATTGACACCGACGGTCTAACGCCGTACGGAGTGAATCGATATTATTTGGAGCAGTTTTGTAACAGTCATTTTGATGCAACGATCGTTCGACTGCCTGGCCTGTTCGGTGCGGGATTAAAGAAAAATGTGATCTTTGATTTATTAAATGACAATAACGTGGACCGCATCCATAAAGATGGCGTATATCAGTACTATAATCTCGCCAATATTTGGAGGGATATCCAAGTGGCACTTGATAACAACTTGCTGCTCGTTAACCTGGCAACTCCGCCAGTTAGCACGGCAGAAGTCGCACGTGACTGTTTTGGGGTTGAGTTTACAAATATTCCTGAGGATATGAAGCCGGCATTTTGGGATATGCATAGTAAATATGCGGACGTATATGGTGGTGAGGGTGATTACCTGTATACGAAGGAGCGGGAGCTCGCTGATATTAAAAACTTTGTTGATAATTACGAGAAGTAGAGTGTTATGACAAATTTAGCAATATCAAGTATCGCATGGACACAAGAGGAAGAAGCTGAGGTCGCAAAAGAACTACAGGACTTAGGGGTGGATTCTGTTGAGCTAGCGCCGACAAAGATATGGGATGACCCAACAAAGGTAACGACGGAAGAGGCAGCAAAAGTGGTGGATTGGTGGAAAGGCTACGGCATTGAAGTTGTCGCATTTCAATCAATGCTTTTTGCTCGTCCTGATTTAAAGCTTTTTGAAAGCGAAGTTAATCGCAAAGAATGCCTCGAATATCTCAAAGCATTCATTGCACTTGCTGGTAGAATGGGTGTGAAGAGAATGGTCTTTGGATCCCCAAAGAATCGCCAGCGTGGCGCGATGACGTACGAAGATGCCTTTGCTATTGCTATGGGTTTCTTTGCAGAGCTCGCTGAAGTGGCATATGAAAACGACGTTATCTTCTGTCTTGAGCCGAATGCTCCACAGTATAACTGCGATTTCGTGACAACCGCTAAGGAGGGGGCTGAATTGGTGAAGGCAGTGAATCATCCAGGCTTTGGGCTGCATCTTGATACGGCATGTATGGCATTAGCGGGTGATGATATTCCGGTTTCAATTCGTGAGTATAAGGATCTAATTCAACATTTCCACATCAGCTCGCCAATGCTTGAGCTGGTTGAAGGGCGTGACGATGTAGATCATACTGGCGCAGCACTGGCACTGAAGGAGATTAGCTACGATAAGACTGTTTCAGTTGAAATGCGGCCTGGTGATAGCGGTACGAATGTTGAACGGACGCGTCGGGCCCTGGAGTTTGTTCAAACAGTCTACGGCGCTTAGTTATGATAGAGCGCACGCCGCGCGAAAAAATTCCAGATATATACACCAACGGTCGCTGCGACTTTAGCGATAAGGTAGTTGATGCCAAGTAATCCAGTAAGTGTCCACATCGAGATACTTAAAATTCCGAGGCCTACAATTCCTATGAGTGTGAAAGCTCCAAATTCGAGAGACTTTGATTTTAGTTTTGAATTGCTGAAGACGAAAATGCTACTCATTACGTAGACGACAATTAGGCCGCAGAGAAAGCTAACGGCTGCAGAAGTAAGGTAATGTAGGTGGGCAAATTCGTGTAATATGTATAAAATACTGAAGTCGACGATATAACCAAGGCCGGCAACGAGAAAGTAGCGCATAAATTGCTGCGCTAATTTCTTGTGTTTCGTGTAGGTTGCCTCCATGTGGATACCACTTAACGGAATAGATATGTTCCGTATCCTGACTTTTTGAGGCTATCGGCGAGTTGGTTAATTTCGTCTGTAGAGATGAACCCTTCTTCGTGAGCGACGCCTTCTGGACTGCCGATAATCTGACCGGTACGCTTTTGAAGGACTTTGACGTAGTCTGATGCATCAGTCATTGAATCTATTGTGCCTGTATCGAGCCAGACATCACCATCGTCAAGGGTGGTAACTTTGAGCTTGCCGCGGCGTAGGTATTCTTCGTTAACAGCGGTAATTTCAAGTTCGCCACGATCACTCGGTTGAACGTTCTTGGCGATCTCCACGACGTCATTGTCGTAGAAGTAAAGGCCGACGACGGCGTAGTTTGACTTTGGCTGTGCTGGCTTTTCCTCGATAGAAATCGCCTTGTTGTCAGTGTCAAATTCGACGACGCCGTAGCGCTCTGGATCAGAAACCTGGTAGGCGAAGACGATACCGCCATCCGGATCAGTACACTTCTTGAGTGATTCGCTGAGCTTGTGGCCGTGAAAAATGTTGTCGCCAAGTACGAGAGCGACTTTGTCGTCGCCGATAAACCCTTCGCCAATGATGAATGCTTGCGCCAGGCCATCCGGTGATGGCTGAACGGCGTACTGTAAGTTAACGCCCCATTGTGAACCGTCGCCAAGCAAGCGCTGGAATTGCGACTGATCTTCCGGGGTTGTGATGATCAAGATGTCTTTAATGCCTGCTGCCATCAGCGTGGTCAATGGGTAGTAGACCATTGGCTTGTCGTAAATTGGCATCAGCTGCTTGCTAATTCCTTTTGTAATTGGCCACAACCGTGTACCAGACCCACCGGCAAGGATAATACCCTTCATGTTGTTCTCCTGAAATTATTGATCTGCTAAATAGTCACGCAGCGCTTGCTTCCACTCGCGTGGCGCAAAGCCTGTAGCCTTTATTTTATCAAGATTGAGTGTACTTTGTAAGGGGCGCGGCGCGATGTCGTCTTTGCCAGCATAATAGTCAGCGGTCGTAACTGGTGTGATATCGTCGGCCGACTTGCCTGAAAGCACGTAAACTTCCTTAGCGATATCTGCCCAGCTGGCTGATTCGCCATCATTGCTGAGATTATACGTGCCATACGGTGCATTTGTTTTTAGAAGATGCTGAATACCTTTGGCGAGATCTTCAGTAAAAGTCAGACGGCCGATTTGGTCATCGACAACGCTTGGTTTGATATCGCGCCCTGCAAGGGACTGCATCGTGCGAACAAAGTTGCTACCGTCGCCAACTACCCAGGTTGTCCGGACGGTGTAATGGCGCGGTGCGGTGCTGGTAGCAGCGTCGCCAGCGGCTTTGGTTTGGCCGTAGACGCCAAGTGGCGAGAAGGCTTCTTGTTCGTCGTGAATTTCCCGAGTACCATCAAAGACATAGTCGCTTGAGATATTGACGAAGGTAAGATTGAATTCGGTTGCGATTTTAGCGAGGTTGACGACTGCACTAGTGTTAGCGCTCCAAGCATCTCGTCGACCCTCGGATGTCTCTGCGGTGTCGACGGCAGTATAGGCGGCGGCGTTAATGATCGTGCTATAGTCGCGCCAACGGCGAGCGGTAATCAGGTCTGTGCTAGTAATGTCGAGCTCTTCACGGGTGACGAATTCGGCGTCTGGGAATTCCGCGCGCAGGGCACGGCCGAGCTGGCCGTTGGCGCCAGTGACGAGAATTTTCTTTGGTGAAATTGGCGTGGCATCGGCAAGTTTCGGGTGCTGCTTGTCCTTGTCAGACACCTCGGCCTCATCAAGCGGAACCGGCCAATCAATGCCGAGCGTTTCGTCGTAAATGCTGACGAATGAGTACTCGCCGTTTGGTGACCAGTGGTCATTGACTAGATACATGTAAACGGTATTGTCTTCGAGGGTCTGGAAGCCGTTAGCAAGGCCACGCGGGACGTAAATTGCCTTTGATGGGTCGAGGGTGACTGTAAACGTTTGGCCGTACGTTGGGCTGCCTTCACGAATATCACACCAAGCACCAAAGACGCTGCCGGCGCCGATTGACACGAACTTGTCCCACGGCTCGGCGTGGAGGCCGCGCGTGACGCCGCGCTTGCCGTTGAAAGAGATATTATTTTGAACTGGTTTGAAATCAGGTAATCCGGCGGCCACCATTTTTTCACGTTGCCAGTTTTCTTTGAACCAACCGCGGTTGTCACCGTGAACGGGTAGGTCAAATACAATCAAGCCGGAAATATTAGTTTCGTGTGCGTGTAGTTCTTTGCTAAATTCGAGATTGTGCGATGTTTCAGACATAGGACTATTATAACATCGCTCGGATGGGCATATGCTACTATGTAATCACATGGAATATCAGCCAATGACAAACGAATCTGACCAAAATATTGAACCAACTCCAGAAGAAATTGCCCAGGCGGCTGAAGTGCTTCGACGGTTGCCGAAGGGGTTTCTTCCTCTCGAGATTTTTCATGCAATTGCTGAAAAAGTCACTACGCCGACGATGGAGGTGGCACCGCTGCGTGTGAACGAAGCCGGCGAGGTGGAGGTTTTATTGACGAAGCGTCCTGATGACGATCCGCACTGGCCAGGCGGCTGGCATATTCCTGGTACGGTGATCCGCGCGACGGATGATGAGGGGAGTTTGCAATCCGGGTTTGAGCGAGTTCTGCAAAAAGAATTACATGGCTCAATCCCTGTAGTAGACGACCTGCAGCTGGTAAGTATGAAGTTTTGGGACGTGACACGTGGCCGAGAGTTGGATATGGTGCATTATTTTGAAACCAATGCGACGGATGAGGATGTCGCTGAGGGGCAATTCTTTACTGTCGATCATTTGCCGGAAATGACACTTGATCACCATAAGATTATGATACCGGAGATCGTGGCGACATTTCGAGAGCAAAAAGGCCTATAAATTGCCCTTGGCTTCAAGTTCTATAGAATGTGGCCTTCTTTTTCGAGGTAAGCAATTGTCATCAAAAAAGCAGCGATGCTTTGAGCGCAATTAATTTCTCCGGTTAAGATCATCTCTCGCACGGTCACTAAGGGTAGTTTTTTGGCGCTTAGAATGCCGTCGACAGGGTCTAGTTTGTCGGTAGTTTTTTCTAGATCGCGCGCAATAAAGAACGCGTGTCGAAATGAGGTTGCACTATTAGAAGCTTGAATGTGGTCGCTTAGTAGAATCATCTGCTTTGCTTCAAGGCCAGTCTCTTCGAGAAGTTCGCGGTGCGCCGCAGTCAAAAAGTTATCATTGCCATTTCCACCCGCTACACATTCGAGCGTTATTTGCTTGGTTGTATAGCGCTCCTGTTCGACGACGTAGGTATTGTACTTCTCATCGACAGGAACGACATATACTGAATCGTGCTTAGCCTGTACCCATCCATAGCGACCTTCATCGCCATTCGGCATGATTACTTTGTCATCATGGACGGTGATGAAGGGTGACTCAAAGGCAATACGGGAGTCTATCGTTTTCCAGCTTTCCAGCTTGGACATGGTGACTATTGGCCTTGTTCAGCGTACTTTGCTTCGACTTTGGCTTTTTCGTTCTTCCACCAGTCGTCATTTTGGCGATACCAGTCGATGGTTGCCTGCAGGCCTTCGCGGAGGTTGGTGTATTTTGGCGTCCAACCTAATTCTTTGCGAAGTTTTGTGGCATCAATCGCATATCGCATGTCGTGACCTGGGCGATCATTGACGTGTTCGTAAGCGTCTTTTTCTTTGCCCATTAATTCAAGGATGGTTTCCAGAACGTATTTATTGTTTTCTTCGCCGTCTGCCCCGATCAGGTAGACTTCACCGCTGCGACCTTTGTCGATAATCGTGTGCACTGCGCTGTTGTGGTCGTCAACGTGGATCCAGTCGCGAACGTTTTCGCCAGCGCCATAAAGCTTTGGCGAAATATCGCTCAGGATATTAGTAATCTGACGAGGGATGAATTTTTCGATGTGCTGGTACGAACCGTAGTTGTTCGAACAGTTGCTGATTGTTGCGTGAATGCCGAATGAGCGCACCCATGCTTTAACTAATAGGTCAGATCCGGCTTTGGTAGAAGAGTAGGGGCTGCTGGCATTGTAGGGTGTTTCTGGAGTGAATTTTGCGGGATCGTCCAGCTCGAGGTCACCATAGACTTCGTCAGTGCTGATGTGATGTAAGCGTTTGCCGTGCTTACGGATTGCTTCTAGGATTGTTGCTGTGCCAATCAAGTTGGTTTGCAAGAATGGCCATGGATCGCGCAGACTATTGTCATTGTGTGATTCGGCGGCGAAATGGACGACAATGTCAGTTTCGCTGACCAGTCGATCTACTAGTTCACGGTCGCAGATGTCGCCGGTGACGAAATTAATTTGGTCCAGTACGCTATTCAAGCTATCTGGATTGCCTGCGTAGGTTAGTTTATCGATTACAGTTACTTCGTATTCTGGGCGGTTCTGTAGAGTGTAATGCACAAAGTTTGCCCCAATAAACCCTGCGCCACCTGTAACTAATAGCTTTGTCATGTCATTAGTATAACGGTTTTGCAAGTTGTCCGTCTATTGTGGAAAAATACAACGACTAATAATGTGATTATGACAACTAGCTAACAGATAGTGGATATGTAATATTTACTCATAAAGCTTATTTTTGTGTTGTCGCTGTATAATAAAAGCATGATTACTGTAATTATCGCAGGAGGGTCGGGTACGCGTTTGTGGCCGCTTTCAACTCCTGAGTATCCAAAGCACCTTTTGAAATTAACAAGTGAGCGAACTATGCTGCAGACTGCCTATGATCGCGCAGAGAAGCTTGGCGAGACAATCTATGTCGTGACTGAAGCGAGTCACTCTGATCATGTTCGTAGTCAGTTGTCAGAGTTGAATGATGAAGCGTTCATTATCGAACCTGGGCGTCGCGGAACAGCACACTGTATTGTTATGGCGCTTGATTACATTGCAAGACGCCATGATCGCAACGAGCCGATCGCTTTTATTCATTCAGATCATCATGTCCGTGATAAGGATGGGTTTGCTCGATCATTTAATGTTGCTGCTCGTGTATCTCAAGAGAAGGGTGAGATCACGCTCATTGGTATTGAACCTACTTTTCCGGCAACTGGCTTTGGCTATATTGAACGTGATGGGGTTATTGATGCCGACAGCGGGGTTTATAATGTTCAGTCATTCAAGGAGAAGCCTGACTATGAAACAGCACAACAGTATGTTGATTCAGGCAATTATTTGTGGAACTGTGGATACTTCGTAGGATCAGTTGATACATTTCTGAATGAAATGCAGCGAAGCGCTCCAGAGCTCAAAACGAGTTACGAGACTCTATCGAAAATCAATGATCCAGCTTCACAAGATTATACCGATACCTACCTGTCACTCGACAATCAGGTGATTGATATCGCATTGATCGAAAAAGCAAAAAGTCTTGCGGTTGTGTCAGCGAGTTTCGACTGGATGGATGTCGGGTCGTTCAAGGATCTGCATGACGCTGTGAGCCGTGATGAAGCGGGAAATCACTTCCGCGGTGAAGGTATCAATCCAATTGACGTCGAGAACGTATATGTGCGCAATGAGGAAGATAAGCCAATCGCAGTAATTGGCCTCGATAACGTTATCGTGGTAAATACACCCAATGGTATATTAGTAGCGCGTAAAGATGTCAGTCATCGGACTGGTGAAGTAGCTAAAAAATTACAAAGCTAGACAGGAAAATGCCACTATGTGCGGAATTGTCGGATACATTGGTTCAAAAGAAGCTCAATCAATTTTAGCCGGAGGTCTGCGTCGCCTAGAGTATCGTGGCTATGATAGTGCTGGAATTGTGACGCTTGGCAAAAACGGTGCATCGCTTCTCCGCGCTAAGGGCAAGGTTGCCGAGCTGGCTAATAAAGTCACCAAGAGTGAAACCACCGACACGGTCGGGATTGGTCATACGCGTTGGGCGACGCACGGGCAGCCGGCGGAAAATAACGCTCATCCGCATCGAGCTGGTGACATTTACCTCGTGCATAATGGCATCATTGAAAATTACAAAGAGCTCAAAGCTGAGTTGAAAAAGCACACATTTAAGAGTGACACTGATAGCGAAGTGCTGGCGGCATTGATAGAATCTTTCTATGACGAGGACAGCACGCTTGAATCGGCGGTCATTCAGGCGCTGCAGCTAGTCGAAGGTACTTATGGTATCGCCGTCGTCTCAGCACGTGAACCGGATCAAATTGTCGTTGCTCGAAAAGGTAGCCCGTTGATTATTGGTGTTAGCGACGGTGAAGTGGTGATTGCTAGTGACGCCTCAGCGCTTATTGGCCACACCTCAAATGCAATTTATTTGAATGACGGCGAGCTTGCGATTTGCACAAAAGATGGTGTTGAGCTCGAGGATCTTGAGGCGCATCCGCTCACCGCTAAAGTAGAGCAGATCGAAGCAGACATGTCGGCAATTCAAAAGCAAGGCTATGATCACTTTTTGCTCAAAGAAATTATGGAGCAGCCGACAACGCTCCGTTCAACATTGAATGGCCGCGTCATTCCTGCTGAAAACCGCGCACAGTTGGGCGGATTGAATTTAACCGATGATGAGCTGCGACAAATTGAACACGTGGTGATTATCGGCTGTGGCACGGCCTACTATGCTGGGATGCTTGCCTCGTATTATCTTGAGCAGTTAGTTGATGGATTGACGATTGATGTCGAGATTGCCTCCGAGCTGCGATACCGCTCGTTCCACTTGCCAAAAAATAGCGTGGCACTGGTCGTTAGTCAGTCGGGCGAAACGGCTGACACATTGGCATGTCTACGGGAAATTAAACGTCGCGGCGTGAAGACGCTTGGCGTTATTAATGCGGTTGGTTCGACGATTGCTCGTGAGGTTGATGGCGGTGTCTATGTTCACGCCGGCCCGGAGATTTCTGTTGCCAGTACCAAAGCGTTCACGTCACAAGTCGCGGCTATAACGATTTTTGGTGTTCAGCTGGCGCAAGCCAAGGGTATTGGCATGAAAGAGTTGAGTCAGTATATCGAGGAGCTGGCACTTCTGCCAGACGAAATTGAAAAGGTTCTAGCTCATTCACAAGATGAAGTGAAGGCAGCAGCGGAAAAATATGCCGATCATGAACATGCGCTTTTCTTGGGTCGTGACACGCTCTTCCCGGTAGCACTAGAAGGTGCCTTGAAATTGAAGGAAATTAGCTATATTCAGGCCGAGGGTTACGCGGGTGGTGAATTGAAACATGGACCGTTAGCGCTGGTTGATGATCGCTTCTTTGAAGTGATGCTTCTACAGGATAACTGGCTGTTTGATAAGGGTGTGAGCAATCTGGCTGAAGTGAACGCGCGCGGCGGTCATGTGCTGGCGATTACGAATAGCGACAAGCAGATTGATGCCGAATCGGTTATTCGTGTACGGACCAAGCTTGAAATTCTAACGCCAATTGTCATGAATGTTGTACAGCAATTGTTTGCCTATTATATCGCCGCGGCGCGCGGCAATGACGTGGACCAGCCACGTAACCTTGCAAAAAGCGTTACTGTCGAGTAGATGGTGAGGTATATGGTACTTTTACAATATTGTAAGATAGTAGTAGGCTTTTGCGAGTAAGATGAAAAAAAGAAATATCGTATATAAAAGAAAACTACTTCAATTCAAGCAGTATCTGCAGTTACCTTGGGTTATATTTCTCCTCGCATCATTGATTGGGGTAAGTGCATTCCTTGTCTTTTATGGTACGGATATACTTAATCCACTAAATACAGGTTGGTTACTGGCGGGTGGTGATTTATCTCAACACTATCTTGGATGGCAGTTCTTTCGAGAGTCACCTTGGGTGTTTCCCGTGGGTATGATATCGAATCTAGCATATCCTCATGGTATAGCATTGACCTTTATGGATTCAATTCCACTTTTTGCTATTCCCTTCAAGGTGATTGAACCCTTCTTGCCGTCAAATTTCCAGTATTTTGGATGGTGGGGGTTGATGAGCTTTATGCTTCAGGCGGGATTTGCTGCACTCATTGTTCGCAGGTGGACACGATCGATAGTGGTGCCGCTACTTGTGGCTACTATTGCCGTGGCGAGTCCAATCATGCTAGAAAGGATGTTTATGCACACCGCTCTTGGTGGGCACTGGGTGATCTTATGGGGTGTATGGGCGGTGTGTTGCAGTCGAACATGGTCAACAAAAGTTTTTATTGCTACTTGGTCGGTGTTGCTGTCACTCGCCGTTATGATTCATCCGTATTTTTTGGTGATGAATGTATTTTTAATGGGCATAGCGGTTGTCTTATCTTGGAGTGGAGATTATAGGAATATAATAAAAATTATTTTTCCACTATTTCTCGCAGCAGTAGTAACTGGGTTTATTGGTGGTTTCTCTATTTCAAGTATTGGAGGTGAGCGATTAGGCACATTTGGATATAATTTACTCACACCAATTATTCCCATGGGCTGGTCGGCATACTTCAATGAAATACCCACGGTGGGTGGAACGCGTGAGAATTTAGGTTATTTTGGTTTAGGCGGATTTATATTAGTTGGAGCGGCAACAGGGGTTGTGCTGTGGAAGTGGCGTAATATCTTTCGGTTAGCGGGAAGGTGCCGGGGGCGGTTGAGTATGCTTGCCGTGCTGTGTATTGGGCTTGTCGTAGTGATGCTGAGCCCTGTTATACAGGCAGCGGATATAGTTGTCACTTCTTACTCTGTTCCGGGTATTATTGAGCGTATATGGTCGATTTTCCGCGCAACCGGTAGGCTTGCTTGGCCGCTGTATTACCTCCTTATTTTCGGAGGGCTTTATCTTATTATTCGCACCTACAGGCAGCGTTATCTTATTGCAATGGTTGGCCTAATGGCAATTGGGCAGATGATAGATGTGTTTAATTCGCCGATGGCGATTTATCGCAGTGTTTATTTTCATTCAGTTGAGCAGAAAAAATATGTATCACCATTGACATCTAGGCAATGGGAACAGATTGCGGTAGGTAAAAAACATATTATCTATCTTGGAGATTTGTATGATAATGATTTTGTTGCCTTGTCAGAGTATGCGGTCCGACATAGCCTTACCTTGAATACGGGTTATTTTGCCCGAAAACCAAAAGCAGCACTCGATCAAACGATTAACACTACTAAGGAAGAGCTTTTGAATGGCGTTGTACGTAAAGACATACTCTATATTAGTAGAGGCTTCACGCCAATAGTAGTTAAGGGTGGAGTGCAGGAAAGAATAGACAAGTATTGGGTGGCACGTTACCAATAGAAGCATTCGCGGCGTGTATGTAACAATTTTTACACCCGCGTCGTGACCTCTTTTACATAATGCTTATGACTATTTGAGTATAGTGGGTTATATCACCATGACATTTCATTAGGTAATAAGGGGTGTGAGGGTATTATGAATACGTATAACGGTGCAGAGTTAGATACGAAAATTAATGACTTTTTAGAGCGAAAGACGGCTCGATATCCAGAGCTGCGCCATCGCTCGCAGGTGAAGCTTCGCATGCATCAGGAGCGGCGCTCGGCGGCTGAATGGATTCACGACAGCTTTACGACTCCGTCAATGCCAATTCCACTTCGATAGTACGCGTTACGAGGGTGTATTATCGCTAACGATTTTGCGAATTTTGGTAATAAACAGGCTTTTGTCAAAGCGTTTTGCGCGGCGCTGTAGGGTTGCGGGCATGAACGTCATTGTTTCGGCACGCTTGATGGCGTCGATAACTGCTGGTGTAGTTTGTTCGTGGAATAAGACGCCTGTTTCGCCATCTTGGACGATATCAAGTGTGCCGCCGCGGCCGTAGCCAATCACTGGCGCACCAGCGGCAAGTGCTTCAACCTGGACAATACCAAAGTCTTCTTCGGCGGGGAAGATGTAGCCTTTGGCGCTATTGAGTGCCTTGGTGACAGCCTCGTCAGATGCATCACCAAATCGGTCAGTATAGAACTGGACATTTGGTCCGGCAATATCAAGCAGGTGGTCGTGTTGACTGCCGTTGCCAAACACTTTTAACGGAACATCAAGTTCAGTGGCGGCAGCGACTGCCAGATCGATGCGTTTATACGGTACCTGACGGCCAAGCGCGACGTAGTAATCGTCGCGCGTCCGAGCGGGATCAAAGCGGCTAACGTCAACAGGTGGGTGAATGACAATTGATGATTTGCCGTAGTACTGCTTGATGCGCGCTTGCACTTCGGATGAGTTAGCGATAAAGATATCAACGTTTTGCGCCGCTTCGTAATCGGCTTTTTTTAGTGGCGGTACAAAGAACGGCATCGCCAGGCGAATCGCCCAGTTCAATTTTCCGTAACCGGGATCCTTTTTGTATTCCTTGTAGTGCGACCAATAATAGCGGATTGGCGTGTGGCAGTAGCAGATGTGCACCTGGCCACTACGGGTTTTTCGCACCTGTTTTGCCTCAGCACTGCTACTACTGAGGATAATGTCGAATTCTGATAGGTCGAGATCTTGGAAGGCGCGCACACGGAGCATGGGGAAGAACTTATGGAGTTTGCGCAACTTTGCTGGCATACGCTGCAAGTTGGTGGTGCGAATGTCAGCACCCTTTAACGCGTCGCGGAGTTCGGGTTTTGGTTCGTAGACCGACGTGTAAATTGGGGCATCAGGAAAGGCTTCGCGCATCGCCAGGATGACGCGCTCAGCACCGCCAAAATCAGTGAGCCAATCGGCAACAATAGCAATCTTTGGCGCAGTCATTTATTTGGCTCCTCGTTTACGAAGGACGACGCCTAGGGTTTTAAACAGGATCTTAATATCAAGCCAGAATGACCAGTTTTGGGCGTAAAACAGTTCCAGTTCGATGCGCTCTTCAAAGCTGAGGTTACTACGACCCGATACTTGCCATAGGCCAGTGACACCGGATTTAACACTATGGAGCAGTGCGGTGCGACTGCGCGAGAACTTGGCTTCCTGAGGTAGGATGGGGCGCGGCCCTACTAGGCTAAGGTCGCCGCGAAAAACATTAAAGATTTGTGGCAATTCATCCAGCGAGGTGACGCGGAGGAAGTTGCCAAAACGCGTAATGCGCGGGTCGCTTGCAACTTTGCGATTAGTCTCGTATTCAACGGCTAGGTCTTCGCGGCCCATGTCGCGAAATTCATCGGCAGCATCTTTTTTGCCGTATTTTGCACTCATGCTGCGGAACTTAATCAGGTTAACTGGCTTTGAGAACTGACTGAGTCGTTTGCTGATGTAAAAGACGGGGCCTGGGTTAAAAATCAATTGCAAGATAATAAGCAGGAGGTAAACGGGCGATAAAAGAATAATGAGGATTGTCGAGGCGATGCCGTCAAAGATAGTTTTTGCAATTGCTCCCCAGCCGATGAGCGGGGTTTGGCTGACAGAGATCATTGGATAGCCGAGGAAGACGTCGACGGTGTTTTTGCCAGTGTAAAACTCTGGCTCACCGGGAATGAAGTTGTAGCTGATGTGGTTGGTCTGCGCAGCACCGAGGACGCGTTGATTGCGTTCATCGCTATCGTAGAGGTCGGTTTGGATGATGGTTGTAATGCGAAGCTCTTTGATGCGTTTCAGGGCAGAGTCAACTGACGTGAAGTGTTCGACCGACAGGCCGAGCGGGACGATAGATTGAGGGCCGGCAATGGCAACGATTTTGTAGCCGCTTTTTTGGGTGTGTGAAAGATTAGCGGCAATGTCACGAGTGGCGTCGCTGTTGCCAATGACCAGGACACGACTGACGCCGTGGCCAAAACGGAAGAGCAGGCTACGTGTAAAGCGGAGCACTTCGCGCTCGGTCACAAGTAAAATAAATGAGCCGATAAGCGCATAAGCCGCAACGAGGCGCGCTGGGAAGAGGTGTTTATCGCTGACGTATTCCCAGCCAATGACAAGAAGGATGCCAATAAAGGCACCAATGGCAATCTTGCTCCACTCAACTAAGCGACGGTTGTAAGTGCTGGCTTGATACAGGCCGAGGGTGGCAAAGATTAGAATCCAAAAAGGGATGATCGCGAGAAAGGCTATGAAGTAATCGTAGGCATAGATGTTTTCAAGTAGTGGGCGCGGGTCGTATTGCACACGCGCAACGTAAGCAAGTGAAAACGCCGCTAGCAAAACCAGGGTGTCGACGATGATGAGGATGAGGCTGTAAAACTTGGTATTTTTGGTTGGCATAGATGAGGTTATTATAGCATTTTTAAAGTGGTATGAATAATAGTGAAAGCCATTGACCGATAGGCGTAAGCTCAATATAATTCTGAGTAAATGATTAAAAAACTTCCCAACGCACCAAAGAGTAAATTAAAGTTCTGGCTTCTCATCATCGGGTTGCTACTTGCTCCGTTCGTAATTTTTGCCTTCATGCTTTTTTATCGAGGGAGTACTGATGATATCGTGAGGGTTGCTGATCAGTTCAAGCCAGATTCGTCGTGGCGGTTGGTTGATGAGACGGTAAATCCTCCGCAGATAATTTGTATTGATTCTGTTTGTCCTAAGGTTTTTAGAAGCTGGGAAGTAAAAAATGCAAATGATCGCTCTTTGAGGGATGCAATAGCCGCTTCGGGCTGGGGTTTTCCTATAGAGGGAAGCTGCATGGAGGATCCGAATACCAATGGGTTAGCTACTGCATGTAGTGTAAATGGAGTAGTTGATGGTTATGACATTAGAATCACATACCTAAGGGATTCGAGCGGATACTCTACTCCAAGAATAGTCTTGTCATTAGAGAAATAAGTTTAGCTTTATATTTTCTTAAGATTATATTATATTTATTATAATATAATCTTAATTTAGGAAATATTATGAATATAAAGGTGGGGATATTTTTAATAGCACTCTTAGGTGTGAGCTTTGCTTCATCAGCGACAGTTCAAGCCGCGCAAGTTGATAGCGCGTGTACGGATATTGATGTGATATTCGCTAGGGGGTCGGGGCAAAAAATAGATGCCGATGAGACGAGTCGATTTGAAGAAAAGATAAAGGAGAGGATTGGGACCGTATCACGGACGAACTACAGGCTCGGATCTGAATCTTATGGCGGCCATAAATACCCTGCTGTTGATGTCGGTAATGTTTTTAACGGAAACGCACTTGGCGCGAGTGCATCTGCTGGCTACGCAAATGATTATGGCAAAAGTGTCGATGCGGGTGTTGGGGAGTTATATAACTATGTCGTTCAGCGTAACGCGAAGTGTCCAAATGCTCGCATTATCCTAGGTGGCTATTCGCAAGGTGCGCAAGTGGTGGGACAGACGCTTCCAAAGTTTTCGAGTGCGGTGCAATCAAAAATTGACTTCTCTGCGTTATTCGGAGACCCAAAGCTGTATTTGCCAGAGGGCGAGGGTGTTTACCCAGATGCATGTCGTGGCAAGAACTTTTCAAGCTGGCGACGTGTAATCGGTAGTTGTCATACGGACAATGGTTCGCTGGGCGCGCGAAAACCATACCTGCCAACTGCAGCTGCTACTAAAACAGGCTTATGGTGTAACGAGGTCGACTTTGTGTGCGGAACGTCAAAATACCTAACGGATCAAGCCGGGCATGCTAAATATAAAGACGTTGGTGGCGCTATTGACAAGGCGGCAATTGAAATTGCAAGTCGTCTAAAGAAAACACTTCCAGTTGATCGCGGTAGTGGAATTGACGATTCGACGAAACTGCCCGGAACCGGTACGACAGGACTTGATGTTGCATTTGTTCTAGATACCACCGGCTCGATGGGTGGTCAAATCGAACAGACAAAAGCCTTTATCCGCAACTATGCGCAAAAGATTAAAGACCTTCGCGGACGAGTGGCACTAACGGTCTATAAAGATAGTGGCGATGTATATACGGCCCAAATCTTATCAAACTTGCAGGACACGCCGGACGACATGCTTTCGAAGTTGGATACGGTCTACGCGAGTGGTGGCGGCGATTGGGAGGAAGCTGGAAATCATGCCTTGATGACGACATTTAATGGCTTAAACTGGAAGAACGGCGCAACAAAGGCTGCGATCCTACTGACAGATGCACCATCACATAACCCCGATGTCGTGGACGGTTCGACATTCCAAACGGTAGCAAAGCGTTCACTCGAAATTGATCCAGTGAATGTGTATCCAGTGGTTGGCAATGACGTTAGTTCGCATTACGAGGAGTTGGCACGCTTGACGACAGGCCAAGTGATTGTCGACACGGGTGAAACTGAGGTGGCGCTCACACAGGCACTGACGAAGATTGAAGAGCGACCAGTGGTGTTGCTGAAGAATACTGAATATGCAGCCCAACCTGGTCAGGAAATTACATTCGATGCATCCGACTCATATGTGATCGACGCGACAATTACAAAATATGACTGGGACTTTAATGGTGATGGTACATTTGACCGAACAACGACTACGCCAGTAACTAACTATACGTACAGTGCAAAGTTTGACGGCACTATGCAGGTGCGCCTAACGGCATCGAATAGCACGATTGCTAATGCTTCTGCGGTAGTGAAGGTTGGAACATACGTGCCGCCAGTGACGCCAAAAGCGCCCACAAATGTAGCAGCAACGGTCGTATCGACGAAAAATAGCGTCAGCACGGTCAAGTTAAGCTGGAAGCCGGCTGATTCGCTGGCTGCATCGTGGGCAATTGCCGTTAATGGGGTAGTTATCGGTACCGTTGATAAGAGCCGAACATCAATTGAATTGACAGACATTGACCGTGTCAAAGATAATGAATTCTCTGTCGCTGGCGTGCTTGCCGACAAGACGGTTGGTGATTCAGCTAGCGTAATTGTAGCGATGCAGACGTCGACATCCGGAGGTGGATCGTCGTTTAATCTCCTTGCTTTCCTTCTTGAGTGTGTTCGTAGGCTATTAACAGGCTGGGGTTTAGCGGTAAATTGGTAGCAGAATAGCATACTTCTTGTGCTATTCTAGATTTATGAAACGACAAAACAAAAAACTATTAATAACTTGGAAGCAATGGGGTGTCGTCACCGTCTTGATGTGTTTGATGGTAGGACTGGCAATTTTTGTCTATGTTGCAGATCGTGTTGGTGTGACGCGGTACAGTGCGGCAGATAAAAATAGCACCTCTGCTGTTGTGACGCCGGGCGAGACAGTCTGTTTGCCGCATCGCGGTAGTGGTCCAGTGACTGAAGAGTGCGCGATTGGCCTGAAGGATAAAGACGGCTACTTTTACGCTTTGAAAAACACGACGATCACCGAAGTTGGCAAAAAGCTGGAAGTCGAAGGTGTTTTGACCGAGGCGACTGGCGATGAGTCATACGATATCGCTGGGACGATTGACGTCACTAAGACAACTGACGCCCGCTAACGTATACTACTAGGTATAGATGAAGAAACTTTCGCTTGAGCATATCCTTGTGGGGCTGCTGCTGACTATTTTTGGCGGTATTGTTATTCATGCGCCACTATCTGTAGGGCTGGGTGTGGTGCTACCGGATTACGCGCTGCTGATAAAGGCGTGGAAAGAAGTTTTGATGGGGCTTGCGCTGGTCCTAGTGCTGATATGTGTCAGACGCCAGCAGCAATTTGGTGCCTTGTTAAAAGATCGATTGCTGCAAGTTATCTTGGTGTATGCCGTCATTCACTTGCTGTGTTTGGTGCTGTGGCAAGGGTTTGATGCAAGTGTAGCGGGGATGTTTATTGACCTTCGCTATGTTCTATATTTTGCATTAGTCTATGTCACGTTGCGGCTTTATCCGCGCTATCGACCACTGTTTGTCTGGACGGCTGTTGGCGGCGCGTTAGTAGTATTGGTCTTTGCTGTGCTACAAGTATTTATATTGCCGCCCGACATTTTAAAGTACCTAGGCTATTCTAAAGCGACCATTGCTCCTTATTTAACGGTTGATTTAAATCCTGACTACATCCGGATTAATAGCACGCTCCGGGGGCCAAATCCAGTTGGTGCGTATGCAGGAGTAGTGCTGGCACTTGTCGCGGCGGCTATGGTAAGTCGGAATGTGCTGACAAAAAAATGGCACAAAGTGGTTGCAGTCACGTTGATCGTTGGCGCTGTTGTTGCGGTGTGGGCTAGCTATTCACGAAGCGCACTAGTCGCGGCGGTTTTTGCACTTCTGGTGATTTTAGCGGTGAGCGTCGGGCGAAAGCTCAGTCGTCGCGTATGGATTGCAAGTGTGGTCGTTACCTTTGCATTGATTGGTGGGCTGTTTGCTATTCGGGACAGCGCATTTGTATCAAACGTCATTTTGCACGAAAATCCAAGCGGTGGCAGTGCCGAGAAGTCTAACGAGGGACATGTTGACTCGCTATATGACGGTACTGCTCGGATGATCCGTCAGCCGTTTGGTGCAGGCGTCGGTAGCACTGGTTCGGCGTCACTACAAGGAGACAAGCCGATTATTATTGAAAATCAGTACTTATTTATTGCCCATGAAACCGGCTGGGCGGGGCTGGCGGTCTTTATTGGACTGTTTAGCATGGTGCTTGTCTGTTTGTGGAAGCGACGCAGTGACTGGCTGGCCTTAGGGTTGTTTGCAAGTGGTCTCGGTCTTGCGGCGATCGGCTTGCTTTTGCCAGTTTGGGTAGACGACACGGTGAGTCTTGTGTGGTGGGGACTGGCGGCTGTGGCATTAGGAGGAGTGTATAGTGAACGAACGCGCAAGTAAAAAACAGCGAGAGTTGTTGTCATTTATCGACGGCTTTATCAAAGGGAATAATTACGGGCCAAGCTACCGGGAAATTATGCGGGCGCTGGGCTATAAATCTGTTTCAACAGTAGCGACGCACGTCGATGGGTTAATTGCAAAAGGGTATCTGCGCAAGCGAGATAATTCGGCTCGGTCTATTGAAGTCGTGTCGCTGGCGACAGAAACGAAACAGCCCGATACGGCGCACATACAGTGGCTTAAACGTGAAGTGAAAAAACGAATTGATGATGGCGCGGACGAAGAAACAGTGAAAACGCTGCAGAATACCTTAAAGATATTGGGAATTGCTGACGAAAACGACGACCAACTTGCTTGAATGGTATAATGGATAGCAATGATGCGTCAGAAAATAGCAGTTGCTTACGGGTGGGGACGACAGCATTGGCGACAACTTGCCCTCTATGGCGGTGGTGGACTCGCCGGCCTTTTGCTTCTCATACAGCTGGTTTATCCTGGAGATAGACTGCCATTATTTATGTCGATTGACGGCGTTAATGTGAGTGGCTGGGATAAAAAGGATGCAAAATGGGAGCTCGATAAACAGTACGTTGCAAAAACCGTGCAGCTTTATTTTGGCGATACAAAAGAACCTTATCGTAATTCGACGCTGGCTGCTATTGGCCTGGCCGTCGATAACGGTCAGCGAATTGAAACTGTGTCTTATGATTGGTGGCTGCGCTTGATCCCGACGTCGCTCTTTTGGGCGCATATGGCAACGGCGGCAGACGCACCTGTGTATGACTTTGATCAATCAAAAACCCAGGCCTATATTAATAAAGAGTTAGGTGAGTCATGCAATGTGCAGCCAAAGAATGCTCTGCCAAAAGTTAGTAATGATCAGCTGGTCGTGCAGTCGGCGGTAGCGGGCGGCACCTGTAAGGTTGAAGATGTGAAAAAACAGCTGCTGTCAGTGCGGCCGACACTGCAGAGCGCGACTATTGCTCGTATCCCGATGAATATTATCGAGCCAGTTGTAAAGGACGAGCAGGCAAAGACATTTGCCGCATCACTAACGAAGCGTATTGGGAGTGGCGTGACAGTAAAAGCTGGCGATCAAACGATCGCGGTCGAGAAAAAGACACTGCTTTCGTGGCTTGATTTTAGTACGCCCGATAATAAACTGACCGTCGGTGTAAACAAAGAGCGCTCGGCTGATTTCTTGAACAAGCAGATAGCGCCAAAAGTCACCAAGGCCGCCGGGGTGAGTAAAGTGACGACCATGGATTTTATGGAAACGGCACGCGTTAATGGGGCGAATGGGCAGGCGCTTAATGTCGACAGTACTTTGCAGGTAATTACAGACTTTTTGATTGATAAACGACCAGACATCGTCGTTGCTACGGCTGTTGTGGCGCCGCGGGTTGAATATACACGTAACTATAGTCCAACCGATACGGGACTTTCGGCGCTTATGAAGCAATATGCAGAATCGCATCCGGGGAGCTTTGGTATTTCGATGGTAGAGCTGTCGGGTCAGCATCGCCGCGCGACCTACAATGATACAAAGCGTTTCCGCACGGCTAGCACCTATAAGCTATATGTGGCGTACGGTACATTGAAGCGAGTCGAGGCGGGGACGTGGAAGTGGACGGATCAAATTCAGGGCGGTCGCGATCTGGCGAAGTGTTTTGACGACATGATCGTAAAGTCGGATAATCCGTGTGGCGAAACGCTACTTAACAAAATTGGTTTTCGGGCTTTGACTGATGAAATGAAGGCGCTTGGTCTAACCAATACGTCATTTATGGGGTCAATTCCTGAAACTTCGGCGGGTGATTTGACGACCTTCCTGGGTAGTCTTGAAGCGGGGCAGATGCTCAATGCTGACAGTCGCGCACGGTTGCTTGGCGCCATGAAGCGCAACGTCTATCGCCAGGGAATTCCGGCCGGCGCAAACGGGCAAGTGGCCGATAAAGTCGGCTTTTTGGACGGATTTTTACATGATGCGGCGGTCATTTATGGCCCATCCGGTCCAGTGGTTTTGTCGATTATGAGCGATGGCAGCAGCTGGGCGACGCTTGCTGATTTGACCAAGCAAATTGAAGCGCTGCGGGCCCGTTAAATAGAGGTGACAAAAGCGTAAGCACAATGTACTATAGGGGTACTAGTTATGAATCCAAATAATGATCAACCATCGCAGGACTCTTTTTATGGCCCGGCACCAGCTCCGCAGCCACCTGTGTCACAGCCACCGCAGCAGTGGCCACAACCGCCAACTACTCCATATCAGCCGCAGCCATACCAATCATCGCCTCCGCCTATGCAGCCATCGGGATTTGGTGCGCCGCAACCGCTAACGCCCCCGCACCCCGTCGTTAAGGGGCCGTTTGCACTTGTCTTTAACGATTGGATGAAAGCCCACTGGCGTCGCGTCCTGCTCATTACGCTTGGCGTAGTTCTTTTGGGTATTTTAATTTTTCAAATTGTCTACCCTGGCTCGCGTCTATTACCGGGCGCAAAGGTGGATGGCGTTAACTTGAGTGGCATGCGCAAGACGGACGCGGCCAAGAAGCTGGATGGACTGTACGGCGAGCTGAAATTGGCAATCTACTTTGGTGAAAACGAAGCCGCGTTCCAATCAGCGAGTATGAAAGATATTGGGATTGCCGTAGACAATGAAGCTCGACTGAGCGCCATTGACTATCCATTTTATCTTCGCCTCATTCCTGGCTCGTTCCTATGGGCGAACAATGTCGCAAAAACAGGTGAGATGGCCTACGTCTATGACAAGGCAAAGATCGAATCATATACCCAAAGCGAGGTCTATAACGGCTGTAACATTCTTGCTAAAGACGCCACGCTAAAGTTGATCGATAGTCAGCTGCAAGTTGTACCGTCAGTACCAGGTGGTACCTGTGATATTACGCAATTCCAGCAAGCCCTTGCCGCAGTGGAGCCAACGCCAAAGGTGAAAAATGAAGTTCGTATTCAAATTGACGAAAAGCCAGCCAAGGTCGATAACGACAAAGCTCGGGCGCTGGCTGATACATTAAATAATCGTTTACGCACGCCAATGCCAATGGTCGTAGGGAGTGAAACGCAGCAAATTCCCGGACGTATCGTCCTTAGCTGGCTGGATTTCAAGAGTGATATTCCGCCGGAGTCGCTTGATAATAGCTCTAATCAAACCGCCAAGCTTGCTTATAGTGTTAATAATGACCGCATGAAAGCGTATCTGGGTGCAAACGTGGCTAGTAAGATTGTTAAAAAACCGGGCGTGAGCAAGATTAGTACGACGGATTTTACGGAAACTTCGCGCGTTAATGGCGCTGGCGGTACAGAAGTTGACGTCGATAAAATTCTTGCAGCCGTCGAGACATATATTAATGACAAAGTGCAGCAGGTGACGGCCTCGACTCGCGCGGTTGGTCCAACGATGGTTTATACTCGCAGCTATACGCCAACGAGCACTGGCTTCTCGGCCTTATTGGCACAATTTGCCCAAGATAATCCAGGTACGTACGGACTGGCTTTTACGGAATTAACGGGTGTTCGCAATTTGCGAAGCGCAAACTATCGCATGGATGCCAAATACCCTTCAAGTGGCCTTGAGGGCATGTATCTTGGCTATGGTGTGGTGATGGAGCAGTATTCCGGTGCGCTGCGCTCGGCTGAAAAAATCGCTGGTAGTCGCGATGTCACGGAATGTTTGAAAGATATGCTTGAGCAATCTGACGCTGACTGTCGCCAAGGTTTTTATGAACGGTTTGGTCACGCGCTGACGACAGCGAAGGGGAAAGAGCTAGGCTTAACGGGTACGACGTTTGCTGGCAAGGATAGTGTAACATCGGTGGCAGATATCCATAACTTCATGGTGCGCTTGCAGCAAAATCAAATTGCTCGAACCCAAGGCGGACAGAAACTACTGGGCTACAGTCGAACTGCTCACGTTAGCGAGGGAATGTCTGCTGGGGTAAATAAAGGTGAATCAATCGGGTATATTATTGGTGAGAGCGGCACCCTTCGGCATGAATCGGCGATTATTAATGCGACGAAAGGTATGTATGCACTAACGGTCCTGTCAGATGGGTCAAGCTGGGAAAATATCACGAAGTTGACGAAAAAAATCCAAGAGTTAAAGGCCGTAAAGGTCGCTAGTAGCTAAAGGTTGCAATTTACACCCAACCCCTCTTGACCCTAGTGGGTGGAATCGGGTATAATTGCCTCTGTACTCCGGCATAGCTCAGTGGTAGAGCGGATCGCTGTTAACGATTAGGTCGCTGGTTCGAGCCCAGCTGCCGGAGCCAAGATGTTATTATATGGTCATTAGAACCGATTCCCCTCTGTTGGGAGTCGGTTCTAACCATTTCAGAGAGCTGTAGTTGACTCTCATTCATTTTTTCTAGAGGAACGAAGTACTTATTAGGGGTGAATTGAATGGTTCTATCCATAAGCGTAAGCACCTCACTCAGTCTTACGATAACGGCTCGTTTCTTCTCAATATCGTCGCTATTAAAGTCTTCTTTAGCATAGCGAGCGAAGGTAAATACTTCATCGGCCTTCGCGCGCCAATCGCGAGCTTTATATTCGGATTTATTCCGTTCACTTTGAAGATCTTCGAGTTCACTCTCAAGGGTTTGCATTTCTGCAAAGTACCATGAGTCGTCATCAGCTTCACCGCTATATCGCATACGCCTAAGATTGATGATTGCTTGCGTCTTTTTCTCAATAGCCCGATCCCGAGAAGCTGTTTGCACCTGATCTTTTACGATCACTTCATCCTCTTCTTGAGCCAGGGCTTCAATCGCAAGTTTGTAGAACTCCGGATCAATAGTGAATTTAGTGATCTTATCTTTGAGCTGTCGTAGCAACTCATCTTCCGATACATGCTGATGACGTTGACCACAGCTGATTACCTTGCTCTTTCCAGTGCAGTGATAGTAAGTATATGCCTTGACTTCACCGCTAGATTTCAGATGCTTTCGTTTTTCTTCGGCAGTTATGGCGAAGCCACACTCTCCGCAGCGAAACAGATTTCGTAGTTGAAAGTTATAAGACCTGTCTTTGGGCCGTGTTGTATGCAGGGGGTCGATTATTTGTTGAACTTTTTCAAACTCTTCTTTAGTGATCATGGCGGTATGGTTTCCTGGATACTCCTGGCCATTAAAAACTAGTTTGCCTGCGTAGAACGGATTCCGGAACATAGTAAACAAAGTAGAGTAGGCGATCGGATGGCCACCGATTCTCTGACGCTTTACTGATGTGATATGTAGCTCTTTGTCGGCTATATTTTTTAGCTGTGCCACCGAGTATGCACCAGTCAACATTTTGTCCCAAAGTATTCGGATTAGTCCAAATCTTTCAGGGTCGATAATGATAGTCTTGTTAGCTTTGTCGTTCAGATAGCCGACTGGCGGTACTCCTGGTTTATCTCCCTTTTCAGCTTTAGATTTCATGCCACGTTTGGTATTGCTTGCAAGCTCACGTATGTACTGGTTAGACATCCCGGCTTCAACACTAAAGACTATCGCATTATCTTCAGGATAGTAACTCTTATCGCTGGTGAGGATGTGCTTCAACTTACCGTCTTGTAGAAGTTGCTGTATGCGGCCGCTGTCGGTAGGATTGCGGGAGAGGCGATCCAGCTTCCAGCAAACGATACCGTCAATTTTTCCGTCCTCGATGTCCTGCAGGAGCTCGTCAAAGAGCGGGCGCACGAACGGGCGCTTAGCGGACTTGCTCTCTCGCAAAGGGTCGCCCATAATGCGGGCGCCCTCTCGTTTTGCGGTTGCGATCATTGCTTTTTCTTGATCGTCAAGTGATTGTATTTGTCTGTCTTCCGTGTCGGTAGATTTGCGAGCGTATAGCCGGTATCGCAAGCCTTGTAAATTACGTTCCATATTCTTCCTCCTAATAAATGGATGGATCCACTATATATGTTTATTCCTTTACTTCTAGGCCCATCTTTATAAAGATATATCTTTATATATAAAGGTCTTTTAATATAAAGGTTTAGTTAAAGGTTACTTGAAGGGTATATCTATATAACTAATATCGATAGGGGCACCCGGAATGTCCACGGGTCCTGCATCTTCCTCTGAGATGAATTGCTTAGTTGCTTCAATGCACGCAGTGCGGAGTTCTTCCCAAAGGGGCTTTTTCTTGTCGAACTCAAGTATGGTAATGAAGTTGCCGTAGACATTTTGCGATGGCGGAAATACCCACCAGTCTGAATGTGCCTTATTTGGCGGTTGAGTAACGGCACCGTTTATATACATTCCTAAATCCAGTATCGATACCTTAACCCTGTAACCTTGAGGGACTCTTTTGTGAACCTTGGCCTCGATTGTAAAAAGTTTAGCCATTCTATCGCGCCCTCACCGCTGAGGCTGTGTTTCTAACTAGGTCAGCCAGTTCCTTTAGCTGTAACTCGGCAATATCGTAACTAATTTCAGTGGCGAATTTTTCTAAATAGAGAGCCTGGAACTTTGTTATTAAATTTTTATTGAGTGACATATCTACTCCTCGTAGACGAGCTTTCCTAGCGGGACGATTAAGGCTAGGTCGGCTCAGATTATTCGTCTTGGCACTATTTAAGAATATCGATGGCCTATTGTCGTCGATTGCGTTTTATGTTGTAACGAACTCGTTCAGCTACGAGTAATTTCAGTTCGGTTTAGAGTGTTTTCCCGGGCTGTATGTCAGCATTGAGTTCTTTGAGCTCAACGTCTAGTTCAGAAGTATTGATATTATCAGCACCGGCTTGTTCTCGTGTGACAATGGGTCGGAAGAGTACGCCTTTACTTTTGCTTACGACAGGGAAGAACAGTTGCCGTAATGTTGGCGTGATGCCTGCGCCACTCAAGACAGTACTTAGGTTGCGTGATGTTTGCCCTAAGTCGGGCTTAAATAGTGCGTATGGGCTCTTTTGAGCTTGCTCTAGCAGCTTTTCGGTGATTGAGCCGGCATGAGCCTTTTTGAGCTTGAGTACATCGTTTACAAGTAGCGTGCCGTCGGGCTTATATGTTAGCGCATATTCGGCGATATGCCAGTTATCCTCTTCTTTTAGCTTGTTGGCGTCCCGCGTCTCTTGGATTAGTCCGCCGTATTTGCGCCTAACAACATCCGCGTAGTCGATCAGTTCCTGTTGCTTGCTCGATAAGTCGGGCGTCTCTACGCCTGATATGATACATAATCTTTCGATTCTGGCGATATGTGCTTGCATTTCATTGTTCTCGGGATCTTCGAAGTGCTCGTTTATATCCCAGGTCGCACTTTCAAGCACGTCAAAGCGTTTCCATATAGGTTCGGGGATTATCGCAGATAATTTAGGATTTCTATCGTAAATTTTGTCTAGCTCGTCGGCTAAGAGTATATACGCTTTATTGATTTCTTTTAGCTCAAAATTTTCAGGTAGGCCAAAAGAGTCGGCTATGATAACCATTACGATTAGTGCGGCTACGTGTTTATTGAGAACTTTTGCCACCGCGTAATCGTTGTTGTCTGCTGGTCGTGTCATTGGTTTCATGTGATTAGTTAACATTATAGAGGAATTTGGCCAAAAAATTTTCGTATAGTCGGAAGAGATTAGTTTGTTAAAAATAGTGAACAGGCTTTATTTGATTGCTCCTCTGATCGTTGTATAATACAATCTAAGCGATTCGTCGCCTACGCCTAGAGCCCCCGTAAGGGAAGGTATGGCAATAAATCTACGTGAATATCAATCCGGTCATCGGTATTCTATTCACGTAGTCATATTTCGAAAGAGATGTGGGGCGCAAGCTCGATCGGTGGCCGGTTTTTAGTCGCCACCGATTAGCAGTAATTAACGCCGTTCTACGGCAGGAGTAATATGGCTAACAAGATATTAAAGATGGTTCTAGACCTCGTCGCTTCAGTAGTAGTATTTTTTATTGTTTCAATTACCTATGCTCAAATTGCTCAATCAATCTTTGGTACTACTACTGGTAGTGACGGCCAAGAGTATGGCAACTACAATGGATGGCTTTTCCTTATTGTTGTATTTGGAGTGACTGTTATTTTTGCGGTTTGGTTCTACAAGTTCCTCAACAGAAAAGATAAGGCCGTAAAGGAGTAGATATAATGACAGATCAGAATCAGGCTCCCCGCAAAAACAACAAGGTTATTTCTAATATAGTTTATTCGGTGTTAGTGTTTTTGCCTTACTTAGCATGGGCATTGCTATTCTAGATCCTTCGTCGCTAAATAAGGTGAATGGCGAGCCGCAACTCGGCGTGGGAAGTCTTGTCGCGTTAGGGCTTAGTATTGCATTAACGATAGTATTTTCAATGTGGTACGGAAGAAAGGGCGATAGATAGCGCGTAAATAACCCATGGCCTTGCTTGTATTTACCTTAGCTTTATGGCTTACGTTGGCTCTAGCTAGCAAAGGCAAGAATCATCGTATGCGGAATAAAATTAGTCAGCGATCTATTGCGGGTGAGCAGTTAAGTGCTGGCGAGCGCAATCAACTAATATCCGTTATTCCTCCTGTCATCACTGGAAATAATGTTGATTAATATACAACGGCTACTATAGGCCACGATCTAAACGGTGTGACTACAGGGAGCTGAGATGGTAACTTATTAATAAATCACATTTCTTAACGTGATTATTTTAGCTACTAAAGAGTAACTAGCCGAAATTTGAGAAAAAATTGTGAGTAGTGTCCAGCGCTTTATTGGATGCGAATAATGAACGAGAATATATCTAGTATTACTCTACAGCCTCCCTAGAGGTCATAAGAGGACTTTTCTGGTGGCGCACTTTAATGTTCGGAGAGTTAAGTTACTTTTCGGTTCCCTTTAATGGAGAAACGGACTAAAATGTATTCATGAAAGCTATCGAAAGTCCACCCTACGCACCATTGTTGATGGAATCAATGCGTTCGTTGGGCTATTCATTTGATACTGCTATTGCAGACCTCGTGGACAATAGTGTGAGTGCGCAAGCAAAACACGTCAAAATTTTTCTTGATCCCTCTGATGATCCGCAACTGATAATTTTTGATGATGGCCATGGTATGAGTCCACCTGCTTTACAGGAGGCGCTTCGTTTTGGTAGTCGGGGTCCGGCAGAGGTTAGAAGTGAATTTGATCTTGGTCGTTTTGGGCTTGGGCTCAAGTCTGCTTCACTTTCACAATGTAGGCGGCTTGTGGTGGCAAGTAAGCATGACGGTATCATCAGCTGCTTTTCGTGGGATCTGGATGAAGTCATAAAAAGTGGCGAGTGGTCTGTGCTGGAATACTCTCCGGAAGATATTGAGCAGCTTCCATCTATCGATTTGTTTAATCTAGTGGAATCGGGCACCTATGTGCTTCTACAGAATTTCGACAGAATATCTGCATCATCTTATGACGTGAAAAGGGCACTTGATAAATTAATTGAAGCGGCTGAGGATCACTTATCGTTAGTGTTTCACCGAATAATCACAGAAGACAAGGTGAGTATTATTATCAATGGCAGGGCAATTGAGGCAAGGGATCCGTTTTTGGAGAACCACAAATCCACGCAACGCCTACGAGAGCAGAGTATTAGTATTGATGAAAGAAAAATAACGCTCCAACCTTACATTCTACCGCATCGCAGCAAGCTCACTAAAGAGGATTTGCGAAAGGTGGGAGGAGCTGATGACTTGCGGACAAACCAAGGCTTTTACATCTATCGATGCAAGCGCCTTATTATCTGGGGAACTTGGTTTAGACTACTGGGCAAGGAAGAGCTAAACAAGCTGGCGCGCGTAAAAGTTGATATACCAAATTCCTTGGATGAGATTTGGAGTATCGATGTCAAGAAGAGTACGGCTAACCTACCGGATAAGATAAGGAAGAATCTATACGGAAGTATTAAGGAGTCGGTTTTTGGCAGCAAGAAAGTGATTGAATACCGCGGTAAGCTTCATCGTGACGATGATATTAGTTACATCTGGCAGAGAATAGCCGACCGAGAGGGTGGGGTAACCTACTCAATCAATCGTGATCTCGCTCAGATTCAATTGCTTTCAAGTAGTCTTGATCAAGCTGGACGACGTGTGCTTGAGGCATTATTACAGAATATAGAGAACAATTTTCCATCAAGCAGTATCTACTTGGACGTAGCCGATGGTGAAATAAATACCTCCGGTACTGATCCGAGTAAAATTATTGAGGACTTTAAAGCTCAATTAGCATTAGCAACTGAATTGGGCATGACTGACGATGAATTGTCTGCAATGCTTATAAAGACAGAACCATATGCAAGCCATGAACAACTCGTGAAAGTATACGCTAAAAGATAGGAAGAAATAATGACAGAAGATGCAAAAACATTCAAACAATTTGTACAGGTCTTACTTGATAAGTACGACCAATCGGAAATGTTAAGTGATTCAGTTATTGATGAACAGGTGGAAAAAACCTATGCAGCGAAAGATGTATTTGGTTTAACGATCAGTGAGGACGAGAAGAAGTATGTTCGCAATGAACTGTTAGCGGACAATAAAATACGGCTTGAGCCGGGTATTGCAATTGTTCCTCGAACTCACAAAAAATGGTTTGCCGATAGAAAACAAGAGCTCGACTTAGATTACTGGAATCGTTTCAGAGATCTTCTGATCAAGGACAAGGGCTTTCCTGTAAACGTGGTTGCAGAAATGGACAAGGTCTCAGATGAGATTGTCGATTTATTAGGAGATCCAACAAGAACTGAAGAGCGTGAGCAGCGCCGCGGTCTAATTATTGGTGACGTACAATCTGGAAAAACAGTTAATTATAGTGGCACTATCTGTAAAGCTGTAGATGCCGGTTTCCGTGCAGTAATACTTATGACCGGTACGACTAACGATCTGCGGAAGCAGACACAAATGCGTTTGGATGAAGCATTCTTAGGTGTGGATACCGGGAGCGAAACCCTTAATTTTATTGGTGCTGGTAAATATAACAAGAAGCTACGCCCTGTTTCGTTTACGACTGTTGATAAGGACTTCAGTAAAAGTGCCGCAAAGCAACTGGGAAGCTCACTATCTCAAGATGGTACAGACAGGCCAATGCTTTTTGTTATCAAGAAGAATGTGTCAGTTCTGAAAAGTCTTCTTGATTGGATAAGAACACATAATCAATACGGTGAGAATAAGATTGATGGCTCGGTGCTAATGATCGACGACGAAGCTGATTATGCATCGGTAAATACCAAGGCAGCAGGCGAAGACCGTAGCAAGACGAATGCTTATATAGAAGAGATTTTGAATGTCTTCCGCTTTGCCAGTTATGTTGGTTTCACGGCCACTCCGTATGCCAATGTCTTCATTGACCCTGAGACTGATGAGGCGATGGAGAAAGAGGGACTTTTTCCTAAAGATTATATCTATACCCTAAGTGCCCCGAGTAACTATATAGGCGCTAGAAGTATTTTTCCTAAAGATGGGAAGTACCACAATATGCTTCGGACAATTAAGGATGCCGAAGATCATTATCCAAAACGACACAAGAAAGACGACGACCTAGAGGTAATTTCAAAAAGTCTTCGAGAGGCTATTGATACCTTCCTTTTGGCTAATGTTATTCGTGATCTTAGAGGTGATACTGTGACGCATCGCTCAATGATGATTAACGTGACACGGTTTGTTAATACGCAGCAGTTGCTTCGTAAGGTTGTTAACGAATATGTAGACGAGGTGAAGCGTTCAATTAAGAACTACGCTTCGTTACCCACTGATCATGCTCTTAAGGACGAACATATCGCATCTTTAAATAAGGCATTTAAGCGTGAGTATTTTACTACTGAATTTTCATGGGAAGCAATTCAAGCCAAGCTTTATGAATCTGTACTGCCTATACAGGTATACGCTGCGCACGGTGGTGGTGACGATCTGAATTATGAAGATTACGACGAAGGTCTCAGGACGATTGTTGTTGGTGGTCAGAGACTGTCGCGCGGCCTGACGCTTGAAGGGCTAATTGTCAGCTACCTGTACCGCAACTCAATGGCTTATGACACCCTTATGCAAATGGGCCGATGGTTCGGATACCGCAAGGACTACGATGATATTTGTAGGCTATGGATGGACTCTACGAGCCAGAACTGGTATGCGTTCATTTCAGAGGCAACCGATGAATTACGTGCAGAAGTAAAGCGCCTAAGAGATTCAGATGCAACTCCGCTTGATTTTGGTCTTAAGGTGCGTAATGATCCGGACATTCCTTTAATTGTTACAGCACGTAATAAGATGCGATCGGCTCAATCGAAGACAATTAGCAAATCACTAAGCGGTAAGGCGGTCGAAACACCATTCATATATAACGATGCTCGAAAGAATGAGGCTAACCTAAACGCCATACTGGGGCTTGTAGGGGACGTAAAGTTTGATGCTGACGGGAAGCAGTACGCTGCATATTCCGTCCCTAGAGAAAAGATACTCTCGCTCCTAAATAAGATAGAGGTGCCAACTGCGAATGCGCAATTTAATCCCGAATCAATCTCTCAATTCATAAAACAATATGCGGGCAACGAGCTGTCATTGTGGGATGTTGCCATTCTCTCGGGTACCTCAGAGTCAAAGTATCCTCTTACCGATGAAATAATAGTGACGCCAAACATTCGTAATTTTGACTATTTAAAGGGTGATAGTAGTGTAATTCGAATTAGTGGATCTAAGCGCCGACTTGGTAGTCAGGGAAATACAAAGTTTGGTCTGAGTAAAGAGGAAATAAACCGCGTAAAAGAATTAGTTGACGCAAACCCAGAAAGGGGCGCGGTTAATGATGACGACTACTTTGCGATAGAACGCAAACCTCTCCTGATGATTTATTTTGTAGAGCCAAGTGACAAAAGCAACCCTGACGATATTGCCAACTTGGATACCTTCAATGAAACACCATTGATCGGGTTTGGATTGGGAGTGCCAAAATTGAGTAACGTTGCAACAAAGTATATTCGATACCAGACTAATTTAATTCATCAAGAGTTCGGTGGTATCGATGAGTATGAGGGCGAAGATGAGTGAGCCAATTGAGCGCATACAAAAGTTGCTAGAGGATCACGGCACGGAATCGTATAGTCGCTATGATAGCGACCATCCTTTTGACGTATTTCTCGGTGTTGATAGGGCTGGGCGGAAAAGCTTAGCATTGGTAATGGATGCTAAAAGGGAACGAATTACATCAACTAAGACAATCGAGGCTCAATTCTACAAACGCGAAGACGGCAAATTAATGCTCAGCTTCTCGCTTGAAGATGATGATCTGAATGATATTTTTTATAAGTTTTGTGAAGACATTATTGAAAGTACAAGGCTTAATCAAAAAGAAAATAGCTTCGCCCCCGCAATTGATCGTTGGAATACATGGATCCAGTTCTTTTCGAAATCGGTGTTGCCGTTATCCGAAAATGAAATTTTAGGATTGATCGGGGAGATTTATTTCCTTGAGAATGTCATGATCCAGAAATACGGGCTGGATTTGGCATTTGAATCTTACATTGGATCTGACTTGGCTCATAAAGACTTCGAGGTGCAAAATACATGGTATGAAGTTAAATCGATCCATAACGGCGTAAGGGCTGTAAAGATCAGCTCAATTGAACAGTTGGACTCAGATATTGACGGCAAGTTGGTTATACTGACGTTCGATCAAAGCACTCCTTCGTATGAAGGCAATATTACTCTCAATAAGCTGATCGGTGATTTTAGAAGCAAGCTAGATCGTAAGTGGCAATTGTTGTTTGATCAGAAGATGCGTAAGGCACGTTATATCGAAGATGAGCGCTACGACGATTATAACCACATCTTTGTTGGTCTCGATGCCTACAGCGTCTCTGGCAACTTTCCAAAGCTAACTAAGGTTGGTCTGCCGCATGGTATTAGTAAAGCGAGCTATGAAATAGATATTTCTGCAATACAGGAGTTTAAGGATCAGCTATGAATTTAGAGGATTTTCGTTCGGATTGGGTGGGAAATTTAAGGGTAGCAGCCGAGGCCAATCAAAGCGATCCTCACAGTGAGTTTGTTATTGACGCCGTTGATCAGCTTCAGGAAGCTGAGGAAGTGGAGAATGTAGAGCTAGGTTACTTTGAAGGCATTGGTCCTAAAGGTACAAAGCTCGTTATAGACGGTTATGCATTCGACTCAGTAGATAAATCTTGCGTTTTACTGATTAGTGATTTTTCAAATAGCGATCAACTCGAAACACTTACGCCTTCTGATATTGACCGGCTTTATAATAAAATGAATTATCTTGTTGAGGCGGCTTTAAGTGGCTATATTATCAATAATAGGTTCGAAGAGAGTACGACTGGCTATAGTTTTGCCGTTGAAGCTAACCGTTTGTTTAATAATGGTGAGATTTCTAAATTTAGGTTCTATATACTTACGGATAAAAAGCTCAGTGAGCGTGTTAAAAATATTCAGAAAAGTCCTATAGCGGGTAAGAAAGTTGATTTAAACGCATGGGATATAAACCGATTCTTCCAACTATATACTTCAGCCCAAGGAAAGGAAGAGATCGAGATAGATTCATCTACGTTGGCGGGTGGCGGAATCCCGTACGTCAGTGCAACCGATGGCGATGATTACTCGGCATATTTGGCTGTAGTTCCTGGCCAATTTCTCGCAGACACTTACCTTCAATATGGCTCGCGACTATTAGAGGGAAACGTTCGTTCTTTCCTGAGTATTCGAGGGAAGGTGAATAAGGCTATTCGTGGCACTATTCTGCAGGAGCCTGCTATGTTCTTTGCGTACAATAATGGTATTGCTGCTACTGCTAGCACTATCGAGACCAGTATTGTAAATGATATTGCCGTTATTACTAGAATCAATGACATGCAAATAATTAACGGAGGCCAGACAACGGCATCCATTGCAAATGCCGTAATTCAGGATAAGGCTAATCTTGATGGTGTTTTCATTCCAATGAAGCTGTCTGTTGTGGATCATGATAAAGCAAAAGAAATGATCCCGATTATCTCCCGAAGTGCGAACAGTCAAAACAAGGTCGATGAAGCAGACTTCTTCTCTAACCATCCTTATCATATACGTATTGAAGAATACTCACGAAGAGTACTTGCGCCACCTGTTGACGGTAATCAATATCAGACAACATGGTTCTATGAGCGAGCCCGTGGACAGTATGTGCAAGAGCAAATGAAGCTAACTCGCTCGGAACGCACAAGATACCAGCTCAAGAACCCTAAGACTCAGCTTTTGCGTAAAGTTGATGTTGCTAAGTTTATTAATTCTTATGAACAAAAACCGCATATCGTTAGCCGAGGTGCTCAGTTTAATATGCGTAATTTTGCTGAGTCAATAGATCGGCAATGGAAGGCGTCAGACCAAGGAGCGGACTTTAGTGAATTTTACTGGAAGAAGCTAATAGCTCTCGCGATTGTATTTAAGACTACCGAACGGATCGTATCCAATCAACAGTGGTACCAGGAAATTAAAGCTTACCGAGCAAATATCGTAACTTACAGTATTGCTGTGATAATGAATCAAATCGCCAATAAGCATAAAGGGAAAACAATCGATTTTCTTCGTATTTGGAATACTCAAGCTATCCCGTCAGAGCTTGAATCTCAGCTCATTAAGACGGCGAAAGAAGTTTTTGACTTCATCACTCGCGATGACAGGACGACACTTAACGTTACTGAATGGGCCAAAAAAGAAGAGTGCTGGAAGCGTGCAGAGGTATTTGATTTTACGCTTTTAAGTACTTTTACCGACACGCTTATAAGTGAGGGCGATGAGCAGGTAGAGAAGGAGATCGCTCAAAAGGATCAAAAGGTCAGTAATCAGATAAGTGCAGAAATTGAATTAATCAATCTTGGAGCAGATTATTGGAAGAAAGTCCTGGATTTTGGAAGGAACGATCGGTTGCTTAGCGAGATGGAAGATGGCCTGTTAAACGTGGCGGCATCCTTTGAAGTAACCGGCCGAATACCCTCGGATAAACAGGCTAAATTAATCATGCAAATCCACAACCGCCTCTATGAAGAGGGTCTGGCACGTCACTAGAAGGTAGGGTGCAGCATTATGTTTTCCCTTATGCTATAGTATAAGCAAATGCTAAACGTGGTAGAAACATTCAGCGGTATCGGGGCTCAGGCTAAGGCACTGAAGAATATTGGATGTGACTTTAAAGTCATTGGTACTGCAGACTGGGATATTCATGCGATTATCGCGTATGATCTGATCCACAACGGCAAACAAGACTTATCCAGGTATTTGAATGCTACCCGCGAGGAGTTATTGGAAAGACTTAAAGGATATACTCTCAGTACAGACGGTAAGGTTGCTTCCGACTGGAAGAATATCAAGAGACTGGATGTTGAGGTGCTGCGTCGCGCGTGTGCTGCGATCGACAGGACTAATAACTATGTAAGTGTAACCGATATGGACGGGGCACTTTTGCCTGCTGAGATGGATGCCTTAACGTATTCCTTCCCTTGTCAGGATCTTTCGGTTGCCCATGCATGGCACGGCGCGACTGATGGTATCGATCGCAGTGCTGCGAACCGTTCTAGCCAATTGTGGGAAATTGAGCGAATACTAAAGGAGCGCAAAGCTAGTCCACGGCCTATGCCGAAGTTCCTGTTAATGGAAAACGTACCTAATATCATTTCTCGCTCTCACAGTAAGAATTTTGATGACTGGAAGCAGTCACTTAAAGACTTAGGCTATTACAATAAGTTTTATGTACTCGTGTCGAGCAACTTTGGCACTCCACAGGTTCGAAAGCGAGCTTATTTGATGAGCTTCTATACTGGGGGTGACGCAAAAATCGAGGAAAAGCTCGATAGGTACTTTGTGGCTAATAATCTTGAGAATATACGCATAAAGCCAGACCACCTCTCTCGGTATATGCGCACCGATTATGACCAGGAAAGTTTAAGGCAAGAGGCCGATGAGTCACAACCAAATGATACGCCTTCACGAAGAGATATTTTTGAAAAAAGCGTGAAATTGTTTGATGGATTCAACTATGCTGATCGAGTTCCAACAATTACTACTAAGCAGGATCGCAAGCCTAATTCCGGTGTAGTTGTCTATGACAGTAAGCGTCCAGGAAAAAGTACTTTCAGATATCTTACAGCACGAGAGTGTTTACTGTTGATGGGATTCGAAGATAAAGACTATGAAGTATTGATTGAAAATAATTTCAAGCGAGATGTTGCTACTGACTTCTTTACAACTACAAAAATTGTGAAAATGGCAGGTAATAGCATAGTTGTTCCGGTATTGGAGGAAGTGTTCAAGCAAATGATTTATGTCGATGAACATATTCTATCTACGGCTACAGAGCAACTGCCTAACGCAACTATTCAATTAGTCGGCGATTTAAGCCTGGCCGCCGCTTAATTACTCCATACAACTCGACGTAGCTAGGTTAGTAAGGAGATCCATAAATGGACAGGATCACTAAAGAGCAACGCAGTAGAAATATGTCCCGTATAAGGGGTAAGAATACTAAGCCGGAGATGATAGTTCGAAGGTACCTATTTTCAAGAGGTCTGCGTTATCGCTTACACGCAAAATTACCAGGCAAGCCAGATATAGTCATGAAGCAAAGGCGTGTCGCCATTTTTATAAATGGATGTTTCTGGCATGGTCATAATGGATGCAAATATTTTCGATGGCCGCAGACGAGAACAGAATATTGGCGCGAAAAGATAGGTGGTAATATAAAAAGGGATTTACGTAACTATACCGCACTCCAAGATGCTGGCTGGCGTGTACTGGTAGTGTGGGAGTGTGATATAAAGCAGAATCGGGAGAGTGTCTTAAACAATTTTTATTCTGATATAACTCAAGGAGGAGAATAATTATAATGCCAAGAAGCTTTATGGTTGGTACGGTAGACGATAAGCCTCTACTGATAGTAAATTTAGATGAAGTGACATACTTCGTGGACATGGACACTAGAGAGGTGTTATTTGATAAGCCCGGGTTGCCAAAAGTAGTAGACCAGGTTTTAGTTGAACGTATCTTAAAGACTGCAGACGAGATAGAATAGTCTACCTCAATAAATTATTGTCTAATTTTGTCTTATTAAAGTTATAACTTCCTCTACTGTGGTGAGCTATGGCAAATGATTCACCTTCGAGTGGGGCATTTTTCATATTTCGGCGATTGAGTTTGAACTAGTGCTCGCCAGCTTGTCTGGCGGTAGTTGCTAGTCCCGATGTAGTGAATGAAGAGAAGAAGTGCTATATTTTTCATGAATCTGTTTGGTGATAAAATTTTAAAAATGACAAAGGCAAAGTACAATTAAGTAATGCAAAGATTAATACAGGAATGGGCCGAATGGGCATCTGATAGGCCCCCTTTCATTCTTCGGGCCGACGAGGAAGTGCTATTATCCGCAAGGAGCCTAGCGTCTATTGCGCCAACATATATAAAATGGGAAGATGTTTATTCTCAATCAGAACATGGAAGACCTGGGGATCGTAAATTGCAGTTAGGGGTTCTACCTCATCCATTTTGTGGAGATGTTCTGAATGCGGAAGTATATATTCTAATGTTGAACCCAGGTTATGAATCTCATGATTACTTTGCGGAGCTCGAAGTCTCCGCATACAGGGAAGCTGCCCTTAAAAATCTTCGGCAGGAATTTGACCATGATGCATATCCCTTTTACCTACTTAATCCAGAGTTTGCATGGTCGGGTGGGTATGCGTGGTGGCATAAAAAGTTCGCCTCTATAATTGACGAAATATCGAAAAAAACAGGAATGAGTTACGCTGATGTTAGAAGGCACTTAAGTCAAAAGATTGCCAGTATAGAACTTGTCCCGTATCACAGTACCAGCTTTTACGATCCTGCTAGCTGGACAAAGAAACTGGAATCGGCAAAGCTCGCTAGGAAATTTGTAAATGAATACGTTTTGCCAAAAGTGCAGAAAGATGAGGCCATTTTAATCGTTACGCGACAGGTACGAGAATGGAATTTACCTGAACACAATAATATTACTGCTTATTCTAATGGAGAGGCTCGCGGCGCTCATCTTTCTCCTGCTAGTAGGGGCGGTAGGGCTATTATTGAACGCTTGACTACTATTTAAACCGCATAATCGAAGGAATGACATCATGAGTAATCTGCAGCACCAATTCAAACCTCTAGAGGCAGTTCGATCTATTTCAGTACGTTGGGAATTGAGCCAAGATGCGTACGAAAAGCTACGCGGTGGCAATGATGCGGCTAGGAGTCACTGGCACTTTTTTATGGAAAATGACATCGTTCATATATACAAAGGCTTTGGAGGCAACGAGCATTACCGCTTTACATTGAATAAGCAGGCTGGCGAGAACTACTTAGTTGAGGAAATAGAAACACACAACACCAATCACTCTGAAGGGCTGGCCAAATTTCATGGTTGGACTAAAACAAAGATTGAAGAATATGGAATGGTTCATGACGACGCTGCCATCGAAGAGGTTGCTAATATGTTGTCACACTTCTTTGACATTGCGCTAGATACGAATCTCGAATAACTATTGGGTACTGCGTAATCTTGCGGCAGATATTGCAAACCTTGCTTGATTGCAGCCAAACTTCCTTCATCATGGTGGGCGGAGAGAGAGCCTCAGTCTATTTGGACTAGGGCTTTTTTCTTTGTTTTGCATTTGAGTTTGGACCAGCGACTCGTCAGCTTGTCTGGCGGTAGTCGCTGGTTCGGCGTGGTGACTGAAGCGCAGAGTGTAGAGTGTATGTTTTTAGGCTACAGTCTGACTCCAGTCACATTCAAAGTGGTCTATAAATTATCATCTATAATTAAGGTAAAAAATTTATAAAGAAGATAACAATATACGAGATAGTAAAAAGAGTGATATAACGAAGGAGTGTTATGAAGCCAAGATTGCCGAACAATAAACCAAGTGAACAGATGTCAAACAATAGCCGTACTACGGATCAGTTGCCATTGCCGGCTCAGACAAGTACCGTACTCCCGATAAAGTCAAAGCGCAAACTGATGCTCGTCAGTGTGATCGGTGCGGTCGTGTTACTGATAGCGACTAGCCTTGCGGCGCATCTATTTATTGGAAAAAATAACAATGCTGCTACGTCGACAAATACTACTCAAAACAACACGACTACGGCGCAGACGGCAACTACTGCAGCGACAATCTCTGCAACGACAACATCAGCGGAGGCATTTCTTACTACCTTGAGTAACGAGCAGCGTAATACGATTCTTTACGATTATGATGACGAGACGAAGACTACGTCATGGTCAAACTTTCCAGTAACATTTGTGCAGCGTGCTGGCCTTAATCTTGCCGACCTCACGGGCGAGCAGAAGACTGCTGCGTTAAAAGTTCTCGAGTCACTACTAAATGACGAAGCGTATAAGACAGTCGTTGACATCATGGGAGGGGATCAGTATCTTCTTGATAATAGTTCTAGTACGGAGAGTTCACTTGGTCAGTATTATATTGCGTTCTTTGGTTCACCTTCCAATACGAATGCGTACGAAGTGCAGTTCGGTGGTCACCACCTTGGCATTAACGCCACCCTTATCGGTTCAAGTAATGAAATTACATTTGCCCCGACTCACTTGGGCGTGCAGCCTGCTGTTTATACGGATTCAGACGGGAACAAGGTTCAGCCATTCGAGACTATTTACACCGATGCGTTTGCTTTCTTTAATAGCTTGACGGAAGATCAGCGGGCAACTTTGACATCGGGCGACGTCAGCATGTGTGCCCCGGGTGACACATGCAGCTTTTCAACAGGCAACGGTCTAACTGGCGCAAATTTGACTGACGAGCAAAAACAGCTGCTATTGAACCTAATTGCAAACTGGGCTGGAATGGCTGATGAGGAAACTACAAATAGTACGCTCGCAAAGATTAAAGCTACTCTCGCTACGGCAGTCATTGCATGGTCGGGTGAAACTACCTACGATATGAGTACGGGAAATGGTATCTCATTCTCTATCTCTGGTCCGAATGTGTACGTTGCGTTCCAGGCGCAGCAAGGCTCTGCCGGCGCTGATGTCGAAGGTGTTACAACTTCAGGTTGGGGGCATGTTCATACAATCTATCGTGACCCTACAGACGATTACGCGAATAGCGTCACACAGCAAGCGGCTTCTGGAATGGGTGGTGGTCTGCCAAACGGTGCGACACCTTTTAACTAGCCTTAAATGGGCTGCACTACTCACAGCACATCGCCATTAAGATACTTGTCAGTTCCTATCTCTACAGCTCTTAGCTACTCAAGGACTATAGAAATAGGAAGACATGACATGAACGAAAGATGCTTGCAGATGCCCGGCAAAGTGCCATTGCTTGTATGAGATAATAAAACTATGAAGCAGATGCAATTCCTAATTGAGATCAATGCCACTAAAGAAAGAGTCTGGGATACTTTGTGGCAGGATGAAACATTTCGGCAGTGGGCGGGTATTATCGATCCGGAAACGTACATGGCTGGCGAGCTGCAAGAAGGCAATGAAGTGCAGTTTATCTCTGCTGAAAATGGGTATGGTGTAACGAGTTTGGTTGAGACGCTCGTGCCGGGCGAATTCTTACTGTTTAGACATCAGGCGGATACACAGAAAAACGGACAACAAGAGCGCGAGAAAGAGTGGACTGGCGGTGCGGAAAGTTACTCGCTCACAGAGAAAGACGGTGCGACGACGTTAACTGCGGCATTTGATGTACCGTCAGAAATGGAAGACTACTTTAAGGTTAACTATCCGAAAGCTCTGGAGCGAGTTAAGACGTTGGCTGAAAGGGAGTGATAGTTAGGGCCGTATTCAATTTCAGCGCATCTATGTATAGTTGTACTTATGGAAATAGTGAACTATTCAGATATCAATCGATTTTACGAAGAGAGTATCCTACCTCGCTATTCGATTGAATTCGGAACTATCACCTGGAGGGATCATGGAAAAATAGGCGAGGACACATTTGCACATTATTTCACAGCTAACGGCGTACAATATGTGCTGGTTTTTGAGGATTTTCCCAGTCAATCTCATTTTATTGCTGAGGACAATAAATTTATACCTGCACCCGATAGCGAGAATGGAGCGATTTGGTACCCGAAAGATGACGATCCTACTTATGAATATGTTGAAAATACAACCGGTTACTTCAGCTTGTATCTTGAGGGATGAACTCCGCTTGATGGTTCAAGATCTGTAGTCGGGATTCAAAATGATTATGCTTAAAGCTCTTCGAACTGAAGACTTTTTGCTATACTGAGAATAATATGTGGGCAAGACAAAAACAGCAAACAGGCTTTACCATTGTTGAGCTATTGATTGTGATTGTTGTGATTGGTATCCTGGCGGCCATTACGATTGTCGCGTTTAACGGTGTTCAGGAGCGGTCCAGGAACGCGAAGACTATTGCGGCCGTTAAGGACTATATGAAAATTTACTCATCGTACGCTGTCGATTATGATGTTTTTCCCGGAAGTGGTAATTACTGTCTTGGTACCGGCTACCAAGGTGGCTTGTGTTGGGATAATAGGGCATATACCGCAAATGCCACCGCAAATGCCGGACTATTGAATTACGCGAAAAACTTACCAGACCCCAGTACTACTCGGGTGTACCGAAACGCAACTGATGAATACCGGGCGGGGATTTTATTTGTAGTACCTTACAATTTTCGTTATCAACTTGAGGGTGTTAATACTCAGTGCGGTATTCCTGGAGCGACACGCACCTTTACTGCTGGTGAGTCGACAGGGCCAGAGTGTAACGTCACTATTCCTGATCCTGCGCTGTAGCTAAGACGCGCTTTCGTTCACTAGTGGGGTGAGGTAGTAATACTGAAGACTGCTCGGGAAGTCTTTTTGGTATACCGATACATATGCAAAAACTAGCTACCCGAATTTTTATCTATGCGTCAATTATATTTGGAATGTTAGGAATAGTGACAGTTCTAACAGGTTCAGGTCCAGATAAGTCAGACTCTCTGCTGAGCCAAACACTCATCAAACTTTTGTTTATCGATGTCTTTATTATCCTGCCTTCATTTGCGCTGAGTATTGCCGGCAAATACTTGAATAGCAAATAATTTTTTCATTACTCTCTTTTTTATTTACCGTTTTTTTCGCGGTGCATACAGCCTGGCCAGCAGCAGGGGCGACGCTTGCCTTCGGCTAGTTCGGTATGGGTGCGCTCGACGCGACGGGTGCGCGTTTCAATCAATTTAGCGCTTTCAACCCAACAGATCCACTCGTTGCGGGCAAGTGGCGTAATGTCGTTCCACGCTGTAAGGGCGGCTGTATCGGTAGTTAATGCCTTGCGCAGATCGGCTGGCATGGTGTGAACTGTACCGCTAAGGATTGCTGGAGTGCTCATGATTATATAGTATACCAAGTTTAGATTAGAGTGGTCATGAAGCCACTTAACTGATAACAGTGATGAAAAAGAGCTTAGCCGTTCGGTGGTTGCTTTGATTGAAAGGGGTATGGCCCTTATGCTATGATAGAGCAAGCAACAATAGGTAATTGGAGAAACAAACATGGATGGGGGACCTTATCGTGGGCCGCGACCGACAGACAGGAGGGTCGCTAGTAGACCAGAGCCGACACAGCGGCAGTCAGAGGTACCACACCCGGTAAAAGAGGCGCCGGCGACCGTGTATCGATCAGCTGCGCCGCACCATGCCAAAAAGGAAGAGAAATCGTGGAAGCGATTTGTTCTGCCTATCGCCGCAGTGCTGATTGTTATTATCCTCGGTGTCGGCGGATGGTTTGCGTGGTCAAACGCGCAAAAACCCGTGACCGCAATTGACAGTGGCAAGTATCAGGCCGTCTTCTTTACAAACGGTCAGGTCTATTTCGGCAAGCTCCATGCGTTTAATAGCGAATACCTAAAACTAACCGACATCTATTATCTGCAGACCCAAGCAGGTGAGGGAACTGATTCAAAAAATCCGCAGCAGACAACAACCGACCAGAGTAATGTGCAGCTCATCAAACTTGGCGATGAGGTTCATGGTCCTGAGGATGAGATGGTGATTAGCAAGGATCAGGTCTTGTTTTATGAGAACCTCAAAGCTGATGGTAAAGTTGCCCAATCGATCGACAAGCATAAAAGTTCTAATCAGTAGTCGATAGACAATTTTAGGATAACTGCAGTTGTAATAATCGTGACGCCGGCTCTAGTTAAGGGAGTCGGCGTATTTTGTCCAGGATTTATCGTCAATTTTCTTCTGCGATTTAATCAGAATCAGTAGATTATTTTTCGTCAGTATTACTGATTGAGGTCCCTTTGTTGAGGTGCCGATGTAAACTTTGGTGCTACCAGCGTCAATTTTTGTTGTGGCGTTGAATTTTTTAGCAAGTTCAGCAACTTGATTGTCGATATTGTCTTTGAACGATTCAGGGAGGGGCTGCTGGCTGACGCTAATTGGAGTGTCGCCAATCTTGTCGGCATAGGCAAAGACCGGATCGCTTTTTGGCGGACTAACACGCTTCCAGCCGCCAAGTTCGCTAATTGACTTGCCCTCAGGTAAGACTGTTTGGTACTCAAGATTTTCGATCGCCTTATTTGGGTCGCTGTTATCACTGGTGTTATTGGTGACGGTATGGTGACGGATGGTGAATCCAGCAATTACGATGCCCGTAGTGACTAAAAGAATAATACTGGCGACCACGATCGTTTTTTTAGTGACCGGAAGACTACGAATTTGCGCGATGGCCGCAATTTTTGATGACAAGCCGCCAAAGTTGATATTGATATCGATTGTGTTTGGCGTGACGCGGGGCGGCTGAGCGGGTGTAGTCGCTGGCGGCGTGTGGGCATCGTCGACCGGTGCAGGGTGTCGAACAGGATGGGGATTGCTCGGTGTTGGCCGGCGCACGAGCATGTCGAGTTTTGGCTGCCTCGTGCTATGTCTGGTTGGTTTTTTGAATTCCACGGCGATAAATCCTGCTAAATTCCTCGCTAAGAACCCAGCGTTTAACTATTGTTGCTATTTTAGCACGGCAGCCAGGACGGACCAATAAGGGCTAATGGTTACTAAAGGTGAAGCCGAGATTACTAACATAGGCATTGGCATCGCTCTTTGCGGTGAGATTAATCCTAAAGACGATGCTGTCACCGGCGGCAAAATCACACGCTGACGGATCAGCGCCACCAGTAGCGGTTGCATTTTGCCAGGTTGACTGCGAGCCTGTCGATACCGATACCGCCGAACCACAAGCGGTGAGGCCACTGCCGTTGTTACGATAAACCTGATAATTGACGGTTGAGTCTGCATGATTGGTGCGACCCTTGAGTGACGTCGATCCTGCGACGAATTCCTTAAAGGTACTTGGCAGCTGGTAGGTGACAAAAATGCTACGCGTTTGATCAGTTGCTTCCGCAGAGGTCCACTTGTAGAAGTTGAAGGTCTCGTTGGTACCGCAAATGGTTGGCTGGGATGAGCTGCCGTCATTGATATTAAGGGTGTCAGAACAGAGGTCAGTCGTCATAGTGCCAGTGCCCGAGCCGTGCATAACGGCATTGCTATACTCTGGGCTGAGTGTAATAAAGCTATCAGGACTGGCGCCACAGGCACCCCAGCCCTCAGACTCGTAACATTGGACTTTGCCAAGGGTTGTGTCGTAATACATGCTACCAAGCAGCGCGTCGCTACTAGAGGCGGTTGGGGCTGTTGCGGCTTTGTCGAGTGTAAACAAGGTTGCTGGGCCGCCACTTAGTCCGCCGCCAATTTGCACGTTTGGTGCGTTACTCGCGCCAGCCGCGACGCTGAGGTTGTCGAGATAGAAGGTTCGTTCGGCACTGCCAACCTGGCCAAACGCGATATTATTTCCACTGGTAATGCCACTTGATGGTGTTTGGAACGAACAATTAACCTTGGTCCATTCACTGGTGGTGACCGTGATATTGTCTTGGCAGGTGGCAGCAATGGCGCTGCCGTCGTTAGTGTAGAAGACGGCAAAATCAGTAAATGGATCTGAGCCGTTTTCCAGACGTACCGACATGGACACGTTGTAGGTTGTATCGGGCGCAAGTGCAGACTTGAGTTGGTTATTGCCGCCAGAATAGGCAGCACCAGTCTCTACTTTGATCGATGCTTGGCCGGAAGTGATGTAATTACCTGGCGTTGTATAGCGACTGACAGTGGCGGTGCCGGCGACACCCCAGGTATTTGACGGTAGGGTCGAGGCTGATGAGCCAGCCGTCTCGGCACCTGGGTTGGTGGCGTATTCGTTAGCATTACTGTTGACCGAGAAGAGTGAAGCAGCGCCAGCGTTCTGAACTTCAAACAATGTGCCGTTGACTGGATCGGCGCTGCCGTCGCGGACAGTGAGGCCACCGGTGTTGGCGCCGTTATTGAGGACGACCTCAGCCCCGCCGGCACTTTGCGGCGTATTAGCGTAGGCGTCCTGAAGTGTTGTCGAATTAGAGCCGCCGGCCGCAGTCCAGTCGGATCCATTCCAGATCATTGTGGCGGTTGTGTTTTGGCGCATGGTGATATTTTGCTCAACCCCTGTACCGGCGCCGGTATTTGCGCGCAACGTGAAGTCTTTTGTGCTATTAGCAGCCGTCACGTACATGATGCGACCAGCAGTGGTAATAGCCGGGTCTGGCAGAGTAGCAACCTGGCCGCTGGTCGAGAAGCCAGCGATGAGGACCGACGAGCCGTTGACGCTGGCACTAGTGAACGTACAGCTACCAGAAACTAAAGCACTGCCTGTATAGCAGTTTGTGTCATTTGTTGCTGTTTGGAAGGTTGGCGTACTGATAACGACCAATCCCGTCGCACCGCTGCCACTGCCCCCACCTCCACTGAGGGTGAGATTGCCGCCGTTGGCGTTGCCGTTCGTGGCCGACCCGGCCTGGAGGGTGAGTCCACCACCTTGAGTATCGCTGCCGGTACTGCTGGTGCCTTGGATGGTAAAGCCATTGGCGGTAGTTGCATGGCCGCTGCCGTCGGCGTTACCAACGTACAGCGTATTGGAATCATCGGCGAATGTTGCACGTTTCGTTCCGTTGGTGGTGATTGTTGTTTCTTCCTTGGATTGGATGTTTGTCGTGCCGCCACTTGCCGACCCGCCGGAGCCAATCGTGACGTTGGTCGTACCGCCTGTCGTATTGTTGTTGCCGATGTTGATTGTTTGGGTGCCGCTGGTGAGATTGGTGCTTCCGATTTGGACTGCGTCGGTATCACTAGCCCCGATATACACACTGCCATTTTTACCGGTACCGCTGCCGGCACCACCGGTAATAGCAACGCTGCCACCTTCGGCGTTAGTGCCACCCGCACTTCCTCCCTGGAGGAATAAACCGCCGCCCATACTGCCTGCGCCACTTCCGCCGTAACCCGCATGAATTACCAGAGCATCTCCCGTTGTATCTGGGGCAGCATTGCCGACGTAGATGGCTCGAGTAGATCCGCTGCCAAATTCTAAATCGCCACCGTTGGTGACGCTAAAGACGTTATTGCCTGAGTTTTGCAGCTGAATCAGGTTGCCAGTGCCGGTTTTATTGATAAAGATGCTGCTGGTATTGCTGCTGGCATCGGTTTGAACCCCTTGAGCGAGCTGAATGAAATTATCGGCTGTTTTACCGCCAACTGCTCCGGCATTGATGGCGTACGGAGCGGCGGTAATGCGCTTCATCGGCAGCATTTCGCCATCAGCCGCACAGGGCGCGGTGCCAAATGAGGTACACGCAGCGGCACTTCCGGCCACGTTCATCGATAGCCATAGTGCATCCTGGTCCCAGTCAATGCTCGAACCGAAGGTGTTGATGCTTCCGAGATTGACCGAGAATAATCCGTTTTTGACAAGGATGCCATTGTTGCCATTGTTGTTGGTGTACGACTCTGTCCACTTGAGTGAGCCCCCCGGATTGCCTGCCGCTGCGCCGGTACCACCTTGGTAGATTTTGAACTGGATGTTGTAGTAACCATCGGCTACCACGGCACCCGCTGCTGTTTGCAGGCGGCCCTGGAAGCTGATCGTTCGGTTGGTGCTTTGTACCGCGTGAGAGGCATGCGCAAATATAAGCGTTGTAATTAACGCTACGATAATTGAAGCCAGTGCTACGAACTGTAGCACATAACGACGCTTAAAACCGGTGGGGAGGTGGCACCACGTATTCATTATTTTTTTGTTTCTATATCTGTTTGGATGTAGAAATAATTTTTTGTTTGCCTAAGACGTGTGGTGCCATCGAAAGCTGTAATAATTCTACCACAAGCGCCTTGGGGTCACAACGATTTCTAACAGTTTAAAATGGCCCTTTTTGATGGTCTAAAATGGCTGCTTTTTCGACGCCTAAACGAGCTGCTTGATTTGGCGGCAATTGTGGTCAATTTTGGCTGGTTTTACGTAGCAAAATCGCTGCAATGGGCAATATATAGAGCAAAAAACAACTACTATACCATATGTTTTTTTATGAAATAACACGTTTGTCGAAACAGGGGTAAAGAGACTATTGCGTCCTGCGATTAGTAGTGTGAAATATATATCCCTATGCGCCTTCTGTGCGTAGTACATTCGCCCCTAAAATGGATACTTGTTATGGTATAATGAGCGAAAGCGCATAACAGGGGCGCATGGAGTATAAACAAACAGTGAACGTATCACGAATCATTCTTAGTTTGGCGATCGCTGTCGGCGTGGTAACGGCCGTTGCTTTGCCGGTACTGGGGGCAACATATGGTGGCGGGAGTGTCCAGGGCTATGCTGCTGATGCGCCGCTGGATAACGGCACGATTGTTCAGCTGACTGGCAAGGATGCAAATCGCGTCAAGATTGCCACTCAGTCGGAGCTGCAAAATATGTTTGGGGTGACGATCGATAGTAGCCAGTTATCGGTAAAACTGTCGAACGAGGGGCTTGAAAATGAGGTGTATGTTGCCGCCTCGGGCACCTATAACGTCCTTGTGAGTACGCAAGGTGGCACGATTACTGCTGGCGACTATGTGACTCTTTCGGCAGTTAACGGCGTTGCGATGAAAGCTGGCACCGAGGAAAAGACGGTGTTTGGCCGAGCCGTTGGGTCATTTGACGGCAAAGGCGTCACACTTGGTACGACAATCCTTAAGGATACGACAGGCAAAACAAACAAGACAGTCACGCTTGGCTCCATTCCCGTCACGATTGATATCAAGCGCAACCCAAATGAAAAGAGCACCAAGGTAAAGGTGCCGGAACCGCTGGAGCGCTTGGGGCAAGCAATTGCTGAAAAAGAAGTCAGTGCAATTCGTATTTACCTTAGTATGGGTATTACAGCTGTGAGTTTGATTGCTGCGATTGCCGTCCTGTACTCGGGGGTGCGCAGCAGCGTGATTTCCATCGGCCGTAATCCAATGTCAAAAAAGTCAATCTTTAGGGCGCTGCTTGAGATCATATTAACCAGTGTATTGATTTTAATTATCGGCCTATTTGCGGTATATTTACTATTAAAGCTATGATGTTTAAATAAGGGTGGATTAACAAACGTGGGATTATTTCAACATAAACAAAAACCGCAAAACAAGCTGTCTGATATTGACGCCGCGGTACTTGAACAGCATTTTCTAGATGAGAATTTTCGTGAGGAGTTGCGCAATCACGGTCGGTGGTATTTTGAAAAAGTCATTAATGAAAATGGCGTCCTCTTTAAACAAGATCTTGATGCGACGATTACGCATATTAGCCGTGAATTAAAAGAACACGTCACCCAGCAACTTGACGCCAGTATTCAGCAGTTTAACACTGACCTGACAGAGTATGCCAAGACTCAGCTTGATGCTCAATTTGCAGAATACAGTAAAACAGCAAAAGAAGCGCAAGATGCTGCGCTACAATCGCTCGGTCATAGTGTCCAGGCGTTACAAGAGCAGCATAAAGAGCTGGGTAATGCGTTGCAGGATGATGTGGCGAAACTACAAAAGAATATCACCGATCAAGAAACGATGATGTCGAGTGTTATCCAGGGCAATATGGCGCGCATTATTGCCACCAAAGATGCCCAGGATGTTGCCTTGCAGACGCTCAATAATAGCGTAAAAGCGCTCGAAGAACAGCAGCAGCAATTAAGTACGACTCTACAAAAGAATATTGAAACACAAGAAACGCTGATGATTAATGTATTTGAGGAAAATATGGCTCAGATTATTGAGCATTATTTACTGGGCGCACTTGGTGATCAGTACGACATGAAGGCGCAATTACCGTCAATTATTCAGCAGCTGGAGGCGAACAAGCAAGCCATTGTGGATGATATGAAATTATGAGCGAAACGGCGGTGAAAACTTACACCGATTTCACATTGCCGCCGAGCGTTGTGAGTAAAATTGACGTATCACGTCTGGTCGAAGAGGTTGAGCGGATCGACGGCGAACTGACAACGGCTGCAGTTCGCGCCAAGGTTGGTTCGGATGAACAGGCCGAGCTGGTTCTTTCGGAACAGTTAACTGACTTTTTACAGCTTAATCAATTAACACTTGATGACGGAAGTCAGGCGCGCACAGCGCTGATCAAGCAGCTGCGTCTCTTGAAGGATAACGTCCCGGTAATCCATATGACTTTTGCTGTGACGGCAGATCGTGAAAGTTCGCAGCAGCTTATGCAATGGTTGCGTACGTCAGTGCATCCACAGGCGGTTATTGCTATTGGGTTGCAGCCGGCTTTAGTGGCCGGTGCGTATATTCGGACACCAAATCACGTGCATGATTTGAGTTTGCGAGCGGCATTGAATGGCCGTCATGATTTGCTAATCAAGGAATTGAGGTCGCTTCGTGGCTGAGGCGAGAGTGTTTGAAAAGTTAGTGAGTGCCGGCAATCCTGTCGGTGAAATTATTGGTATTGATTCATTCATGGTGAGTGTAAAGGGCTTGCAGCCGACCAACGTCCATGCGACGGTGCGCTTTGATGACGATACGCGCGGGTATGTCCACCAGGTTCTGGAAGATCACGTTGTGGTCATGAAACTCGATCCATCACCACTTCGGATTGGTGCAGTGTGTGTGATTGAGGCGCGCGATATTATGATCCCCGTTGGCAAGAACTTCATCGGTCGCGTCGTGAATGTGTTTGGTGAGCCGATTGACGGCAAGGGCGAGATTGTTGCCGACCAGGAGTGGGATGTTTTCCATAATGCCCCGGCACTGTTTGAGCGAGAACTGCTCGATACGCCCGTTGAAACAGGGGTGACGATCCTTGATCTTGAATACTCATTGGCGCGGGGGCAGCGTATGGCGATGCTTGGCGACAGCAAGGTAGGCAAGACAGCACTGGCGGCACAGGTCGCCATTAACCAGAAAAATACCGATATTACGGTGATTTATGTGCTGATTGCCAAGCGTCAGCATGACGTCGCCGAACTTGTCAGCAACCTCGAAAAAAATGATGCTCTGAAAAAAGCCGTTGTCGTTGTCAGTAACTCGTTTGAATCGTTGATCCTGACTTATCTGGCGCCGTACGTCGGTGCGGCCCATGGTGAATATTTTTGGCACCAGTGCAATATGGACACACTGATGATTTACGATGACCTGACGGCGCACGCTCAGGCTTACCGCGAAATCTCACTGATTGCTGGCGTCAGTCCGGGCCGTGACTCGTATCCAGGCGATATGTTCTATACGCACTCTAGCTTGCTCGAGCGTGGCGGCAAGACCGAATCAAATCACGCCAGTCAGACACTCATCCCGATCATTTACGCCCCGGGCGGCGACATTACGGCGTACCTGCCAACCAACGTCATGTCAATTACCGACGGGCAATGGATTTTGGACGGGCAGATCTTTAAAGATACGATGCGTCCAGCGGTCAGTACGGCGCTGTCGGTCACGCGTGTTGGTGGTGTTGGTCAGAATAAACGCCAAAAGGGACTGGCCGACAAGCTCAACTTGACCCTAGCGGGCTATCGAACGGCCGAGGAGTACGCTCACTTTGGTACCGAGCTGAGTCCACAAGCGCAGGCTGATTACGACAAGGGTAAGGTGCTGTTTAAAGTGATGAATCAAGCGATTGGTGAGATCTACAGTTTTGCCGAACAGCAGTTTATCATGAGCATCGTCCTTAATAGTAGTCCCGAGGAAATTATTAATGTCGAACGCTTGAAAGAAAAGGTGCACGAATACGCCCCAAAGCTGCAAGAAGACAAAGACATGAATGGTAATTACGATGAACTTGAGGCGGCACTCAAGGCGGAAGTGACGACGATTGATGAAGTCAAGAAAGCGGCGATTGAAAAAGCGGCCAAAGCCGAGGAAGAAAAGAAGCGCCAAGCTGAAGAAACTGCTCGGGCCGAAGCTGCCGACAATGCGCCTGCCGAGGCGGCTACAGATGACAAAACCAAGGAGAAAAAGTAGTGCGTCGTCCGCTGGAAATCAAAGCCGAGGAAGCGTCAGTCCGGTCTGTCGTCAGTCTGACGTCGGCGCTTGAAAGTCTGAGTAGTATGCAGATTGCCAAGACGAAAAGCAAGGTGCTAATTAGTAATCAGTTCTTTGATGAGGTGTGGAATATCTACAAACAGATCCGCGTCGACGTCATGTTCAACTACGGCCGCGTCGCCGGCGAAACGCCGATCGACAAGGAGCTACTCATCCTTATTACGGCAAAGGGTGGCTTGAGTGGTGATATCGATAACCGCCTGATCCGCAAAGTCGTCGAGCGTTATGACGAGACGAAAAACGACGTCCTGGTGATCGGCCATCATGGCGCACTCAAACTCAAGCAAGCCCATATCGACCATACGTATTATTTCGATTTGCCCGAGCATGATTACGTGAATGTCGATCCGCTCATGGACATCACGAGAAAATACGCGAAAAGTCGCATTTACTATCAAAATTATATTTCACTTTCCCAGCAGGAAATCAAAGACGTTGATCTGAGCGAGGTGGTTTCAAGTAAGGGTCGTGTGGCGGATATGGCAGTAGTGAGCGATGATATGGTGACCGAGAAGACATATATTTTCGAGCCAGGCTCATACGCCGTAGCCGCATACTTGGAGAATTCGATCCTTCGCTTGACGATTTCACAGTTTATTTATGACAGCCGCCTGGCGCAGGTCGCGAGTCGTTTCAAGGCCATGTCGGCTGCAAAAGAACGCTCAATTACCAACGCCGCCGAGCTTCATACCGAATATAACCGCGCGAAACGTAACCAAGTTGACACCAGGTTGAAAGAGTCACTTGCCGGTCTCAAAAAATTACGTGCCGGAGGAGCAGAATAAATGAGTGAACAAACAGTCTACAAAAAAGGCGTCGTCCGCACCCTCAAGGGGCTGGTGATCAAGATTCAGTTTGATGAGGATATGCCAGAACTCAACGAAATGCTGTATGTCGACAACGAGAAAAAGTCACCGCTGCTAGTTAGTAGTTTGGCGCATGGCGACATGGCGGTCTGCTTGAATATTGGCGGTGATTACAGTATTCAAAAGGGTGACACGGTGGCTCGTAGTGGTCATAGTCTTGAGATTCCCGTTGGCGAAGAAATGATTGGCCGCGTCTGGGATGCGATGGGGCGTCCAATTGACGGCAAGCCGCAGCTTGACCAAGCGGTGCTCGACAAGATGGTTAAGCGCTCGATCTTTGCGCCGGCATTTCAAGAGACAAGCCTTGAAAACCGTCCAGACGAAGTGCTTGAAACGGGCATGAAGGTTCTCGACTTCTTTACGCCGTTTGTCAAAGGCCGCAAGATTGGCATCGTTGGTGGTGCCGGTGTCGGCAAGACAGTCCTGACGATGGAAATTATCAATAACGTCGCCGAAGGGTCGGGGGCAATCAGTATGTTTGCTGGTATTGGTGAGCGTATTCGCGAGGGTCACGAGCTGTACAAGACGCTTGGTGATAACGACTTGCTCAAAACCACGGCTATGTTCTTTGGTCAGATGAATGAAAACCCGGTGCAGCGTAGCCTGATTGGGTTGAGCGCAATTACCCTTGCCGAGTACTTCCGCGATGATCAAAAGAAAGACGTGCTGCTGTTTGCCGATAATATGTATCGCTATATTCAGGCAAAAAACGAAGTCTCGACGATTATCGACCAGACGCCTGCCGAGGGTGGCTATCAGCCAACCGTCTTTTCTGACGTGAAAACATTCCAGGACCGCTTGGCGACCAATGCCAACGGTTCCATTACTGCCTTGCAGACGATTTATGTGCCCGCCGATGACTTGTCTGACCCGGCGGTGCAGATGATTTCGCACGAGCTCGACAGTACTATTGTGTTGTCGCGTGCCGTCGCGGCACAAGGTATTCGCCCGGCCGTTGATATCTTGGCATCCAAGTCAAGCCTGCTGACACCAGAAGTTGTTGGCGAGCGGCACTATGACCTTGCTACGCGTGCAACGGCGATCTTGCAGAAATACGAATCACTCAAAGGCATCATTGCGATTATTGGCGAGTCCGAACTCTCGGCTGAAGACCGCGATGACTACAATAAGGCAAAGCAGCTCATTGAATTTTTCAAACAGCGTTTCAATGTCATGGAAAAAGTGACGGGCGTCCCGGGTGAGCACATGACTCGCGAGAAAACGCTCGACGGTGTCGAGGCGATCATTGGTAAAATGGTGTCCGCTACGCCAGAGTCGAGCGAAGCAGCAGCAAGTCAGCCTGTCGAACAAACTTCGGACGCACAGCCAGCTGCGCCTGCTGAAAAGGAACAATAATGGCAGACGATGTTTCACAACCCGAAATATCAGATGCCGCTGAGTCTTCGCAGGCGACTGAAAAACATGACAGTAAGCCAACTGTGGCAGTTAAAGTCTACGCGCCTTTCAAGGTCTATTTCGAAGGCGACGCGTATAGTATTAGTGCTGTGAACGCGACGGGGCCGTTTGATATTTTGCCACGTCACCATAACTTTTTATGTATGCTTGTGCCTTGTAGTCTGACAATACGGACACAAGAGGGCGAAAAGATCATCAAGATTTCACGAGCGCTTATGCATGTAAAAGCTAACCGTGTCGTGGTGTTTGTCGACGTTTAAAAAATAGCTTAAACGTCGTTCATAGTGAATGTTAGCCAGCGACGAAGTAGTCAAACGCAAACGCTTGGTTAGTTGGCGCAGGACTGCTGGTGCAAATACTAAAGCCACTAGTGTTGCGATCGACGTAGTATTCAGTGCGTCCAGCTGCGTTGCCAACAGGACTGATGATAACGCGTGGTTGGCCGGTGAAGGCTTGCTGGAAGTTGATGCGCGCAAAGCAGCCGGCTGTCGTGTTACTACCGGTGCTAATATTAACAACGCCTGCAGTGTCTGATCCGCTGACCGATGCCGAGCCGCCGCTGCCGAGGACGCCAGCATTAATGGTGCGGCTTGGCGATGGGCCGGTAAAGCTCAGGTGGTTAGGGATCTGCAGGACCGCATTGCCGCTCAGAATGAGTCGCGAGACGGTAATTTGCGAAGCGGTGACGGCACCACTAAAGGTTGACGTACCAGCGACGTTTAGATCGCGCAGCGTTGTGCTGCCTTGAATGGCGGTGTTAGTAGCAACCTGTAGGCTATTGATCTGCGCCGTGCCCAGGTTTGATGTACCTGAAATTGTCAGACTTGGCCCTTGGATACTGCCGCCACTTTGAAAGTTACCCGCTACATTCAGGTTGCCACGCGCCAGTGTTTGTCCGGCGATAATAGCGTTACCTTGAATTGTGAGTGTTTGCGAGGTGTTGCCGACTGACGCGTCGGTGTTGGCGAGCTGCTTAAGGGCATCCGTAGTGAGGGCTTGAGTGCCAATTGTTGGGACAGGTGCGGGCTTTTGGCTATTAAGGTAATTAACGATGGTAATGATACCGGCCGTTACAACCATCAAAACAAAGATCAAAAAGTAGAGGTTGACCTTGCGAAAGAACTTTTTAATTGGCGAGATCTTTTTTTCAGCTGGCTTATCGGTGGTCGCACTGGCGGCCGCAGCTGCTTGCTCTGCCTGTTCGGTCTCGAGGTCTTCGGGCGTGCGACTGAGGGCATCAGCTGGTGCTGACTGGTCGTCTTTTGCTGGCTGGCCATCGGTCGCCGGGGTAGTGTTTTTGTCGGGTTCCATTGTTGTATATTTTTATGGTTATGCTTACCGTCTAGCTTACTACACTTGTCAGTTTGACGCCAGCTTGTGTTTCTATTAGCTATCGATGATATTATAGATAAAGCTTATGCGAAATGGGAGACTGTGGCAATATTTACGACCTATGCTGCTGGCAGGGATGCTGATTATTAGTGGCGCTGCCCCGGTTATGGCCGAAACATCAAATTCCAGTAGTTACCAGGTGAGCGAAATGCAGTTTGGCTCTGGGTCAACACTAGAGAGCTGTTCAGAGCAGTACTGTGCCCGAACGTCGATTGGTGATATGACAAGTGGTGGTGGCAGTTCGAGTGCTGGCGGTACGGCGACCTTTGGTCCGATTGCAGATACGGAGCCACTTTTAGAGGTGATCGTTGATCCGGGCGAGTCAAACCTCGGCGACTTAACGACTGAGCGTACGGCAACCAAGACAATGACTGTCCGTATTCGTAATTATTTAAGTGATGGCTACATGCTGCAGATTGTAGGCACGCCGCCAAAGTATGGTAATCATACATTAAATACGCCGTCGACACCGACTGCATCAAGTCCGGGTACTGAGCAGTTTGCGATTAATGCTGCGGCAAACACATCTCCGAACGTTGGCGCGGGTCCAGTGCAAGTGCCATCGAATCAACTGAGCTTTGGTGTGGTTGACGACGATTACCAGACGCCAAACTTATTTAAGTATGTTAGTGGCGATGTTGTGGCGCGCAGCTTGAGTGAATCAGGGCGAACCGACTATACGATTAGCATGATTGTGAATATTTCCAACTCGACGCCAGCCGGTCACTATACAGGTGATTTCTCGGCAGTCGTTATTCCGGTTTTCTAGCGACTGCGCATAAAATCGCCAAAATACGCAAAATGTTGTGGATAACTCAATTCCTCTATTGCGCTGGTATTGCCGCTAATGGTAAAATGCGCCTGTACCCCTTATAAAAGGAACAAAAATATAAAATAAAAAGGAGAAATATACAAACATGTATACACTCAAATCAATTGCTCGACGTGGCTCGATGCTTGGTGTTGCGGTTGCTGTTTTGGCGGCGACTGTCGTTCCGGCGGCATCAGTATTCGCCGACGGCTTGAATCCGTTGACCGAGCGTTCGTTGCTGCTATCTAGCTCTGCACCTGGCTTCCAGGATACGGACGGTTCAGGCAACTCGGCGACTGCGCCGAATGCCATCGCTGAAAACTATGCACCGGCAGGATCTGGTCCAAACGGTAAGAAAACTGGTGAAACTTTCGAGTTTAAGGTTAGTAGCACGGATACGATCCAAGGCTTTACTTTGCAGTATTGCACAAAAGCAGCCGGTCTTTGTCAGGCGCCTGGCGATAACGACGGTGATGCCCGAGTTGGCGCTCCGGTGGCTCGTGAAACGAATACGGTCGCACATCCATTAGGTCGAAGTGATCTTGAAATTAGTGATGGCTTTACAGAGGGTACGGGCGCAGGCCAGTTCCAGATATCTGTAGGGGGTGCGCCTTTGACCGGCTGGGAAATGACTGCTCTTAATAAAGAAGACGATTCTTTTGACGGTGATTTAACAGGTAAGTTTAACTACATGGCTCTTACTAAGACTCCAACTGGTGATCTAATCGAAAATGGCGATCTAGTAAAGATTGTATTTAAGGCCTCGGAAAGTGTATTTATTACTAACCCGGGTTCTGGCGCATTTTTCGTTAAGATTAATACATATGACAGTGCTACCGATACTGATCATGTTCCAGGCGGTGCGCATAATGTCGATGGTGGTGTGACGGTTGCTAACGTTATGACCGACTCGATCCACATCACTACAAAGGTTCTGGAAACCATGGCTTTTTCAGTCGGTACTCGGAATCCAGATACTCAGGCTGTGCCCCACGGCTCATGTGACGCAATCTCTGTAGTTAATGGTAACCGCCTAGACCTTGGTGATCCAAATGCCGAGAACTCTCTAGAAACGGGCGAGGCATACGATACGCACTCGTACTGGCGACTCTCATCTAACTCATCTGGTGGTGCAACAGTGTACTACTCAGGTGATACGCTGCGAAACACTGTTGGTGACTTTATCGCTCCAATCGGTGCTGCTCCAGCTAACTCAAATGATGGCGCTAAAGATTACAGCCATCCAGGTACAGAGCAGTTTGGTCTAGCCCTTGTTGACCCTAGTGCTGACGCACTGGATCCTGAAGGAACTGACAATGATGGAACTAATGACTTTCCAATTAATCACATTAGTCCATTAAGCACCGCTCCACTTGTTGTTGAATCGGATTATGCTGACGGTGGCATTGCTTCAATCAGTGACGAGACTACGACAAACAATGCGCAGTTTGCTTTTAAAAAGTCAAGTTTGACTACTCCTGTAGTAGTTGCTCAGGAAGACTCGACAGTCATTAGCTGTGCAACTGCAAAGGTACGCTATGTTGGTAACATCGCGGCGGATACGCCAGCTGGTGTATACACAACCAAGATTAACTATCTTGCTGCTCCTCAGTACTAAATCGATTTTAGTCTGAAAGCTACATAGTGTAGTTAATAAAATAACCGGTCCGTAAGGACCGGTTATTTTTGATATGCCAGCTACTACGCATTAAGTCTATTATCTAGTACAATAACAGCAGTTATGCATCATAGGTTGGTACGGTTTCACGAACACATCTTCACGTTTCGGCACATGTGTTCCGAGGATTTAGTGGCCTTGTTGTTGGCGCTGTTTATATTTGTAATGCCAGCCTCAGCAGCAATGCGTTTTCAGGAACGTAGTCTATATATCAATAGTAGCGAGCCGGGTGCGACAACCTCATACACGGTGTCGTTTCGCTACATGAGCCCGCAGCCGGTTGGGTCGGTTGATATGCTGATTTGCACTGACCCAATTCCGTATCATGCTTGCGTCACGCCGCCTGGCTTTGATGCTTCAAATGCAGTACTGGGCAGTCAATCGGGCGAAACTGGCTACTCGATCCAGTCGCAGTCTACGAACCACATCGTATTGACGCGCCTACCAAGTATGATTATGGGCGGCGGCTCGTCGTATACGTTTGATAATATTGTTAACCCGACCGACACCAGTCAATCATACTCAATTCGCTTGCGAAGTCATGCGACAACTGATGCGACAGGTCCGCAGATTGATTTTGGTTCGGTAAGGGGGCAAGTGACGAACGGCGTTACACTGGAAACGCAGGTGCCACCAATGCTTATCTTTTGTGTTGCCGAGGAGGTTTTCGATAACTGTACGGGAACTAATGAAACTAACTATGCCGATATGGGGCAGCTCAGTTCGCGATCAACATTACTCGCTCAGTCGCAGATGGCAGCGGGTACTAATGCGTCTGGAGGATTCGTTATTACGGCCAACGGATCCTCTCTTAGTGCGGGTACGAACGTCATTGACTCGCCGTCAACGCCAACCGAAAGTGTGCAGGGGACTAACCAGTTTGGTATTAACCTGGTTGCAAATAATGCTCCGAGCGTCGGTAGTGATCCGGAGGGTGAATGGGCAAATGCGATTCCATCGCCGGATTACAGTATCCCGAACCGATATAAGTACGCATCGGGAGATGTCGTCGCGTATTCACCAAATGTTAGTTTGATGAAGAAGTTCACGGTTAGTTACATCGTTAACTCTAGTGAAAGTTTGCGTGCTGGTGTGTATAGTACAACGATTACTTACATAGCCAGTGGCCGCTTTTAGTGGTACAATACGCTTATACTTATAGAGAAAGTAAAAACTGGGAGAAAATAGAACAATGAAACGCTTTAAAAGCATTTTTATGGCCGCTATCGCGGTATTAGTTGGTGCGGCATATGTTATGCCTGCGCTGCCCGTTTCAGCGCAATCATCTGCATCGTTGAGTATCGTGCCAAAAAAGAATTATACGATCGAGGCGGGTAAGTCAGTTAAAGATAAGTTGACGATTCGCAACCTTGATAAGAATGTGCCACTTCAGCTCACGCTTCGTGTAGTTGACTTTACGTTTACTGATGATGGCGGTGCACCAAAGCTAATGCTCGCTGAAGATGCGCCACAAACCGCATGGTCGCTCAAGCCGTTTTTAACAGTACCAAAGACAGTAACAGTTGAGCCAAAGTCTAGTAAGACGCTTGATATGAGCGTCGCAGTCCCTGCCGGGCATGGTGCGGGTAGTTACTACAGCGCTATTGTCTATTCATCAGGAGCTTCGGATGGTGGTAACGTTGGCCTGAGCGCGTCAGGTGTAACGCTTGTTTTCACTTCAATCCCTGGCAAGGTAAACGAAGACCTAAAGCTTGAAAAGTTTGGTGCTTACAGGGTTGAGACGAGTAGTAGGAAAGCGGGTTACACATTCTTCACTACAAGTGAGCCTCAAAATGTGGCGTACACTCTAAAGAATAGCGGTAATGTCACTGAAGCTCCAGCTGGCAGTATCACACTAAAGAGTATGTTTGGTAAAGAGTATTCTATTACCGACGTCAATCCGAATGACTCACTTGCTTTGATTGGTCAAACACGAACATATACTTCTTGTATTCAGCTAAAAGCTCAGGAAGTGAACTTCAACGGATCAAAATCAAATACAAAAGCTTGTACTTCAGCAGGTCTGTGGCCAGGTTACTACAGCGCTTCACTAAACTTATTCTATGGTCAAAACGGTAACAACACGAAAGATATTGTCGGTAATGCCTCATTCTGGTACTTGCCATGGTGGTTCATTATCCTGGTCCTCGTTGTCCTTGCTATTATCGGATTCGTTATCTGGCGAGTTGTCCGTGTGGTACGCGGCAAGATGAATGGCGGCAAATCTAAGAAAGCGTCATCTAAAAAATAACCATTAAATCCCTTTTGTATCTGGCATAAGCGCGATACAATAAGCATAACTATGGTACATAAGATTCGTTTCAGCGCTCAGTGGGCACTCCTGGCTACAGTCGGGGTGTGTCTACTGACGCTGTTTGCGTTTGCGCAGTCAGTTTCGGCCCTGAATCCAATTCCGGTACCAAATCCAAAACCAGGTTCGATTGGTTTAGAGGCAACCAAAACACAGCCGCCGCCAACCCAAGGAGCGACGATTACCACGCCGGGCAGTGGCAGTTCGTTTGCGAATTCTCCAATCACCGTCAATGGTATTTGTCCGAACGGATTGCTAGTACAGGTATACAACAACGGTGTCATGGTGGGTTCGGTGATGTGCGCTGGCGGTAGCTTTAGTATTCAAGTCAGTTTGTTTGCGGGCGCCAACGAACTCAGCGCACTGGTCTATGATGATCTTGATCAAGTAGGGCCGGCATCAAATACTGTGACGGTTAATTATACGGATACTCGTTTTACGGCGTTTGGTTCACTGATCACGCTTACTAGCTCGTACGGTCGTCGTTCGGCACAGGTGGGTAATCCACTGTCATGGCCGCTGCAGTTGTCTGGCGGCACTGGACCATACGCATTTAGTATTGACTGGGGTGATGGGTCAAAGCCAGAGCTGAAAAGTCAGGCGTTATCAGGAGTAGTGACGATACTACATACCTATAAAAAGGCCGGTATTTATCGGGTGAATATTACTGTGACCGATGTGAACGGTGTGGCTGCATTCTTGCAATTAATTGCGGTATCGAGTGGCAAAGTGGATGGGGAAACAGCTGGCGCGTCAGCATCTGATACAGACAGTAAAGCGGCTACTCCGCCACCGCAAATCTTGTGGGCGCCAACGGCTGTATCGCTTGTACTACTGTTCCCAGCCTTTTTACTAGGGCGGCTCAGTCAGATAACGTCACTGCGCAACAAGATGCTGAAAGAGCGCGACAACTATCAAGAAAAGTAGCAGTGTATAAACTGTGGAAAACTTGTGCAAAAAGTGTTTGACAAGCATGAGCGGTGTTGTGATAAACTTAAAGCGTTAGTAAACAAAACAAATAACCAGAAGAGGGTGTGAGGAAAAGAGAGTGATGAATTCCTTTAGATTATTAGATCGCCGTACAGGCTATTTTGCCGCCGCGGTCGCAATGTTATTCGCGACTATTATACCGGCGCTAGTGTCGGCAGCTCAGGTGACTGAGCGTTCAATTGCACTAAGTAGTTCGTCTGCTGATGCGAATGGTGTATCGTACCAAGTTAACTTTAAAGCTGTGCAGGCCGCCGGTGCTTTTGTTGTCGATTTTTGTAGCGATAGTCCAATTCTTGGTCAGACATGTACGCCGCCGGTTGGCTTTGATGTAACGAATGTATCTACGACAGGTGACTTTACTGCAAGTGATCTCGATACAAATACGGCAATGGTTGTTGGTGCGATTGCCGAAGATGAAAACGTTTCAGTTTCTCTTGCCGGTATTAATAACCCAACTAACGATGGTCCGCTATATGCTCGTATCGTTACTTATACTGCCGATACTATTGCTGACGGCTACACATCAGCTGATCCTGACGTCGATGGCACACATCTTGACGATGGTGGCGTTGCAATTTCAATTACCGATACGGTCGGCGTCCAAGGCGCCGTGCTTGAAACCCTCACCTTCTGCGTGTCGGCTGCTGTGCCTACTCAAAACTGTGGCGGCGTGACTTCACCAGTGCTTGAACTTGGTCAAGATGTCGGTGACGGCAAGAAAGCCTTAACTGCAGGTGTGCTAAGTACTGGCAACCTTTTTACGCAGATTTCAACTAATGCTGCGAGTGGCGCGATCGTGAGCCTAAAGAGTAATGCACTTAACTGTGGCGGTCTGCTTCGAGCCGGCGCCCTAAGTGCTTGTGATATTACCCCTGCACTGACCGGTGGCACGATTACTGGCGGACAGGCAAAGTTTGGTGTACTAGCTGCATCAGCTACTGATCCGACTGGTGCAGGTACGCCAACGGGTACGTTCCAGACGGCCAACGGTTCTACTTACAATGCTACTACTTATGAGCTGGACTATGTTGCAGGTAATGCAACTGGTGTGACAAGTGTCTACGGCGACCCGATACTTGACACGGACGACGCTCCAATCAGCAATAAGAATATGCAGCTTACTTTTGGTGCAAGCATCAGTAGTGTTACTCCAGCCGGTCTGTATTCAGCCGATTTGAGTATGATTGCGACTGGTAAGTTCTAGGTCGATATGACGTTAAAACAACACCCTTAATGCGAGGGTGTTGTTTTATTTAGATAGTGCTTGCAAACATAAGCGTATCTGTTATGATGGGAAGTAATTACGTAAAAGGGAAAAATGTGATGTTAAAACAACGTATCCGAACGAATGTCGGCACGGTAATGATGGCTGCTTTTGCATTCGCTGTACTTATCAGTCCGCAGACATTTGCACAAACACCAAACACTAACAAATCAACTAATGTACTGAAGGTTTCGCCTGTTCGCACTGACATTACGGTCAAGCCAGGTACGAGCAAGACAGTAACGACGACGGTAACAAACCTGACAAAGTCACCGATCACGGTTCGTCCAGTTGAGAATGACTTCATTTCAGGTGACGAGCGCGGTAATCCATCTTTGATTCTAGATGCGGACAAGTACGCACCCACGCATAGCCTCAAACGCTTTATGAAGCCGCTTGCTGATGTGACGGTTCCTGCTGGTGAGGCGAAGACGGTTGAGGTTGTTATTACGGTGCCAAAAGATGCAAAAGCAGGTGGTTACTTCGGTGCTGTTCGCTTTGCACCAGCTGCGCCCGAAAGTGGCGGTCAGGTCAACTTGAGTGCCAGTGCGGCATCGTTAATCCTGTTAACAGTTCCTGGCGACATGGTTGAAAAGGTTGACCTAACGGATTTCAATGTTCAGCAAAATGGTCAAGCTGGTTCGTTCTTCCAGACGCCGAACAACCTACAGACGTCATTCCGTTTTGAAAACAAGGGTAGTGTACAGATGGGGCCGCTAGGTAAAATATCCGTTCTACAGGGCGACAAGGTGGTTTACTCGGCTGACTTCAATAATAAAAATCCTCGTGACATGATTTTGCCAGACAGTGCTCGCCGCTGGGAACTTCCACTAGAAAAAATTAGTAACTTCGGTAACTACACCGTAAAAGCAACCTTTACCTACGGTGAAAAGAACCAGACGGTTGAAGTGTCTCGCTCATTCTGGGTCGTGCCATGGACGGTCATCATTGCGGCGATTGTCGGTGTACTCCTGCTGATTGCTCTAATCGTTGGTATCTGGTTCTTCCTCCGCAGCTACAAGAAGCGTATCTTGCGCAAGCACGGTGAAGGTAATGGCAACACGACACCTACTCAGAAACCTGAATAATACAAACAGTTCAGTAAAAACCACGCTTCAATTGAAGCGTGGTTTTTATATAGCTAGCGCGGTAGATTACTGCGCGTCGTAGTTGACTAACTGGATGATATGATCAACGGTATCGTAGAACTCACCTTTTGGTATGTTTAATTCTGCGAGCATGTCATCGACATTGCCTAGGATTGCAGTGTAGCCAGTTGTCGCAGCTGCTCTGACGAGTATCCTGAGGGCAGAACATGTGTCACTTTCGGGATCGATACCATATTTATTCGCAATGAGGCGATTGAAGAGTATGCCTGCCTTGCGGCCTAGTGCCATGTTTGCGTCCTCTTCTTCTCTTTTGTGTTCGCTTTGCACTAAGGCATTCGCGACAGCATCTGGGTCGGTGACGTCGAGTGAACTACCGGCAATAAAATGATCGGATGCTTCAATGAGCGCTTGCTTTTCTTCTGGTGAAAGATGGCTTCTTTCTAAAATACGTATTTGAATTTCTTCCTTCTCGCCGACGATAGCGTCATGGTTGGCTGCAATGTCGCTGATGGTGCCGGCAAGGTCGCGCATGTGGTTGAACGGAGCAAGCGTCTCTGGTGGCGTGCCTTTTTCGGATAATTCATTCGTGATCTCGTGTACAGCCTGTACGACATCAATCATTGTTGGGTTATCTTGGTCTTGCTGAAGTGACTCAAGTATCTGAGACAGCTTTTCGATAGCGGGAATCTTATCTGCTAAATAATGAACAATTACAGCTTCATTGGCCGCGAGGTGACGGTACTCCTCCGTCTCGTTAAGAGAGTCGACCTGTGCTTGTAGGTCAGGTGATGAAGAAAGAATGCCATCAAGGGTTTCTTTTAAGTACTTGTCGTCATTATTCCCAGAGCCTGGGAGCGGTTCCTTGTGTGTCATAGTTATTATAATAACATAATATTAAAATTAGTGCAAGGTTGAGGAGTGTCGGTTGACTAAGGTAATCGTACGAGTTCGCCGCGACGCTTGACGATGTTTTTATAGTCCCACTGGATGGCTTGGGACTTTTCGAGCCAACGATGCAAATCGTCAAGATTAATCTCGTCAGCGGCTTTATATTGCTTCTCGGCAGCCTTAAAGCTACCTTCGACCGCTAGGTCGGGCTCGTCAAATGACTGTCCGCTCCAAAATAGGAGCTGTACGTAATCTTTTCGAACCCAGTAGCCAACGATTGGATTGTCGTCAATAAACCACACCGGCGCACCGTGCCAGACTTTGTTAGTTGCTGTTGTCAGGCTAGCGTCAATTTCTGTGCTGAGGGTCTTGCAGATCGCCTGAGCCATACCGGACTGGGCGTCATTATAGGATTTTATATCTGGATTTATCATTACTGCTCATAATAAACCACCGGGTTGGCAATGGCAAAGACGACACTGGCCGTCAGTATATATTCACACAGTGAACATAATTTATTTGTGGGATAATGATGATAGATAAATTAGGGAGAGGAGGAAGTATGGTACAAAAAATTACCCCAAATCTATGGTTTGATGGCAATGCACAGCAGGCCGTGAATTTTTACGTAACAGTTTTTCCGGATAGCAAGATCGTTGCAACGTCGCGCTACCCAACGGAAGGGTTGGCGGATTTTCAACAGTCGCTCGCTGGTGAGGTGCTGACAATTGATTTTGAATTAGCCGGACAACGATTCACGGCTATTAATGCTGGGCCGGAATTCAAGTTTAATGAAGCGATCTCGTTCCTGATTGCATGTAAAGACCAAGACGAGATCGATTACTACTGGGACAAACTTTCAACCGTGCCCGAGTCGGAGCAGTGCGGCTGGTGTAAGGATCAGTTTGGGCTGAGCTGGCAAGTCGTGCCAGAGAATATGGAAGAGCTCATGAAAAAGCCTGACGCATTTGCGAACATGATGCAAATGAAGAAAATTGAAATTGATAAATTCTAACAGGAGGGCGAAAAGATGACTGTTAAATTAAATAGCTACATTGGGTTTAGTGATAACGCGCGCGAAGCGATGGAATTTTATAAATCAGTCTTTGGTGGCGAACTACATATGGATACGTTTGGATCGTTTGCCGACAAGATGTCAGTAGGTGATGAGGATAAAGATAAGATTATGCACGCTTATCTGAAAGGTGATAGCGGCGTCGAACTAATGGGTGCAGACACGCCAAGCGGTATGGATTTGCGCACGGGTTCGCAGATCACGCTAACCTTGAATGGCGACGATGAAGCTACCCTACGTGCATATTGGGATCAATTAGCTGACGGCGGTACAATTACGATGCCGCTCGAAAAAGCGCCATGGGGTGATGTATTTGGTATGTTAACTGACAAGTTCGGCATTAGCTGGATGATTGACATCGGACCAGTTCAAGGATAATTTCACGATATAAATGGTAACGGAGTAATTTTTATGGCAAAGCAAATTTTCGTCAACTTAGCAGTGCGTGACTTGGCTAAATCAACCGCATTTTACGAGGCGCTTGGCTTTACGAAAAATCCAATGTTTTCGGATGATAACGCCAGCAGTATGATGTGGTCGGACGAGATTGTCGTCATGTTGTTGACGCACGATTTTTATAAAACATTCTTGCGCGGCAAAGAGATTGCTGATGCAAGCAAGTCGAGTGGCGTGCTGTTAGCATTGTCGCTTGATTCAAAAGAAGCCGTGCAGCAATTTGCTGATACCGCCAAACAAAATGGCGGTGACTATTTCCAGGTAGACAACGGCGTTCCAGCCGAAATGATGTTTGGCTATGAGGTGCAAGACCCTGACGGTCATACCTGGGAGCCGGTGTGGATGAACGCTGAGTTTGATCCGCAGGCAAGCATGTAGTTAGACTTCTATAGTATAGATGTCAGAGGAGGGTATGCTGCGAGATATGCTCCAGCTGCCTATTCAATTACTGGTTTTGCGGGATGAAGTGAGTCCTGACTCAACTCTAGTGGGTGAAACTGTATAGTGGAGGCGTCTAGTGGAGTGGTGGCAGTATTACGAAGCGCCAGTTTACTACGCAGGCGTTCGTCGAGGCGTTCTGGCGTGCGAGTAGTACGCCTGATGGCGCCGCCAACCCATCTATCGAAGGCGAGATTGGATTTTATGACATCTCGTCGTAGCTCTTCTTCGATTTGCTGATTAACTGCGACGCGGTTATCGCCGGCGGCATGGATCTTTAAATAGCCATCCCATACTTTTTTGCGGCGCTTGATAACTTTGTTCATCATGAACATGAGCGAAATTTCAGGTATTTTGAGCTGTTTAAAAAATGGGGACATATCTACGATATCATCTAGGACGTCCCGGCCAACTTCCCGGAGATAGTCATCTACTTTAAAGTAGTCGCGCTCGTGTAGCTCTGGATCAGTACCAGTGAGAACCTGGACTCGTCCAAGGTCAGGGCCAGTGTGAATCGTGTAGAAATCACTCATGGAAACCGCCGCGGGAATGTCCTCTGGATTCTTGCGGTGATACATATACTCCCATTCTCTCAGGCCGTTCATGTCGCCATGGATGAGACTATGGGTAGTTTGAATTTCCTGGTCAGCGAAGGTGAGCATGTTGAGTCTCATTTTATCGGGGTCATCAAGTTCATTGTCGTCAGCGGCTTTGATGACTCGTTCGGTGACGACACCATAGACGTACATGCCCGGACGAAAATGAGGTAGACCAATACCTGGGTATGCTTCAGCCATTTCATAAATCAGACCAGGGAGGGTGTGAACGTCACGGGTCACTAATTCACCAGGTTCTGGGAGGATTTTTGCCATTCGCGAGTTTTTGTATGACGCTTCGATTGACATGTTGTATATATTATACCAAGTTTTGAATAGGTCGTAAAAATATAAGCTTTTTTCATGTTGTGGAAACGAAAGCTTTTGCAATTCAAGACAAAGCGCTAAACTAAATAGGGTAATATGGTCGCAAGTAACTCTACTTCAGCAAACCATCCTGCGTCTCGAAATATGAAGGACGCTAATCTTGACTCTGATCTTGTGCGGCAGCGTCTGGCCGAGCTAGGGCCACTACTCGCGAGCGTGAAAGAAGGGGACTTTTCAACCAACCTTACATTACCCGATCAAGACGACGAATTTTCTGAACTTTTCGTTGGCGTACAAACGATGCAGAAAGTCATCAGCGAGCTGCAGGAACTGCGCGAGCAAAACCAGGCCTTGCAGTTAAAGGCGATTGACCATAGTCGCGCGCTGGAAGAGGCGCAGGCACTCACTCATTTAGGGAGCTGGCAATGGGATATTGCGACCGATGTGATTACGTGGTCAGACGAGCTATATCGGATCTACGGTATGAGGCCGCAAGAACGCGTAATCGGCTTCGAAGAGTTTATTGAACTAATTCACCCCGATGATCGTCAGGACGTCCAGGGTATTATCACGACATCATTTCAGACGGGTCAGCCATTTGAATTTGAGCACCGAATTATCCTGCCGAATGGTGATGAGCGAATCCTCAAGGGGATGGGTAAGATGGTGGTGGATAAAACAGGCAAGCCGCTGAGGATGTTGGGCACTTCGCAAGATGTCACCCAAGCAAAACAGCTTGATCGTGCAAAGGACGAATTTATTTCGCTGGTTTCACATCAACTGCGTACGCCACTAACAATTATTCGGATTCACGGCCATCTACTTGAGGATGGGGCGGCTGGCCCGCTTGACGCCAAGCAAGAGACGCATATCCGAACGATGACGAGTGCAAGTATTCGATTGATCGAGCTAGTTGATGATATTTTAAGTATTTCACGCGTGACACTGAACCGTATTCGCATTAACGCCGAGCCAACTGATATTAATCAGTTTATTCAAGCCTGCGCTGATGAAGCGACACCTATGGCGCAAACGAAGCAGGCAACGATTACCTTCGCGCCCGATAAGTCACTCGGTAAGGTGTCGGTTGATACCACGATCTTTGGAGAGGTCCTGCGTAATCTGATTAGTAATGCAATTCGCTACGCAAAGAAGCGTGATGGGCATATTGCAATTCGCTTTACTAAAGAGGCGAACAATTACTTACTAACGGTCCGCGATGATGGTATTGGGATTCCACAACTCGATCAAGACTATGTGTTTGAGCGCTTTTATCGTGCTAATAATGCGATTGTGGTTGATAGTGAAGGAAATGGACTGGGGCTCTATATCGTCAAGCTGTTTACGGAAGCAGCGGGCGGAAAAATCTGGCTTGAAAGTACCGAAGGCAAGGGGACGACCTTTTTCGTTTCGCTACCTTTTCACAATTCGCCATCCCCTGATCCAAAACCATAAGCGTTTGGTATAGTAACAGCATGTCGACTGCCGCGAAATCAAGTTTTATGTCACTGCCGTTGTGGCTTTACATTGCTAACTGGCTATTCTTTGCGTATTTATTCGTGCAAATCATTGGTTTTCGGTCGGACAATGCAAATGATTTATTTGTTGGCGGTATGTATTTCATTGAATTTGGCGTCCATGAAGCATCACACCTTGTTGTTATGTTTTTGCCGCCGCTATTAGTGGCCGCGGCAGGTTCAATTGGTGAGCTAAGTTTTACACTACTGCTACTCGCTGCAACGATTAAAGCGAAAGCCTACTTTGCTAGTGTCTTTGCTGGGCTGTGGGTGATGCTGGCGCTGCGCAGTGTTGGAATTTACATGGCGGATGCACGGGCTCAGCAGCTGCCGCTGATTGGACCGGGCGAGACAGCGCAGCACGACTGGCATTTTGTATTTGAACAGCTAGGGTGGCTGACGGCGGATACGATGCTTGGCGGAATGGTTCAGGGCCTCGGGGTGATGGTTGGTGTTGTGGCGCTGGTGTGCGGACTACTGCTGGTTGTATTGAAAATGATTCAAGTTGACGCCACTGTCGCCACAACTAGTCAGTAACGGCGTGTATTTGTTATGATTGCGTCATGAATAAAGCGACATCTATTGAAACGAAGTTTAGCGTAGCACTTGAAAAGAGCCCGAATAAGGGTGGCTGGACGTATGCTGTGATGTCGAATTTCGTGGAGCACTTTGGTTCGGGTGCAGCCGTAAAGGTGAAAGCAGCGGTAGATGGCTATCCCTTTCAAAGCTCATTTATGCCAATGGGCGGCGGAAAATATATGCTGCCAATTCGAGCAGATATCCGTGCGGTTATTAAGAAAAAAGCTGGCGACACAGTGACGATCCATATTCTTGAACGTGCATAACAGTGTCGTAATTTGACCTAGCACGCAAAGCGCACTATAGTAATGGCTATGAACGGCCACGACGCTACTTTAGATTGGCAGGAAAAAGTAGTCTTTTGGTGTGACAGGATGAAGGGGATCGTAGGTATTGCTGTCGGCAGTACTTATCAACGACGCTAGAAGTATGTTATGAAGAGCCGATGGGAAACATTCCGAAAACGTTTGAATCAACTATCGCGCTATTTCATTGTGACGCCTGTCTCTGTTGTCTTAATTGTCATTGGCCTGTCGATTGTCATCGCCCTCTTTATTGATCGTAGTCTTGAGAGTACTCGCAACCAAACGATTGATAAGGTGCTTAAACAAAGTGAGCTATCGATCACGAGCAACTTAACCTCTTATGCGCAGATTGTGCAGAGCGGGGTGGGGCGTGTAAATTCTGGACCAGTTGACCGTGCGTCGTGGGCAAAGTTTATTGAAACGTACGATATTCGTCAGAATTTTCCAGCAATTTCGCAAATTACCTTGATGCAAATCGCCACACCAGAAACAGAAGCGGCAATTCTAGAGGGGCTTAGTCAGCAGTATGGGCGTCCGGTTTCAATAATTTCAAGGAGTAGTCAGCCGACAGCGGACGTATTGTCGTATGCGTCGCCCGAAACGCCAAATACCCTGAATAACATTGGTTTTGACCAGTTTAGTCAGCCAGCTCGTCTCGAGGCGTTAACGATGGCGACCGAGAGTGGAAAGATTACCCTGACCGAGCGCTTGCAGTTAATTCGCAATGCGCAAAGTAGCGAAATGATTGATGCTCCAGCGTTTTTTATGTATGCTCCGTACTACGATCAATCACTGCCACTGACGACATCAGCCGAGCGTCAGGCGGCGGTTCGCGGTCATGTGGCAGCGGCATTTCGAGCAGAAAATGTGTTTAAGTCTGCGCTGTCTGGGGTGGATGAGCAGCATGTGTCGGTGCGCGTCTATATGGGTGAGAAATCAAAGGATAATTTACTGTATGAACAACAGGCTACACAGCCAAAGGGTTCAAAGACGTACCGTATGCAGCAAATTAGTATTTACGGGCAGACCTTTACGATTGAGTATATCTTTGATACTGACTACATTGTCGCCGCCTCGCAGCAGCGTGCACCGTTTGCGACCCTTATTTTTGGCGGTTTTGTTGCGTTGTTGACGGGTATTGTGACATTCTTCTTCTTGCGCGATCGCCATCACCGCGTCATGTTTGAAAAAGAGCGGGAGGTGGCTCATGCTAAGGACGAGCTATTGTCACTTGCCTCACATCAACTACGAACCCCGGCAACGGGCGTGAAGCAATATATGGGAATGGTCCTGCAAGGATTTGCGGGTGATATTACTGCTGTGCAGCGCGAGTTCTTGACCAAGGCGTATAAAAGTAATGAGCGGCAGCTACACGTTATTAACGACATTCTTCACTTGGCGAAGCTCGATTTGGGGCGTATAGTGCTGGCGAAAAAAGATTTTGATTTAGGTGATATGGTGCGCGACGTGGTCGAAGAGCAGTCACAGGATATGCAGGCGGCAGGGCTAAAGGTGCAACTGAAGCTCCTGAAGAAGGCGCCAATTCATGCCGATGACCACGTGCTTCGTATGGTCGTGGAGAATATTGTTAGTAATGCTATTAAATACACCGATTCAAATGGTAAAATAACCATACGGTTACAAAGTAAAGAAGGGCAGTACCGTTTATCGGTGACCGATACTGGCGTTGGTATTGCGCGAGCTGATATACCAAAGTTATTTAAGCAATTTTCTCGCTTAACGAACGCACGCAGTCACCTGGTTCCAGGGACGGGCGTTGGGCTGTATCTAGCACGTCACCTCACCATGCTGCACGACGGTAATATTCTGGTGACCTCGGTCGTTGGTAAGGGGTCAACCTTTACAATCTTACTGCCAATCACTTCTTAACGAGTGTGAAATATTTCATAGCAATAGCCGTGGCCGATCTATACAATTAACCTATCAGTAAATTCTGGAGATATTTATTTTATGGCGCATAAAATCCTGATTGTCGAAGATGAAGTAACATTATCTGAGGCATATCACACCCTACTCAAACAGGCGAAGTACGAGGTAACAGTTGCGCACGACGGCAAAGACGCACTCGAAAAGGTAAAGGATTTTGATCCAGAGCTTATTTTGCTTGATTTACGAATGCCAATTCTCGATGGAGTCGGCTTCTTGAAAGAGTATGACTTGATTCACAAACATCCCGACGTTAAAGTAATCGTGTTTAGTAATTACGACATGCAAGATGAAATTGACGAGGCGTATCGGCTTGGTGCTGACCGCTATATTCTAAAAGCGTGGGCGTCACCGCGTGAAATTCTTAACTTAGTACAAGACGCGCTCGACCCTAGTCAAGCTGAACGTCACTAAAGCTTTCTTTCGCGAGGTACTGCATGAGAGCTTCACGGTGAATCGTGAAGCTTGTTCCGCTATAGCTGACGATTCCTTTGCGGCGGAGCTTGCCGAGCTCGACACTGGTTGTTTCGCGAGTTAGGCCAGTAAGGTTGCCAAGTGTTGTGTGAGTGAGGTGAAACTTCAACTCATAATTACCTGGCGTTGATTCTTTGGCGTAGCGGAACATCAGGTAATGCAGCATCAAGAGGAGCTTATCAGCGGCTCGTGACTGCTCTAGCGCGGTAATTTGTAGCAACTGACTGGTGTGGCTGTTAATGAAGTATTCTAGCAAGTCACCTTCAAGTTCCGGATTGGTGCGAATGTGCTCACGCAGGACTGAACGCTCAGCGGTGACAATTTCACAGTCCTCGAGAGCTTCGTAGTAATAGAGTGCGCTTGAGGTTTTGCCAAATAGCCATGTCTCAGGAAAGATATCGCCCGGCATGCGGAAACTGATAATCTGCTCGTCGCCGTTGCGTCCAAGGCGGTAAACCTTGACGGCTCCCTTTTGCACAAGATAAGCCTGGCGAGGGATTTCGCCTTGATACAACAGAATCGTCCGCTTTTTAATCGTCCGTTTCGTTGACCTTGCTAGGGGGAGTGACGCTAAACCTTCCATAGTTGTACATCCATAATACCACTAACAGTAGTGTATGAATATTTTAACGTACCGTCTGTGAGATTGCTTACATATACCGGTACCTGTTTTGGCTATAGTAAGCAATGTAAATAAGAAAGCAGGAGGAAATGATGAAAGGTACACACAGATACGCGTATATCGACGCAAAAATAAGTAATTTTATTCACCGAAAGTTTGCAACCTTAAATCACGAATCCGACTTGAAAACGCAAAAAACTGACCAGGTGTCCCATGAAATTGAATACGAAGCCATGACTTTGCCAAAGTCATCAAAGGAGGCAGCATAATGTCGCGGTCGTATCGAGCAGAGAAAAAGCTCCGACGAGTACGTCGCCTCGATCCGTACCATCGCACGCGAACACGGATTATGCTAGAAGGGCCACAGTTCTAACGTACCACTTACCCCATCCAGATAGTTCATTATTCTAGCTATCTGGGTGGTTTTCTTTTTTGCCATTCAAGGGGAAATTCAGACAATGTTTGTAAGATATTTTACAAACATAGGCATTAAGAAAAGGTAAGATAGACGATGTGTCTATTTGAAGGGAGGAAACTGTGAGGAGAAAGCGAAGTATACTTGGACGTATCCTTGCTCCTGCTGTTATTCTGTCCGCTATTGCGGCTATTATCCTGATTCCTGTACGAGCCAACGCGCTCCCACTTAAAGAGGTGATTGAGGGTATTCTTGGTACGAATAAGCCAAGCATCCAATCGACTGAGCCAACTCTATCTACTACGACCCAGACGTCACAGCAAGCGCCAGCTGCAACACCGCAAGCCCTCCTGAGTAGTGCTGACACGGCCGCTGCTGTAAAACAAGTTGCTGCGAGTCAAGCGCAGCGGTCAACGGTGCCAGTTCACTATACGTCGAATCAAATTGACGCTAGCGTGCGAGACGAGTTATTAATCTTGGCTGCGGCTATTGTTGCGATCGGCGGTGCTGTATATGGCATGACGTATATTGCCAGCCCTCAAAAAGTTGCCTTTACCCCACGCCGGCCACTTTATATTAAGTAATTATCCATTGATGGGAGTTGTATCTAACCCATGAATAAAAAGTTCATTATTCGTTTTTTTGCCGCCTTATTGATTTCCGTTGGCTTGACGGTTGCGGCGGTTGCTGCCTTTAAGGGAAGTGAAAAAGCCGATCAAAATCTGGTATTTTCCGATCGGACATTATTGTCGGGATTATGGGACAGCTACAAAAAAGAATACTGGGAAGAATCGACTGGTCGCACGCTCGACAAACAGCAAAATGATATCACGACAAGTGAAGGGCAGAGCTATACGATGCTGCGAGCGGCGTGGCAAAGTGATCAGCCGACCTTTGACAAAACATGGTCATGGACGCGCGAGCATTTGCAGCGCGATGATAGCTTGTTTGCCTGGAAATGGGGCATGAAGGGCGATGGGAGTTACGGCACGCTGACTGATCAAGGTGGACAAAATAGTGCCAGCGATGCAGATAGTGATATCGCCCTCGCACTCTTGATGGCTGCTAGTCGTTGGCAACAACAGACTTATCTTGTCGAAGCCAAGCAAGTCATTAGTAATTTATGGAAAGAAGAGGTAATTACTGCTGCGGGCAAGCCGTATCTAGCAAGCAACAACCTTGAAAAGAGTTCAAAGCAAGACGCGATTATTAACCCGTCATACCTCTCTCCGTATGCCTATCGGTTATTTGCTAAGGTTGATCCTACCCATGACTGGAAGGGGTTGGTTGATACAAGCTATGATCTGATTAACCGCTCAATGGATGATCAGCTTGATAAGTCCCGTGCTGTTGGCTTGCCTCCTGATTGGCTAACGATTAACAAGTCGACTGGCGCGATTGCTGCTGTTAGTGGCAGTGACACGTTGACGACAAATTATGGCTACGACGCGATGCGACTGCCATGGCGACTCGCGCTTGATTACCAGTGGTACGGTGAGCCACGCGCAAAAGCGACGCTTGAGAAAATGACGTTCTTGAAACAGCAGTGGCAACAGAATGACAAGCTCCATGCAACATATAGTCATGATGGCACAACCATCAAAGACTACGAGGCGGCCGAAGGTTATGCGACGAGCTTGGCGTATTTTTCAGTCACTGACCCCGAGATGGCTCGTTCAATTTATGATCAAAAATTAAAAACACTGTATGACCAAAATAAAAATGCGTGGGTTCGTCCGATGACTTACTACGCAGATAACTGGGCGTGGTTTGGTATCGCGCTCTATGATAAAAAACTTGATAATCTTGCCGCCACCCTGAAGTAATGACCGTTGACGAAAGGAATGTGCTGTGGAATTTCTAAAAACAACTCGCGCTAGTCGCGTGCTGCTGCTCCTCAATTTGACGCTATCAGTCACGTACTTTGTTTACGTAGCGTTCTTTTCGCCTCCTGGAAATTATGTCTTGTTTGGCTTGTTAGTTGCGGCGGGTGCGTACCATTTATGGCAGGTACTAAGCTATATCCACAGTGTGTGGCCGCGGACGCGCCGCCGAGTCTTTAAAGGAAATTTTACACCGCCAGTGGCCATCTTTATTACGGTATGTGGCGAGCCACGTGATATCGTTGAAGCTACAGTTGTGGCGGCAAAAGCTATTGATTATCCGAATAAGGCGATTTACATCCTCAATGACGGTTACGTGGCTCAGCGTGACAATTGGCACGAGGCGGAATTGGTCGCTCGCAAGCATGATATTCGCTGCATCACACGCCGAACGCCGGGTGGTGCAAAGGCGGGTAATATTAATCACGCGCTCGCAAAAACCACCGAGCCGTTTGTGGTCATCTTTGATGCTGACCATATTCCAAAGCCACACTTTCTGTCGGCAATGATGGGTTATTTTGGTGACGAACGCGTGGCATTTGTGCAGTCACCCCAGTACTATAAGAACCATGATGAAAACATGGTAACGGGCGGAGCTTGGGAACAGCAGGCGCTCTTTTTTGGCGCTATCATGAAAGGGAAGGATACTTCAGGAACGGCCTTTATGTGTGGTACGAACATGATTTTACGCCGCACCGCTCTCGATGAGGTGGGAGGAATGTGTGAGACGAGTATTGCCGAGGATTTTTTGACCTCGCTGTTGATTCACGAAAAGAAGTGGCAGTCAGTGTATGTTGATGAAGTGCTGGCGGAGGGCCTGGCGCCTGAAGATTTCCTGTCGTATTACAAGCAACAGTTTCGCTGGGCACGCGGTAGCCTTGAGGTGATTTTTAAGTATAATCCGCTCTTTCGGCGTGGCCTGACGATGAGTCAGCGACTGCAATATCTATCATCAGCTGGCTTTTATCTATCAGGTTTAGTGGTGCTGCTGAACGCGGCCTTACCGTTGATTTACTTCTTTGCTGGACTCGAGCCACTGGCGATTGGCACGATGAACTTGGCGCTCGTCTTCTTGCCGTATATGTTCATTGTCCTTTATACGCTTCAGCAGACGAGTAATTTTAGTTATACTTTCCGGGCATTGTCGTTTAGCCTGAGCTCGTTTCCAATCCACTGCAAAGCGGTTTGGCAAATTTTAACGCGGCAAAAGAGCGGGTTCGTCGTGACTTCAAAGCGCAAGGTGAGCGGTAATTTTGGCTACCTCGTGACACCACATCTTGCGTATATTGGACTGGTGATTTTTGGTGTGCTGGTGGGGATTTTACGCGAAGGGGTGAGCTCGGCCATGGTAGCAAATATTGCTTGGGCGGTGATTTACATTGCGATTTTCTTGCCATTTATTAATGCGGCATTTGAAAAGTCATCCGATGATCCCGATAGGGACGAAATTACCTTGCAACCAGCAAGTAAGGAGATGCGCGGATGAGCGGCTGGATGCAAAATTTTCAGCAACCAAAAGAAGCACACTGGTGGATTATAATCGCCTGTCTACTAGGGATGGTGTTGTTTGCTGTTTATTTTAGTTTGACGATTTTTAGTCAAACCAGCCTTCGCTTGGATGAGGCGCAGAGTTTATTCCAGACAAATCGCGACGTCCCCGGTATGCTACATTTAATTGCTCAGGATGTGCACGTGCCTGGCTATCACATCTTGCTTCACTACTGGCAACTCTTGTTTGGAAATGATATCTTTGCTGCGCGCATGATGTCACTGATGTTCTTTGTACTACTTATTCCGGCTGTTTTTATGCTGGCGTCGTATACGTTTAATCGCAATGTCGGCTTGTTTGCAGCCCTGCTGGTGACACTATCGCCGTTCATGGATTGGTACGGATCAGAAGCGCGCATGTACAGTATGCTGGCTTTTATCACAGTGGTGCATCAGCTGTTCTTTATGAAGCTGTACCAAGAGGGACGAGCGGTTCATTGGGTGTGGTTTACGCTGACGGCAATTGCCGGTATGTATACGCACTACTTTTTTGCATTTGTGATTCTCGCCGAGGTTCTATTTTATGCATTCACATGGCGGAAGTTTGCCGCGCCAAAAGCACTCGTTAAGTTTGGTCTCTCCGGGGCTTTAGTGGTTCTCGCATTGGTACCGTGGTTGTGGTATGTCATTCAGCTTGGAACAGCAAGCAACACACAGCCAAGCCTGACTGAGCCGTCAAGTATCGATTTATTTAATACGTATGCGCAATTTATCTTTGGTTTTCAGGTTGATGCACTAAACACGATCCTCGTGTCACTGTGGCCAATTGTTGTTTTACTGGCGTTCTTTGCTCTGCAGAAAAATCGCAAAACCAGTAACGAAGCTATTTTCTTTGTCCTGGCCGCAATCGTCCCGGTTGTCGGCGCCTTTATTGTCAGTGTGACCGTGCGGCCGTTCTTTCAAAGTCGCTACTTAATTGTGGCACTGCCGGCGCTCATGATTTTCCTCGCTTGGATTTTATCAATTTACTCGCGTCGCGTCCGGCTTATTCTCCAAGCTAGTTTGGTGGTTGTTATTCTGGGGCTATTTGCCGTCCAGGCGTTAAACCCAAATACGCCCGTCAAAGAGGATTATCGTCAGGCAGTCGGCTATTTGTCGCAAAAAGCGACAAGCCAGGATGTTATTGTTTTGTCGGCACCATTTACGATTTATCCGACAGAGTATTACTATCAAGGCGATGCAAAAGTGACGACGCAGCCAATCTGGGATCGCTTCCGGCAGGGGAGTGTGCCAGCCTTTGATGAACGTAAGCTTGACGCGGAAGTTAAACAAAATACCCAATCGTATCAAACCGCCTGGCTCATGCTGAGTTACGACCAGGGATATAATGACAAGATTCGAGATTATTATGACAATCACTTTGAACGATTGGAAGCGCACGAGTTTAGCAAGAACTTATGGGTGTATAGTTATAAAGTTCGCTACGATCCAGCACTGACGTTATCACAGTAGTATAATGAGGCAAGAATGACCGCTTTTACGATTGACTCGATTGAGCGCGATGTTCTTTTATCCGACCAAGTTGATAAAAAAGAACTACGCGCCGTACTGCTTGAGCTGCAGGCTATGCTGACGCGCCACATCGACGGTGATGTGGTTGAGTTTGGTTGCTACGTTGGAACAACCAGCGTTTATTTGGCAAAGATGCTCGAGCCAACGACAAAGTCACTATACTTGTACGATTCGTTTGAGGGGTTGCCGCCTAAAACGACCCAAGATGATAGTCCGGCGGGATTGCAATTTCAAACCGGTGAGCTGCACGCCACAAAAAAACAGCTGTTACTCAATCTCAATAAAGCGCATGTGCCGCTGCCACGTATCAAGAAAGCCTGGTTTTCGGATGTCACTCCCGATGAGGTGCCGCCGCAGATTGCGTTTGCGTTTTTAGACGGCGATTACTATCATTCAGTACGTGACCCATTGAAGTTGGTGTGGCCGCGTTTGGCGCCAGGCGCCACGATTGTGGTCGATGATTATGCAAACGAGGCCCTGCCTGGGGCGGCAAAAGCTGTCGATGAGTGGCTCGTGTCGCATCCAGCAAAACTGACCGTCAAGCATTCACTGGCTATTATTCATACTTGACATACTTTTCATACTTAGTATACAATTGATACCAAAGGAGTGTCTTATTATGCATGACAAAAAACTGTATGGGACCGCGACGGTCGGGACAAAAGGCCAGGTGGTGATTCCCGCTGATGCCCGCGAAGATCTGGGAATTAATAGCGGTGATCGCCTTTATGTAATCGGCTCTACCCAAAAGAAATGGATTGGCTTGATCCAAGAAGATCAGCTGCGCGAAATGATCGAGCACCTGACTGACAACATCGAACAGTACAAGGACGTACTCTATAACAACAACACACCTAAGGATAAAAATTAGTGAACCATCATTTACCGTTACGTAACAAATTAATCATCATGATTTCGGTCATGGCCAGCTTGTTTTTGGTGGCGCTTGACCAGACGATTATCGCCACCGCACTTGGCAAGATCGTCGAAGAATTTAATTCATTTAGCTCACTGAGCTGGATTGTGACGGCGTATTTAATCACTACGACGATCACTGTGCCAATTGCCGGCAAGCTATCGGACCTGTTTGGTCGCCGCACCTTGCTTTTGATCGGTATTACGGTCTTTGGTATCGGCTCGTTACTGAGCGGTATGGCTGGCAATGTTGAGCAGTTGATCGCGTGGCGCGCCTTGCAGGGTATTGGTGGTGGTATTATTACCGCCAACGCTTTCACGATTGTTGGCGACTTGTTTGCAGCGCGTGAACGCGGTAAGTGGCAGGGGTTGATCGGCGCGGTCTTTGGTATTTCCTCAGTGGTTGGACCGCTGCTTGGTGGCTGGCTAACTGACGGTCATGGCCTGTTTGGCGTGACGACTGACTGGCGCTGGACGTTCTTTATTAATGTGCCAATTGGGATTGCAGCCTTTATTATGATTGCGATTTTCTGTCCAAGTTTGAAACATGCCAACAGGAAGCCAGCGATTGACTATGCTGGTGCGGGATTGCTGGCACTCGCCCTGGCGACATTAGTGCTTGCGGTCGATAACACCGAGACGATTTTTGCTAACCTGCTTAACGCTACCGGGCTAAGCCTGGTTGGACTACGGGTGATTATGGGCACGATTATTGCCGCGGCAGTAGCGGGCTTTATCTGGATCGAGCGCCGCGCCAAAGAGCCAATTTTGCCGCTGCATCTCTTTAATAACCGTAACTTCGTATTGATCATGGGTATTGCTACCTTGTTCGGCTCGGCATTTATGGGCGCGATCTTGTATCTGACCCAGTTTAATCAACAGGTCTTTGGTGCTACGCCAACTGAATCTGGCTTGATGCTCTTGCCATTGGTGGCTGGACTGATGACGACGAGTGTGGTGTCTGGGCAAATTATCTCGCGGACGGGTCGTTACAAGATCTTTATGCAAGTTGGTATTGTCCTAGCGACGGCGATGATTGCGTTGATGACTATTCTAACGCCAAGCACGCCGTACCTTCACGAAGCGATCATTATGACGTTGCTCGGTATGGGACTAGGTGTGGTGATGCCGGTTATGAACTTGGCGGTGCAAAATGAAGTCAAGCAAGCCGAACTTGGTGTTGCAACCAGCTCAAGCCAGCTATTTCGCAGCCTTGGGTCAGCGGTCGGTATTGCCGTCTTCGGCGCGATGTTGACGAGTGGCATTGCTGCGAACCTGACTAATATTCAGCAAAACGCCTACGTGCAAACACTCAGCCATAGTCCGGCAGCAGCACAAATGGGCAGTCTTGAGGATTCAAATACGCTGCTTAGCCTCAACATGCCTGATACAAAAGAGAAGATTGCCGAAGGGTTTGAGGCGAGCGTTGCCAGTGTGCCGGCGCCTCTGCGCGATCAAGCAACGCAACAGTTTACCAAGAACCAGCAGGAGTATAGCGACCGCGTCGTCAATGCCTTTAGTGACAGTTTGCGCACGATCTTTGCGACGTCAGCGGTCCTCATGTGGGTGGCGACAGTTCTAGTTTTCTTGATTAAAGAACGTCCGCTCCACGCAGCAAAGCCAGACGAAACACCTGGCTTGTAGCCGAAGTACTGCGTGGTATATAAACGAGCATCTTCGAGGGGAGATGCTCGTTGTCGTTTATGCTTTAAAGCGCTATACTGATCAATAACATGTTGCGTCATTATACGAAACACTCACCGGGGGAACGATTTCATCAAATTCATACACCACAGACGGAAGGTGTATGGACGCATGCCGAGCAGCCGACGGATGATGAGCTTGAAATTGTCGTCAAGGCTTATGGACTTGATCAGAACGTTGTTAACGACCTTCGTGATGCTGACGAGTTGCCGCGCGTGGAATACAGTGGTGACGCGCTGTACGTCTTTCTACGCACCGCCCAACGCAATAAGCACGGCGAGGTCATTACGGCACCACTTCTCGCTGCAACGACGCCATCAGCTTATATCACGCTAACGTCAACCAGGAGCGTGGCGGAGGACAAAATTATTGCCGTTCTTCACGAGGACGCGCGCAGTGAAGATACTGGGGCGTTACTACTGAGTACTTTTGTTGCAGTAGTGACGGATTACGAGACGTTGATTCATCGGACTGGCAAGTATATCAAGGATATTGCACATCGTTTGCGGACGCACGAGGTGAATAACAGCGATTTTATTCATTTCGTCACCATTGAGGACAACCTGAACGAGTACACCATGAACCTACGCAGCATGCGAGCTGTGGCTGAGCGGCTACGCGAAAACAACCACGATCGATTTGTGATGCGTGACTGCGAAGCGCTTGATGACCTGGTGCTGTACATCAAGCAGCTTGAAACAGCGGTCAGTAGTCACGGTCAGAGCGTGACGAGTATTCGCAATGCCTATAGTACGATCGCGAATAATAATTTGAACCAGCGCATGAAGACCTTAACCGTGCTCACCGTATTGATTACCTTACCAAATGTTTTTTATGGGATGTATGGTATGAATGTGCCGCTGCCGTTTGCAGACCAGGCGTGGGCGTACGGCGCTATTGTAGTATTTACAATTATGCTTATTTTAGGTGTTTATCTACTTGCCAAGCGTTTTCGAGTGTTTTAGTATATAACCAAGAGCACGATCCAATTTTCGTGCATGTCTTGACGCGCTGAGCTTTGCTTGGTATTATCATATATGTGTTCCGCGCCAAAAACACGAAAAATACTATTTTAAAGGTCGAAGCGCGCGGGGCTGCATTAGTACAAGGAGTACAACAAACCCATGCCTATAGCCATCGAGTTTGTGTCAACGCGACGCAAAAAGATAGCAGTGGATGTGGTGCCTGCCGAATGGCAACTGTATATCGCCCATTAATTTGGACCTGAAGACATTATTCCCTAGGGGGTATAAGCTTCACCCGAATTCCATTTAAAAAACACCCCAAGGCACCGGGGTGTTTTTCTTATAGTCGTTGACGGCTACTTAAGCGCGTCTTCGATCTTTTGTTTCAATTTTGATTGGTCGCTCCAGGTGTCGCTTTCAATCTTCTCGTTATTAATCAGGATTGTTGGGGTGCCAGTCACGCCAGCTTTTTTACCAAGAGCAAGGTCAAAGTTGATTTTCTTGCTGACGGAATCGCTGCCCATGTCGGTCTTGAACTTGTCTAGGTCAGTGACGCCAACCACTTGGGCATAGTTGACGAAGGCGTCGGTGCGCTTATCAAGTGCTGAATTCTTCCAGTTATCTTGCTCAGCGTAAAGCTTGTCGTGCATTTCCCAGTATTTACCCTGGAGGCCGGCAGCTTCAGCAGCGGCAGCCGCAGCGCGGGCGTTTGCGTGAATTGAAGGCAGGGGATTGTTGCGGAAAACAAAGGCCATCTTATCTTTGTATTCTTGACTGAGTGATTTGAGAATTGGGGCCGCGGTACCACAGCCTGGGCACTGAAAATCACCGTACTCAATTAAAGTTACTTTTGCATCTTTATTCCCGTAGACCTGATCGGCGATATTGCCAGATTCCGGACTTGCAGCTTGAATTTTTGTCACGTCAACATTACCAACTGATACAGAATCCTTGCGCGCGAGGAAAATCAACCCACCGAGCAATGCCACGCAGATGGCGCCAAAAATAATCCATGTCTTTGTATTCACTATTAACTCCTTATGATTACTATACTAATTGTAGTGGAAGCGGCTGAAATCGCCAAGGTGGTACAATAGAGGGTATTATGACGGTTGCGCTTTATATTGTATTTCTTATTATTTTTACTCTCCTTTTGCTAGTAAACAGTGTGCAAGTTCGCCGCACGTCAATGAGTAAGTTCGAGCTGAATCGACGTATTGGACGAGGTGACGTATCAAGTAAGGCTATTTTGCATCGTGAAATGCTCCTGCACGATGTACTGTCGCTACAACGGATACTCGTCGCGCTACTGCTCGTGATACTAGTAATTCTAGCGATTGCGGCCTGCGGGTGGTTGATTGGCGTTGTCGTGTCGATCGTGGCTGCATTTGAGTTTGGGCTGTTGTCGCGCCAGCCATTCGTGCGCCGTCAGGGGCAGCGATTATACGACGCGCACGAAGCAAAATTACTGCGCTTGATCGAAAAGCATCCTCGGCTATTTGCTATTATTCGCGGCGTGGCGCACGAAGGCGTGTCAAATCAAGCCCTGCACTCACGTGAAGAGCTGCTGTACCTGATTGAAGAAGCTGACGTGCTGACGGGTAAAGAAAAGCAGCAAATTGTTCGCGGACTCGACTTTGAATCGCAGCGAGTCGCTGATCATATGACGCCCGTTGAAAAAATGATTACGATTGGCAAAAAAGAATTACTCGGGCCGCTGGTCCTTAATGACCTGCATGAAACGGGCTATCTGCGCTTTCCGGTGATTGGCCATGACATTAACGACATTGTCGGTATTGTTGATTTGTCCGAGCAGCTCACGATTGACGCGGGCAAGCATTCAACCACGGCTGAAAAGTCGATGACTTCCCATATTGCGCAGATTCACGCTGATGCCACGCTCGAGCAAGCGCTCGCAGTCTACAGCGATAAGCGCCCGGGACTGGTCGTGGTGGTAAATGACAAGCGCGAGACAATGGGCTTGATCAGTCTCAGCACGATCCTCCAGGTCCTCCTTGGCCGGGCGGCCGACACGAATGCGTCGCCTGCCCAAGACTAGTATTTACAGAGGTAAAGTGGTACTATAACACTAATATGACAAGAACGTTAGTACAAGATGCAACTGCTCGCATTGGCGAGACAATTACCGTAAGTGGCTGGGTCAATAGCCGCCGTGACCATGGCGGATTGATTTTTATCGATCTTCGCGACCACTCGGGTGTGGTGCAATTGGTGATTAACCCAGAGGCGACCGAGGCATTTGCACTTGCTGAAGGTGTGCGCGACGAATATGTCCTCGCTGCGACTGGTACTGTCAAAGAGCGTGACGAACACCTTAAAAATCCAAACCTGCCGACAGGTTCAATTGAGGTTGTCGTTGACGGGATTGAACTTCTTAACAAGTCGGAGCCGTTGCCTGTTGCCACGCGCGACGATGGTCAGCAATCAAATGAAGAACTTCGTCTGAAGTATCGCTACCTTGATCTGCGTCGTCCGTCGATGCAGGAAAGGCTCAAGCGTCGATCGCAGTACTACAAGGTCCTGCGTCAGTACATGGACGAACATGATTTTACAGAGGTAACAACGCCAATTCTGGCTAACTCGAGCCCGGAAGGTGCCCGCGATTTCCTCGTGCCGTCACGTGTGCACCCGGGTAAGTTTTATGCGTTGCCACAAGCACCACAGCAGTTCAAACAGCTGCTTATGGTTGGTGGTGTGTCGCGCTACTATCAAATTGCTACCTGCTTCCGCGACGAAGATCCGCGCGCTGATCGCTTGTACGGTGACTTTTATCAGCTTGATCTTGAGATGTCATTTGTTGATAGTGGCGAAACAGTCCGCACGACAATGGAGCCACTAATCAAGCAACTTGTGACAGACTTTGCTGGCAAAGAATTGCTACACGATGAAGTACCACGCATTCCTTACGAAGAAGCGATGGATCGTTTTGGGTCTGACAAACCAGACCTTCGCTTTAACATGGAGCTAATTGATCTTTCAAACGAGCTAGCAAATACAGAGTTTGGTGTCTTTAAAAATACGCTCGCAAATGGCGGTGTGGTCAAAGCCATTCGCGTCGAAGGGGCGGCAAGTTTGAGTCGTTCGCAGATTGACAACTTTACAGAAATTGCAAAAAGCGAAGGCGCCGGCGGACTCGCGTATTTGACATACGATAACGGGGAAGTAAAGTCACCAATTGCAAAATTTTTGAGCGAAGCTGAGCTGGCTGCAATTAAGCAAAAAGTGGGCGCAAGTGATGGCGACACGGTCTTTTTCGGGACGGATAATCGCGAAACCGTCAACAAAGTTTTGGGTCGTTTGCGTTCAGAATTTGCTGACCATTTCGGCCTCAAAGATCCAAGCAAAGTTGCGTTGGCGTGGATCGTTGACTTTCCATTTTATGAATGGGATGACAAAGCGAACAAACTTGATTTTGGACACAATCCATTCAGTATGCCAAAGGGCGGTGTCGAGGCGCTGCGGAGTGATGACAAGCGCGCGATCGTGGCTGATCAGTACGACATGGTCATGAACGGCTATGAAATTTGTTCCGGTGCTGTTCGTAACCACAATCCTGACGTCATGTATGAAGCATTTGGCGTGCTCGGCTATGATCACGAATATGTTGATGCGAAATTTGGCGCGTTGATTAACGCCTTTAAATTTGGCGCCCCACCACACGCTGGCTGTGCGTTCGGTATCGACCGTATCTTTATGGTCCTGACTGGCGAATCAAATATCCGCGAAGTTGTGGCCTTTCCAAAGAACGGCTCTGGCGTTGACACGATGATGGATTCTCCAAGCGTCGTCGAACCGGTACAGCTCAGTGAGTTGTCGTTGAAAATTGTCGAATAGCCACACGTCTATACATTGACTTTTAACAAAAATTGTGTTAATATTTACGGTATAAACCAAAGTAACACAAAAAGATAAACCTCAATGTTCTCATCCCAGATTAATCAAACGATTCAAGTCGCCGGCCAGGTGCTTGACCTTCTTGGGGTCCTGCTGGTTATTGGCGGTATTGCGCTTGCAACGATTCGTGCGTTACGGCATCTACGAAAACATCCTGCGGTTCATAATGTGTATCGAACGTATCGCCAGGATTTAGCGCGCAGCGTCTTGATTGGCCTTGAATTTTTAGTGGCAGGTGACATCATTCGTTCGGTGGCGGGTGATCTAACGCTCGAAGGGGTAACGGTCCTTGCGATTATCGTCGCTATTCGACTTGTTTTAGGGATGAGCCTCGAGATGGAAATCGAAGGTCGCTGGCCATGGCAGTCACGCGCGCAAAAATAAGCTACAATAGTAGTATGGATATGACGAAGAAAGAAATTGTTGAAACGCTTCTTTCTGCCTCACAGGGGCAGTCGTCAACGGTGACAAGTGCTGGCGGTGGCGCCGGCTGGCTTGGACAGGTGTCGGGCGTCCAACAAGAGGTGAACGCCGAGCTTCAAAAATGGAAGGCAACGCGCGACGACGCGACCCTTTATAGTATCATTGAGCTTCTCGAGACGGTCTCGGCATTGTCTGATGCGGAAGCAAGTCGGTTACGCGTCGCCCTTGATAAGCTTAATTCTTAATACGAAAGCGACGCCAAATCAGCCCATCGAGCAGTAGGTGGCTGAAATAGCCAGCTACGGCAGCGACGTAGTAAATGGCTGCAATCCCGAGATTGGCGGGATTATATAAATACGGAATGATGAGGATAGGCAGAGGCACGAGTATCATGGCGATTTTGCTGTGCGTCCAGCCGCGATGATGACTAATGATCGGCAGCATGGCAATAAAGCCCAGATAGGCGGCGGCTTGAATGAAGCCGCTATACAGTAAAAGAAGATCGAAAATGAAGGCAATGCCAAAAAAGATATCTTGCGCCTTGCTGTTAGTGTCTACATCCGGAAACAGGCCAAATAGCATTGTGATGACAAAGATTGCCGTTAAGGCCTGCCAGTCCTGGAGTAAATCAGTTGCTTCAGCTAATTGCTCAACTGGAATATAGCTAGCTGCCGCAACCACAACGAGCCCAGCGCCCAGTCCGCCAACGATATGTCCTTTCCAATTTGCCATATTGCTAGTGTATCATTAATAGTCTAGTGATTATTTGGTTGTTATAATAACATCATATGTAGTACTCGTTGTAAGAAAAATTACACATTCATAGAATAAGTACATTACAATAAGAAAGTAATCATTAACGAAAGGACAAATGCATGGGCGACTTACAGGCTCTAGTGACACTTCTCACGATTGCGGTTATACTTTTGTCGATTGTTATCGTAGCTTTACTAGCGACGGTGACGATTGTACTAGTCAAGGTGAACCATATCGTGAAAAATATCGAAGCTCTAACGACAAATGTTGCATCAGCAACAGAGTGGTTTTCGCCCGTAAAGGTCATTAGTACAATTGCCGGCGCGTTTCGAAGAAAATAACGAAAGGAAAATGATATGTCTAAAGCAGCAAGAATTTTAGTAGCAGCAATCGGTGGCTTTGTCGCCGGAATTTTACTCGCTCCAAAGAGCGGTAAGGAAACTCGCGAGGATATTAAGGCGCGCGCACAAGAGGCGAAGCAGGTCGCACGCGAGAAAGCAGCCGAAGTAAAAGCAGCGAGCAAAGAGGCGGCTGGTGCACTGCACAAAAGTGCTGACCGAGCGAGCAAAGAGGCGACACAGCTCGGCAAGAGTGCACGCACGACAGCAGAGCGTATTGCGGCTGAAGTTAATGAACTTGGCGGTGAGGCACGCACGCGAGCAAATCGTGTGGCAGCTGATGCAAAGTCAACTGGTCGTACGATCCAAAAAGACGCCGAAAAGCGCCTAAAGTAATTCACCAACTATAAAGACTGCGTACCGAACGGTGCGCAGTCTTTTTTTGACAAACGAAAAAACGTGAGTATACTTAAGCTATCCAAGTGCACTGTGCGCTGGACGTACCGAGAGGAAATGTCATGCGAAAGCAGCTTGCGGTCGTGTCGCAGCATACGGCATGGAAACGTGCAACTATTGGGATAACTGACAGTCAGCAGGGGTTGATGCTTCTTGACATCAATCGACGCCCTGAAGTTCAGTTTACGACCAATGAGGGCGCAAGGCTTCGAGTAGTTCTGCGAATCCCCGACGAAGGTGATCCGGTGGCATATGAGCGTATGTCGCAGGGGTTGATGCAGCGTTTTGTGATCTATCGGCTCAACGGCCTGTGGATTGACGGCGAGTTGAAGAGCGGCGTCGAGGCGATTGGCTACTCCGAGCACACCCGGCAGTTGATTCTGCTGCAGGAGGCATCTAATATCGTCGGCGGTGTGTACCTACGAAGTCGCCCTGTGTCGAGCGTGAAATACCGAATGTTTGGGGCTCGATCCACATCGATGGCTATTACGGAGGTTTCCGTTGTTCGTTAACTGTCTCCCTGGTAGATGACCCTTCGCACCCGACAATGTCGTCGGCGAAGGAGTCATCAAATTTCCCTCTCGGTACTATTATCTAGACTTTATGAATCAATTAAACGTTTAGTGGCGCGCCATCAATGCGTTGGTAGGCTGTACCAACTTTTTTAGCAAATGTCGGCAAGATATTGTCGGGCAGCGATTTGCCAGTCGATGACAAAATAGCGTCATGTGTTGGAAAGGCAATGCGTGGTTGTATTTCCATCAGATAATCAATTACTTCTTGGATCTTTAACCAAGGCGCCGCGACGGGCAGAGCGAGCGTGTCAACTGGTTTGCCAGGATTCACGAATGAATCGCCAGGATAGAATATCCGGTTGTTAATCATGACACCGAGGTTTGCAATGAGCGGAATATCGGGATGGATGACCGCGTGGTCGCCGCCAAAGAATTCAAGTTGAAACGGACCGATGTCCACTGTATCACCGACCGAGACGGTGTGACTCGGGAGGTGATCGCCGAACTGTCGTGTGACATTGTGATGAGCAACGACAAGCGCATCAGGATTATGGGCAATTAGTGCGCCAAGGGCGGTAACATCGAAGTGATCACCGTGTTCGTGGGTGACAACGATCGCGACGACATTTTCCGGCGCTCCAAGATCGGTCGTAAATCCTCCGGGATCAACGACTAGTAATTTGCCCTCGTGCTCAACCGTAAAACAGGCGTGCTTATACTTTGTGATCTTCATAATACTAGTATAACCTTTCTTGAAAAAGAGAGTCGATCATCTGATCGACTCTCACGTTTGTGAACAGGTGTCAAAAACGCCGGATTAAGCGTGATGTGGCGTGCCACCTCGAATTGCCTTTACGATAGCCAGTAGGACGACGGCGCCAATAATCGCGACAATGAGACTAGTCAGGTTGAAGCCTTCTGGCTGGGTGCCTGTGAGTAAGCGCACGATGAATCCACCGAGAAACGCACCGACGATACCAATGCCAATGTTAGCCATTGCTCCCATTTGTGCGTCGGTCTTCATTATCATGGATGCGATCCATCCAGCTAATGCACCGAATAGTATCCAAAGTACAATGTCTAGTATCATGTTGCCTCCTTTTGTTATTGTATCTCTACTATACGGCGGGAATACCGGGGAAGAAGTAAGATATTTTACATGAGGGACGTGATAATTTAGACGGGTAAAAACCAGTCACTGTACTGCGCCCTGACCTTATTGATTTTTGGATTAATAACCACTGAACAGTAGCCGTTGGCAGGATTCTTCGTGAAGTAATCTTGATGCTCCGGCTCGGCCCCGTAGAACATTGTCAGCGGTTCGATGACAGTGACGATAGGGTCGTTCCAGTGGGGTTGGGCTCGTTCGATCGCTGCCTTAAATTCCGCTCGTTGGTCATTATCGGCATACAGCATGATAGAGCGATACTGCGTCCCGTGATCAGCACCTTGGCGATTGAGTGTCGTGGGGTCATGAAGGGTAAAAAAGATATCGAGAAATGTTTCAGCAGGTAGGACGGCTTCGTCAAACGTGATCCTTACGACTTCGGCGTGGCCAGTGTTGCCACTTGCGACGTCGTAATAGGTGGGATTGTTAGTCGTGCCACCGGCATAGCCGCTCGTCACCTCGGTCACGCCTTTAATACGACGATAAATCGCATCAAGACACCAGAAACATCCTCCGCCAAGTACGTATGTAGTCATACTTCTATTATACTAAAGAGAATGAATACCGCAGATTTCCAAGAGCTCTTGCTTGAAAAAGGTGCTGAGCTATATCGATCTATGCCGTGGCGCGAAGATACACGGCCATACTATGTACTGGTAAGTGAATTGATGTTGCAGCAAACCCAAGTTGAGCGCGTCGTGCCAAAGTTTGAGGCCTTTATCACCGCTTTTCCCGATGAATCCACGCTGGCAAGCGCCTCTTTGGCGGACGTGCTACGACTATGGAATGGGCTGGGGTATAATCGACGAGCCAAGTTTTTGCACGAAGCAGCCAAGAAAATTACGCAGGAGTATGACGGCATCTTCCCGTCAGACCAAGCCGGTCTGCTGAGCTTGCCTGGCGTGGGTAAAAATACCGCCGGTGCAATTAGCGCCTACGCCTTTAACCAGCCGGCAATTTTTGTCGAGACAAACGTGCGCACGGTATATTTTCAGCACTTTTTTGCAGAGGGCGATTTGGTTGACGATCGGCAGATTATCGAGCAGCTTGAGGCGACACTCGACCATGAACATCCCCGTGAATTTTACTGGGCGCTCATGGATTATGGCTCGTGGCTGAAACGCTCGGGTGCGGGCCGCATTCAACAAAGTCGACACTATAAAAAACAGGCGCCACTCAAAGGGAGCGTACGGGAGATCCGCGGGGCAATTATCCGTGAGCTTGGCAAGGGTGACATGACTGACGTGCAGCTTAGGGCTGTGATTGTAATCGATGACCGCTTCGAGCCAGCACTAGCTGGTCTGATGAAAGATGGGCTGGTGATGCAGGCTGCGGGTGGCCAGTATCATTTGACCAAATAACAGATAAAGAGGATAATGGAACAGATGAAGCGTCAACTTTTCGCTCTACTTATAGCTAGCGTGGTGGCTCTTGCTGCTATGCCTTCGGTGACGGCACAGTCACCAACTGAAATTATGACTGACGAACATATTCAGCGTATTAAGGCTAATTGCACCAGCGCGACGCAGATCTTGCAGCGCATTCACGTTAATGATGCGCCGCAGCGAGTTGATCGCGGGCAGGTGTACGATCTGATTTCTTCAAAACTAATGGCTCGCTTGAATAGCCGTTTGGCATTAAACAAACTTGATGGCTCGTCACTAGTAAGTATTACTTCAAAGTACGACGAATCGTTGACTGCATTCCGGGCGAGCTATATTGCCTACGACGACCAGGTGACCGAAGCGCTCAAGATCGATTGCCACAAACAGCCGGTGGCTTTTTACGATGCCGTCGCCAAAGCGCGCGAGCGACGAGTTGAAGTGAACACGCATGCCGTGGCGCTTGTGCGTTACGTTCAAGATTACGGCAAAGCGTTTGACGCCTTTAAGGTGCAGTATGCAACCGCGCCACAGGAGCAAAACGAGTGAACGAAGAAAAACACCCGCATATTGCTGAAGCAAAAGCAAAGTCAATGACGTTGATTGGCCAACATCGCTTTATCGCGTTGATCGTTGGCAGTATCGTTGTAGCATTGCTGTTGGTGGCGGTTGCTATGGCACTCTACGCAACAAGCGGGACAGCGCAGCTCGACCTAAGTCGTCCTGGTTACAAAACGGTACGCGACCAAGTGAAGCAAGTTGATAACTACGAAGGCTTTTCGGCGTCAGGCGACATTGATCAAAAGACGCTTGATGAGTTTAAGAAATTATATGATGCACAGGCAAAGGACGCGACTTCAGTCGATGCCTTCAGTCCGGTGCTGTTGAGTGATGAAGCGCTCGGTATTGATGCGCCAGTCGCTACGCAGTAGTTGCTATTTCGCTGGGGCGCCAAGCGCAAGGGGGAGGATAGCGAGTTCGATCTCGGCTTCTTCGAGCGCTTCAAGTAATCGGCGACGCATTTCGGCAATGACTGCCCACTGATCTGACGGCTGTGTTTTGCCGGCAATAATGATTTCAACCGAGTTACCCGTTAGTTCGCCAACGGAAACAAAAGCTGGCGGTTCTAGGATCTTTGCTTTCCACTTTTCTTCAGTAGCAAGTTCTTCACCGAGCTTGTTGACAATCGATGATACCTCTTCGATATCAGACGATGGATGTACTGCGACGATGAAGCGTGCCATGCTGTAGCCCATCGTTTTATTGATGACATGCATTACCATGCCATTTGGGAAGTAGTGGACATTGCCGTCGACGTCGCGAATTACGGTACTGCGAGTACCGATTCGTTCAACCGTGCCGCTCGCTCCTTCGATATCGACGATGTCACCGACACGGTACTGGTTTTCACTAATAATAAAGATGCCAGACAAGAAGTCTTTGATAATTGATTGGGCGCCAAAACCGAGGGCGACACCGACGATGCCGGCGCTCGCAAATAGGGGCGCAAGGGCCTTATCGATACCAGGGAGGAACTCTTTGAGGGTCGCGTAGAGAACAAGGGAAACAATAATGATGCGCCAGATGTTGAGAAAGAGGTCGGCAAGGGTTTTTTGGCGCTTCTCGACATCTTTGCGGTGCCATTCGCGGTGACGAGCTGTGCGCACAATTCGTTTAACGAGGCGTGTGACAATTCTGCCGCCGATAAAGTATGCGATTGCCCCCACGACCATAATAGTTAAAAGAGAGATGCCGTGCCCCGGTTCATCTTTGGTGCCAAATACCCAATTTTGTACAAGAGGACTCACAAAATCTATAGCGTCCCCGCCCCATGTCGCTAGATTATCCATATGTGGTAGTATAGCATGAGTACAATTGCTATGACAGAGGTTGATCCGAACGATTTTATTATTAGCCGCAAGCGAAAAAAGTATAAATTCGCTTTGTTTGCTAACTCGCCAATTTGCTTTGAGGCTGAACAATGGCCACAACGTCCAGTTGACGTGCTCGAGATTGGAGCTGGAACGGGACACTTTAGCGTCGAGTTAGCCGCGCGTCATCCCGAGAAGACCTTTGTCGCCGTTGACGTGAAGGCGGATCGCTTGCAAAAGGGCGCCCGCGAAGCTGCCGAACGGGGGCTGTCAAACGTCTTTTTTGTCCGCGTTCGGGCTGATCAGCTAGTGGAAACTTTCGGCTCGTCGCTTGTTGAATCACTGTGGGTGACGTTTCCTGATCCATTTCCAAAGAAACGCTCATCCGGTCGCCGCTTAACGCATCCGACATTTTTGCATATTTATCAGCAATTGTTGAAAAAGGATGGTGCGTTTTATTTCAAGACTGACGCCCGGGAGTTGTTTACCTGGAGTTTAGAGCAGCTTGTGGCCGAGCAATGGCGACTTCAGGAACTTAGCTTTGACCTTCACGAGGCTGAACTATCGGATGACTACAAGATTAAAACAGTTTATGAAACGCGCTTTACCGACGAAGGGATCGTTACAAACTTCGTGAAGGCGCAGTCGCCACGATCATAATTTAGCCTCCGTGCTGTGCGCGGTAAGCTGGTTCGGCATTTTCTAGTAGGTAGCGCAAGGTGTCTTCGGGTCGCGACAGTGAGCTGTTTGCGCGATTTGTTGAAAAGTCACGCAGCAAGCGCCGACCAATACAAGTCGCGAGTGGAGTCGGTACTTCATAACTCAGATGCGCATGGCTTGTCAGATCCGGACTGTGAGCATAAATACCTTCTATAAGGACTATGGGTGCAGGCTGGATAGCTTCGCGCTGCTCGGGTTCTTGGCTGGCGAAATTAAAGTAGCGACGTTGAATTGATTCGCCGTGTTGCAGGCGCTGTAGATCGCGGGCAAGCTCCTCGGTGTGGTAGACAATTGGCGCATCCCAGTCTGTCCAGGGTCCACCTTTGTGGCGATCGAGCCATGTTTTACCGCGGTGGTAGTCGTCGGTTGAAAGGGTGATGCAGGAAGTGTCGTGCATAGTGAGAAGCTCGGTGATTTGGCGAGTCAGGGTGGATTTGCCCGAGCCGCTGCGGCCGCCGATTTGGACAATGGCCACCTTGTGATTATTGAGGTGACGAAGGATATCTTGAACAACAGTTTGCGGCTCAAGTTCGGCTGGGGTGAACGAAAGCTCAGGCGAGTCGGCAGACGCGTAGGCACGTTGTTCATTGCTATGTTGACTAGAGGCGGCGGTGTCGATGGCACACTGCAGCTCGGGATGACGCCCGGAAAATGCCATCCATGCGGCCGGTGCTTCGGATTCAATATGCGACGAACCATCCTCGAAGAAATCAACCACTATCGCCTCGAGTGGCTCGGCGCGGAGCTTGCGAAGAAGTGGTGGATTGAACTGTTTATAGTAGTTGTAGGTAGCTTCACTGATGGAGGTTTCAATCTCGAGCCGATCGAGACCTTGATCGGTGATCGTGCCGCGATCTTTGAGCGCTGCGGTGTAGGCAGGTTCTCCATTGCGGCAGGATTCACGCAATCGAAGACTAAATGGTTCAGTTGGTTGGCTTAGGTAGAGTTGTTCGATAGGATAGGCTTGCTCGCGAAACTGGGCAAGCTGTTCTGGCACAAGCGGGATGTATCGTTGTTCAATTTCTTGATACTTATTTTGCTCAAATGTACTTTGACACGTATTCATATTATTTTTCATGAACTTACTCCAGTGTGATAATTAACTGATGACAACTTCATGATATCGTCGTACAATGAAAATATATAGGAAGCATAGTTTGACTCAAATAGAATTGAGGGGTATATGGAAAAGCGACACTTTATTCAGCGACACATATTGGGTGTATTAATGGATCAGGAGTATGCGCGCTTTCGCGATATGCGCCCTGATAATGTCGACAGCAATGCCTACAGCTATCACCTCGGGGTGCTGCAAAAAGAAAAGCTAGTTCAAAAAACCAACAATGAATATACGTTAACGGTGCCAGGGTTGGCCTATGTCGACATGCTTAGTAGTGAGACTGCCGAGCCGCGTCAGCAGCCAAAAATTATGACGATTATTGTTATTGAGAATGAACACGGTCAGCTACTTGCTCATATGAAGGATCGTCAGCCGTTTATCGGCAAGCTAACGTTTCCATGCGGCAAGCTCCACATGGAGGATATCTCTGTGAAGCAGGCTGCCCTGCGCGAAACACGAGAAAAGACGGGCATACTATTACCTGACCTTCGTCATGTGGGCGACTGCTACGTGGCAGTTACCTACGATCACAAGGTGACGATGAATACGTTGATGCATGTCTTTTATACCCGCGTTCACTCGATGTCGGTCACATTACTGCCGCATGTGAGTTGGTATGAGCGTGAGGAGCTAGCGGCTGGCGGTCCAGCGACAAAGCGCGTTCTACGACTGATGAACGAGCAATTTAACGCGCACCGCTTCTTTGATGAGTATAGCGAAGCGCTTATCTAGCGAGCCGTTCGCGTACCCAGCTATCAATTGAACCAGCACCCATGCAAAGGACTAATTTTCCGGTATCGCGAGCGGCTTGAATTTGATTCCAAAGTGCGTCATCAAATTCGGCGATATGAATCACGTTTTTGTTGGTGATATTTTCGGTCAGCTGGTCTGGAGTAAGGAGTTCAAGATTTGGATCTTCGCGCGACAGGTAGGTTGGGAGCCAGTAGATTGTGTGCGCTAATTCGAATTGATCGACGTACTGCGAGCGAATTTCGTGCTGGCGAATATTTTGGTGTGGTTGATAGACGAGGACGACGTCGTCGGATAATTCGCGCGCCAATTGGAGCGTGGCGGCAATTTCCACAGGATGATGGCCGTAATCGCTGTAGAGGTTATCGCCGAGTTTTTCGAAACGACGCACAGTACCGGGGAAGGTGTTGATTGCTGTGAGCGTATCCCCAGTTATCCCCAGTTTTTCCACAGCCTTTAAAACGAGCGTGGCGTTGCGGCGATTATGCTCACCAGCGAGGGTGAGTGGAGCGACGTCGTGTTCATTGAGCACCCAGCCATCCGCTTCGGTTGCAGTGATTTTTTGACCATCATCATGCCATAGAATAGTACTGTCGGATTGATCAACAAACTGTCGAAAAGCGGCCATGTAATCAGCAGGCGAGGTATACGTGTCAGAGTGATCGTAGTCAAGTGAAGTAATAAGTGAAAGCGCGGGGTGAAAGTGGAGGAAGTTACGATCAAACTCATCGCACTCGTAGACAAAGTATTCACTAGCGGGGTTATATTTACCGCTCGGTCCAAAGCTAATCTGGCTACCAATTGAATAGCTGACAGGAACACCTAGTTGCTGCAAGGTCCACACCATCATGCCAGTGGTAGTTGTTTTGCCGTGTGTCCCAGAAATGGCAATAAGTTTTAAGTTTTTCTCACGGATAATGTGGGCGAGTAGTTCGTCGCGTTTAGCGCACTTAATGCCAAGTTCCCTAGCAGTGACAAGTTCGGGGTGGTCGGGCGGCAGGGCGGCGGTATAGACAAACCAGTCGACAGGGTTGGCGGCGTGATATGACCGCAGAAATGAGCCATCTTGGCCGATGGCAACTTCAATGCCGCGATGGCGTAGTTCATGTGTCGTCAGGCTGTCGGCCATATCTGATCCAACGACCGTATAACCGGCATCAAAAGCAATCTCTGCCAAAGGGCCAATGCCAACGCCGCCGATACCGGAGAAGTAGATGTTCATAGTATTAGTATAGCACTTGCACTAAGGGGTGAGGCTATGGCATAATGCAAACAAAGCGTAACCAATACAAACACCTATGTTTCAATCTATAATACATCGACTACTGGAGCGGCGTCATTTCTGGCGTTACGCTTCGTTTTCCGAAATAGCTGAACTGTACGCTTCGCGTACGATGCGACTGTTGGCGCTGCGAATGATCTCGCTATTTATTGCGTTGTACTTGTATCAGAATGGCTTTTCGATCATGTTTATCGCGCTGTACTTTATGGCGTATTTTACGCTCAAGGTCTTTATCGCATATTTTGCAGCACGTTTTGCGGCGAAATTTGGCCCAAAACACGGTATTTTGCTCGGTAACTGGCTGTATATTCCCGCGCTGGCTGCGTTTACCTTCGTACCAGAGTATGGCGTGTATGCCGTGGCGGTGTTTGGCCTGTTCCAGGCCTGGTCGGTGACAATTTATGACCTCTGTTACATGGTTGATTTTTCAAAAGTAAAGCATAGCGATCACGCCGGCAAAGAGCTTGGTTTCATGCAAATCTTTGAAAAAATCACGACTGCCCTTAGTCCGCTTATTGGTGGTGCGGTGGCGTTTACGTTTGGAGTGGAAGCAACGATGTGGCTGTCTGCAGTACTGTTTGCATTGGCAAGCTGGCCATTGCTTCGGACTGGCGAGCAGACAAAGACCGGGCAAAAGCTTGATTTCACCGGATTTCCATGGCGCGCGACCTGGCGGAGTTTCGTAGCTGAAAGCGCTGTTGGATTTGATTTGATCGCTAGTAGTACGGTATGGGTGCTGTTTGTGGCGCTAACGATCTTTGCGGGGGCGGGAGATGATCTGTATCTCAAGATTGGTGCGCTGACATCGGTCACCTTTGTGACGTCATTTGTGGCGGCCTACGTTTTTGGCCGACTGATCGATCGCCGTCGAGGCGGTGACTTGCTGGCAATTAGCACGCTTGCTAATGCTGCAACCCATTTATCTCGTATATTTATCACGACGCCAATAGGGGTGGCAACCACAAATATCGCGAATGAAACTGCCACCGCTGGCTATACGATGGCCTTTACGCGCGGCTTGTTTGATACGGCTGACCGTTCAGGACGTCGCATTACGTATATGCTGTTTGTCGAGATTGCTTTAAATATTGGTTCGGCATTAGCGTGTGGTATCTTTGCGCTTTGTTTGCTGGCGTTTTCGTCGCAGCCGTTTAGTATGCAGGTTTTCTTTGGTATTACTGCCGTCTACACGCTTTTGATGATGGCGGGTAATTTTGTGATCTACCGTAAATAATTCTAAAGTGCTCATGGTATACTAAAACTAGTAAGACGGGGTGGAGACAGTGGCGGACAAACGGCAAGTCAGACGGAGTATACGACAGCTAGAGCGCGTAAAGACGTGGCAGCTTTTTCTTGTACTTTTATTAATGCTGTTTGTGGCGGCGACATTTTTGCGCCTCAATAACATTGGCATGGTACAGCGTCGTGATGCTGTCCTTGCGGCCGACAAGAGTGGCGATATGGCTGCAATGGGTAATAGGTTGTATGATCTACAACGGTACGTTTCGAGTCATATGAACGCCGATATGGGGACGATTTACCTAGAAGGTCAGTACCAGCGCGACAGTCAAAAAGTCGTCGCAAATGCCTCGGGTAGTGAGAGTCCAAACGGTAATGTTAACGAGAAGGCTGATGCAGTCTGTAAGCCGCGATTCAGTGGCTATTCACAGGCGTATTTACAGTGTTTTGTTGACGAGTTAGAGAAGTTCGCCCCTGGTCAGAGCTTATCCTCTACGGTTAACCTCCCGAAGGTTGATAATTATCGCCACAGCTTTGCCTCGCCAGTTTGGTCACCGGATTTTGCAGGCTTTTCGGTGCTTATCTGTATTGCGATTGCCTTTCTGATTTTGGTCCGCCTGGCGAGTCTAGGGGTGCTGAGGCTGATTTTGAAAATGAAGAACAGAGACGTCTAAACTGTTGACATCAGTTCACCCCTGGGGTAATCTACCCTTGTATAGCACTAATAGGAGGTATAAGACCATATGGCTTACAGTCACACTAACTCAAAGGGAATCACATACTACTTGCACAAGACCGAAGTAACTCTCCGTGGTGGTAAACCACAGACTATCTACTTCTTCGCTAAGGTAGAGAAGAACGCTAAGGGTGAACCAACTGATCTTCCAGAAGACCGCGTTGTTAAGGAAAACCCACGCAACGGTTTCCTTACTATCTCAAAGAAAAAATAATCTTTACGATTATCTATTATGCAAATTTCCGCTCTGTAACAGGGGCGGTATTTGTTTTTAAAAAAGTGCTTGCGGCATAAGCACGTTTGGTGGTAAACTCGTATCAAACAAACAGGTGCCAAAAATGCCCTGAGGGATGCGCAAATCGCCCAAAGGGCTTTTTTGATGGCTGTGATTAGGCGTATACTAAGAATATGAATAACGAGGCACCTAATTCTAAGCGAAGTTCTGAACTTGATAAAACGGTTCGGAGTATTGCAGAGTTTCGTCGCCGTCAGATTGGCGGCGAAGCGATTGCTCGTCAATCGCATCCGGCCCAGGGCAGCGAGTCACTTGATGAGACTTTAGCTCGACTTGAACGCGAAGGGGTTATCTCTCTGCGACCTGTTGATGAAGATTGATTTTTAAACATAAAAATGATATAATATAATTTAATAATGACTGAACGCATTGATCCGCACACCGATCTTGGCTACACCTCCCATGAGGATGAGATGCAGCGCCGTCGCGAAATCGAGGAGGGTGTTTCAGTGATGCCCCGTCGTTTGAGCGTGGGTCGGGTAGCGACACGTGCAACGCGACACTGGACTCCACCTGGTCCTGAACGTGCAGATGACCGAAACACGGGCGTGGGCGATCCATATCCGAAGCCAGATCAGGTCCGACAAAACCGTGAGGCGGCAACAAATAGTGATGCAACTCAAGAGATGCTGCATGTGATGCGTATCGAAAGAATTCGCAGAGACGGTGAGCGAAACGGGCTTTCTTTGACAGAGATCAACTCTCGAATAGTGAAGGCAAACGATGAGGCGTTAAAAAAAGCGGCACGATACCGGCAAGAAGAAGCTTCATAGATAAAAAGAGCCCCGCGCGAAAAGCGCGGGGCTCTTTGAATTTCAAGATAAATTCAGAGCTCTGTCTCCTCTTCGGCAGCGGGGGTTTCGAAATAGCCGGCATCAGCGGCCCATATGTAGACGTTTGTCCATTCGCTCTTTGCGATTTCAAGACGGTCCTCGTACTGATCAGTTCCTTCGGTAAGGAACTCGTCGCGGCAGACTGTAGTCCAGACCGCCTGAAACCTCAGCGAGTGATCGCCTCCGCGATTGGAGAGTTCGCTCTTCAGCCTTGCAAGGATGATTGAGCGCAGGGGATCTGCGTCCATGTCGGGCAGACTGATTGCTTTGAGAACTCCTTCCAGGAATAGCGGCTCGTTTTCTTCCGACCATTCAAACGGCTCGGTGAACGACGGGGCGGTAACCACCATGGTCATCTCCTCTGGTAGTGGACGATTACGTCAATTATTACAATAACATAAATACAAGCTATTAGCAATTACCAGCCAAATAAAAACACCACCTAACGTGATGTTTATATTTTGGTGGGGGCGGCTGGAATCGAACCAGCTACCAAGTGGTTATGAGCCGCCTGCTCTAACCGATGAGCTACGCCCCCACACTTCCGACATATTATAGCCTATTTGGGTGCAGCTAGGCTATAATATGCTGTAGATCAATAAAATGAAAAACATACAGATTAGACGGTTTTGGTATCGCGTAAAGCATCGTTACGTCACGATGAATAATGTGGTTGTGCTCATCGCGGGCTTTATCGCGATTAGTTGGGCATGGGCTTCGGTTGGGGTAGTGCAGCGTAACTACGCCTTGCAGCGTGAAGTTGATGACAAGCGCCGTCAGCAGCAGCTGATCGAGCTAGAGACTGAAAACTTAGCCTACGAACAGCGTTACTACAAGAGTAGTGAGTATCTGTCCCTTGAGGTGCGCCGTAGCCTAGGGCTCGCCGAGCCAGGTGAGAAGGTGCTGATCTTGCCGCCAAATTCTGCGGCCGCCAAAGCTGACTCGTCGGCGCCAAAGACGCCAACTCCAGCAGTGACCGCTGAACCAAGTAATGCTCAGCAGTGGATGAACTTCCTATTCGGTGGCAATAACAATCGCACCTAAACAGTAGCATTATTAGGACAATGTCACTACAATGTGGATATGGAAAATAGTGATCATTCTTTTACGTCCGAATTTGGCCAACCAAAACGAAAACATAATTTCTTAATCGGGGCAGCGCTCCATGTGATGGGATCATCGCCATTTGAAGGTGGCGAGATCGAGGGTGCGAATGGAGTGATTCGCGTCCTGAGCTCCCATAGTTCAGCGTATCTTGTACCAACGAATGTCGAGCAAACGGAATACTTCTTGATTGACGCCGGTATGGACAAGAAAGCGAAGCAAATTCGCGCTGAACTAGCGCTCCGGAATTTGGGAGCGGATGCGGTGAAGGCAGTCTGTCTGACGCATGGACATACCGATCACGCGAACGGCGTCGCAGCTTTCCCGGGAGCGGATATCTACATTGGCCAACCAGATGATAATTTTATGCACGGCAAGGTGAACGGCGACGGACCACTTGAACAGGTATTGGGTCCGATTGAGCGTGCACTCGGTAAGCGGAAAAGTCTTGCTATAGCGGATAAACTGCATATTTTAAATGAAGACGAACAGACAATTGTCATCGGGAATAAGACAATTCAGGCCTTTGCTGTACCGGGGCATACGCGGGGGAATAGGGTATTTGTCGTTGACGGCATACTATTTGCTGGTGATGCGCTGACATTCAACGCTAAAGGGGAAGTGAACAAGCCGCCTTTTCCAGTCTCTCATGATGTTGAGATGGCGAGTCGGTCACTGAAGCGCCTAGTCGGAACATTCGACATAAAGGGCATTGCCAGCGATATTCAGACAGTACTGCCAAGTCACTCGGGCGAAGGGTCATTTGACGCGATCCGTAAATTCGCCAGTCGTTCATAGGTTATCGACTACTGTTTTTAATTATGCTTATCATGCTAAACTTGTAGCATATGTCGGGGACACTACACGGTGCGTACTTGAGGCTGATTGCTATGTATACCTTTGGGTATACAGCGATACTGTTATTTATGCTAGGGCTACATTTTGAAACGGTCCTCGCGACGCCTGCCTTGGTTATTGCTGGTGTTTTTGGAATAGTCTCAGTCGTTTACTACTTGGTATTGTTTCGGTTTGTTGAAAATCGTCTGGGACGTCGCGGCGCCTATCTGGTTGGTCTGGCGATCTTTGGGTTCGCGATTTCGGCGACAACCGCTGCCTCGGGCGGAGTGGTGTCGCTTAATAATATTAGTGCGCTTATTCTGATCTTCCTCTCGGCCATGTTGGGCGGACGAGTGGCATTTGCCTTTGCCTGGGCGCAAGGCATAGTCTTTATTGCCTTACTGAGTGACGAAAGTTTAACACTACAGACGGTCTTGATTGGGATTGGGTTGTTGGCAGCCTATGCAGCTACGGCATTGATTGGTTATATGCTTTTTAGGAAGTCTTACACGCGCGAGGATCCAGAGGCTGAGCGTCTTCGTAAGACGTTGCAGGTAGAGAAGTTGCAGTCTGAAGGTGTTATTGCGGCGATTGATGACGGTGTCGTGATTTTGAACCAAGAAGGTATCGTCAAGCACGTGAACCAAAAGTTTTTGTACTTTGTGAACCTGCGTCTTGATGAGCTATTAAACAAACCCTACGGACAAGTGGTGACTGGGCGTGTCAAGATTACGTCGTCTAGTGCGAAGGATCCGCAGCTTGGGCGTAATATGGCCGAGGTGTTCAAGACAGGTAAGCCAGTTACTATCGATAGCGAAACCCTCGCCTATGTTGACCGCGAGGGGACGCTAGATGTGTCGATTTCACTGTTGCCGCTCAAGAACGAAGACGGTAAAGTGACGGCAGTCATGATTATTGCGCGTGACATTTCAAACCTGATGCGTATCCAGCGCATGAAGGATGAATTTATTTCGATAGCCAGTCACGAGCTGCGCACGCCAATTACGGTGATGGCAGGTTACCTAGATTTAATTTTGAACCCACAATTTGGTGAATTAACCGACAAGCAGCAGCATTATGCAATCCGAGCCAAGTCAACGGCGGGCGATATGAACGTGCTCGTTAATGACATGCTTGATATGAGTCGCCTAGAGTCCGGCAAGCGTGAAAACAAGCCAGAGAAGATCAAACTTGCCTCGTTCCTTGACGAGATCATTCAGAGCAACCAGCTGCGATTCAAAGAAAAGCAACTGGAGCTACGTTCCTTCCCGAAGGATGCGACTGTGATGGTTGATCCGAGTCGCTTGCGTCAGGCGATGGATTGCTTGCTTAGTAACGCCTACAAGTTCACGCCCGCTAACGGCGCCGTCGATGTTATTAGTGAGGTGAACGAGACTGAGGTGCGCGTTATTATACATGATAATGGTCCAGGTATTCCGGCGGATAAACTAGAGGCAATCTTCAATAAGTTTACAAAGCTTGATGACTCCGGATCGATTAGCGGTACAGGCTTGGGGCTCGCTATCGCGCGGCGTCTGGTTGAAGATTGGGGCGGGGAGGTCAAGGCAGAGGAATCGGCCTCAGGCGCGCGATTCGTCTTTAGTATTCCATTACAGGTGTCGTAGTCTTTAGTTCTGCATCGATCATATGATAAAATAAAGGGTAATTACAGGGGAAATTATGAAAATTCAAATCGTAGAAGATAATCCGGACTTGCAAGCAATTTTTGAAGGCTTGTTTGTTGCTGCCGGTCACGACGTAAAGGTGAGTGGCGATGGCCTGAATGGCATTACCGATGCGGTTGATTACCGGCCTGATATTATCTTGCTTGATATCATGATGCCAGAAATGAGCGGCTACGATTTCCTGGGCGCACTTCGCAATAATACCTCAATTAACCCCTTTGTTGTCGTGTGTTCGAATCTGTCACAGCAAGCCGACATCGATAAGGCAATGGCGCTTGGTGCTAACCATTATCTCCGCAAGAGTGATTATGTAGGTGACGAGCTTCTAAAGACAGTTGAGCAACTGTACCAAGAGCACCAAGCTGGCGGCGCACAGCCACAAGTATAATAATCCGCCCCTGTATTGCATCTGTTGGGATAATTTGATATGATGGATGATGTATCGCGGGGTGGAGCAGTCTGGTCAGCTCGTGTGGCTCATAACCACAAGGTCGTAGGTTCAAATCCTGCCCCCGCAACCAAGAAAGTCTTCGAAGGTTCTTCGGAGCCTTTTTTGTTTGCGGCTAATCTGTAAAATGGGCTAATTTGGCTGGTTCCAAACCTGCCTAGCTCGTAGTCATATACCAACCCCTGCGGGAAGATCATGCTTTGGAACCTTTGCTTTGTTTGAGGAGAGGCTACAGACCACTGCTGATCGATACTGTCCATGACTGATAGCGCGAGATCAATGTCCGTTTGACGTACCAATCGCTGAGCCTCAAGCCCTCTAATGTTCTTAGTGAGAAAGCTTATCTCAAAGATTTGCTCAATTTCTATCTAGGATTGGGCTTCCAGACGAATTCTAGCATTAATTTATGTTGTGAGTTTCGTGTTAATCACGCCGTGCTTTTTAGTGTCGGTAATTTGATAGTATATAGACATGGATGTAGATAAAATAAGCTCAAGAGAACTTGAAGAGTATGTCCATATTCTCATAGGACAATACGAAGGGCTTGCGATGCAAGAAGATTTACTTGCAAGTTATATTATGACGCTTAAAGATAATGCTAATGTAACCAAAAGAGCTTTTTTCGAAGGACTATACTACCTTACGACAACGAGTTGTGAGATTCGTTTATTTTTAGAAAGTATGCAAGTAGCTAGCAAAAATAGATCGTATACAAATCTTTATAAATATCTAGCTATATTGCTGTATGAAAATATCGATACTATCCCCAGAATAATTAATAAAATTAACAGAAATTCAGCTGACGAGATTAATGTTCAGCGGGTGAAGGCGGCCCGTAAGAGATTCTCGAAAGATTTACGAATTCAAATTGCGTTACTTGAACTTGATGAATTACTTGAAAAGATTCGCAATCATGCAGGCGCACATCACTTAGATGCAGAGAATAACATATCCTATTTACTTGATGTTAATTCTTTAAATAGAACTGCGTGGGGAAATGGAAAAGACTTTTACCACAATTCAATAGTTGCCCTAGGAGTTTATATGTGCATATTTATTAATAATCTTGCTGAGGACCTGAAGGGGGCTGATCAGTCGCGGTATATTAACGCATTAGATGACTATGTAGAGTTTATAAAAAATAATACAGAGTATCTTGCAGAAACAGTTAAAGCCATCAACACTCCGCCGACAGCGTAATTTGCTTGATAACTTTGGCTAATGTACAATATTTCAAATCATACTGTGGCGACTATCCGGCTGCCGCTCTAACCTCCGTTGTCTGCTTTTACTGTATAATATCCGTACATATGAAAATTCCAATACATGTCTTCTTATGTTAAGATGGTAGCTGTTCTTCAGCTGACTCAAAAAGACCGTAGGATTTATCTTACGGTCTTGCCCTTTCAAAATACAAAGACGGGAACAAAAGATGGTATCGAAAGTACGAGCGTTGTTGGTGTCCGTACTCCTTGTCATGGCGATGCAGATGTTTAGTACTGGATCGGCTGCGGCTTGGTCGGGAAGTCTGCCTGCATGTAGCGGATATCCGACCGACTGGGAGTCGCAACTTGAAGCTGACTCACGATTCAATTCGAATACCTCATGGATTGCATTTCGTCGTGACTGGGGTGGCCCGCCTTTCAATGGACAGAACGCTTTGGTGGTCGTCTGGAACCAGCCGAATTACGGAAGTCAGAGCCAGTATAATCAGCTTTACTTCGTCGGTAATGGTGTCGACGAGACTGCGAATGGCATGAGTTATCCAATCGGATCAACGACTCTTTACGTGGTTTCTCAGGGTGGTATCACAGACATCACCAGTTCATCATCTGGTTCATTTGCGACAATGTTTGACTTGAACTGCGTCGAGGACGTCCATAACGTTCAGTATCAAAGTTGGATAGGGGATACTTATCCGGACGCGATTGCTGACTACATAACTGTCTCTCTGCATACTGGGACAGTGGACTGCGGGGGCGTAAATCCTGTAGGGGTGAATATTTACCAAAATGGAAACAACGGCTCGGCAGTAGTTACACCACTTTCGCTCGGTAGAGCTGAGTGGAGCTATTACCTAACGGGCGCTCCGTACGCGATTCAGGTGCTCTGTGGGAGTGACGTCGCTGCCTCATTTGACATGGTGTCACCATCTACAGCAAGTGGTGACTGGGTTTGTAACATCATTGACGATCCGCACTATTGTGTACTGAGTTAGGAGTCTATGACCTGAAAAGATAAAGAGCGGATGAAGAACAAGCCCTCGAGAGCGATCTCGGGGGTATTTTCATACTACTAGTAAGTCATGCCTATGAGATAAGTGGGGTCTGTCAGGGTGGAGTGTTCCATTTGGTTTACTGAATTTATGAATTTATATAGATAGATAGAGTTTGACTTTCGCGTCGATCTCTATTTTGTTGCCGTCTCTGTTATTTTGATTCCAAACCGGGCTGGTCTATGTGTGAGTCTGCTATTATTTTGACAGATGAGTAATTACGATAAAGGTAAATGGTTTGAGAACAAGAATATGTCTATTCTTAGAGATTTGTTTCCAGATATAGCTATGCATGGTGAGAAATCGATACCTACAAAATATGGTACTAAACGTAAAGTTGACATTGGCTTAAATACCCCAGTTGAAGCAGACTATGTCGTAATAGAGCTGAAAAACGAAAAAGATGCCATCGGAGTAGGGGCGCTCGATCAGCTTTTGGGAACAACTCGAGCAATTAATGCTAAAAAGGGTGCACTGATTATTAACCATAGACCTACGCGTGATCTAGTAAAAGCAGCTGAACATGAGGCAATTCCAATATTTCAAACGATTGATCCAGGGGATGATAAGGTTCGCAATAAGCTGACAATTAAAACGGTTACGGAATTTGTATGGGTATCGGAGTATAGCTACAAAGGTGAATTTATTGCTCAAGAAATCGAGTTGAATTACCCCCCGGAGAAGTTGATACTGAATGATGACAAAACAACGCTTCATGAAAAGGTATGTGAGCTGTGGAATAGTGGGACACTTGATGTAAGTCCGGGTAGGCACGTGTATGTTATTGATGAATTCAATCTTGTGAAGTCACCGGAATTCGGATTAATTGCTATGCCGATAGACAGTATGAAGATTGAATATGGCGTTGTTTCAAAAAAATATATCTATGATGCTCCGCTATCAAAAGGAAGTGGTTTATATGAGCCTAAGACTAAAATATTCACTTTTTCATCAAATGAAATCGGTATAGGTCCACTTTGTATAGATTTGATTGCAAGGCCAGAAAATGAAACTACAAAAAGTGTAGCTGATTTAAATGCAGTATTTAATGGTTACGCCAAATTTGTTATGGGTAGTGAAACTGGGGCGGAGCGGTAGCCGGAATAGGAAGTTCTAATCCGAATGCCGTATCTATCATGTACCTATAGCTACCTCGGTGTACTGTCTCCATTTAACAATCTCGCTACAGATAAGGTTCCAATGCAGGCGCACTTGGGCAGCCATAAGCATTACAGCCTTTGTTAATTTGGGGTTTTTTGTTTTAGTTTCGTATGGTTTAATGATAAGTAATAAGCAGGTTTTAAGGGGGGTACGTCGGTGAAGAGAAGACTAATATTGAGCTTTGTAGCTATATTATCGTTAGTTGCGGTGTTGCCAGTTCAGGGTACTGCCAGTGCTCTAACAGGAGGTATACCAGAGTGCACAAGTATGCCAATGGGGTTTCAAGAAGCAGCCGATGTAGTAAGAAATCAATACCCTACAGGTTGGATCGGGCAGAATGATCCATCGCATTCAAAGTATACTGGCTTTTTTGGAAAAACAACTGCAGGTGACATGATTATTGGGTGGAATGGCAACGGCAATAACACACAACTAGACTCCGCTACTCTTACTTTCGTTGATTTAAATTTAGTGTTAAGCCCAAAGGAGTCTTCTGCTGTATTGAATAGCGATGGCACGTATAAGGGAGGAGTAATTAACGATATAGATGATGGTTCAATAGCTTGTATATACCAAGTAGCAGGAGATGTTCGGTATGATTCTAGCTGGACTGGTCCATATTATGATGATGTATCAGGGCTTGCTACTGCAGAATACAACGGTACTGTTGATTGTGGTAACGACTCGCTACACTATCTATTAATTACACAGAGCGGCAACACTCGCTTTATTCCACTTAGCTATGAATCAGTTTACAGAGCATCCTGGAATTATCGGCTAACTGGCGATTCATATATGGTTACAGTGGGGTGCGGTAGTTCTGTTGCAGCATCGTATGGAACTGTAAGCCCATTACTTAGCAACGACTGGATATGCGATACCACGGGTAGTCCTGACTATTGTATACTTTCATGAGATAATCTCGCCACCCACAATTAAGGAGTATGAGTATAGGGAGCTAACCCAATTGCACAGGGCTCTAATTGTGGGTGGGTATAGTAGTAGACAGTGACAGAACGCTAGTGATCTCTTTCCACCTAAGTATATCCTCACAGATCTGGTTCCAATGCAGAGCCACTTGGGCAACCAAGAAAAACGTCTCATCAGTCGATGGGGCTTTTTTCTTGGGTATAAAAAACACTCCGAGTGGGAGTGGAGATTGTGCGGGTAGGGGAGTGAGAGTGATTTACTCCCCCTCCCCTACCTGGTTAATACTTTGATGAGTATAAAGCCGGATCTATGATCGTATTGAACGTAATTGTTGCGATGCACCTTACGAGCTCTTCGAGCTTGTCGCCGGCATAGGTCTTGCGGTTGTATCGGACTAGATAGCCGCCGTGCGTCGTGAGTTCACAGTCGGGCAGATTTTCGAGTGCGTTTTTAATTGCTGGTACGAAATACTCCGGATTTGCTGTAGTGGTGAGCACGGGTTCGTTGAATCGCAGAACGATACTCTTCTGCCTTCCATAGGTATGGGCTTGAAAATGAATTGCATGCGACTGCTGATGGTGCTCAAACATTCGCTACTCCTCGGTGGATGTGACGGAGTGTCACAGGTACTACCCCGCTCAAATGAACGAGATTAATAGCTGTACATTATCATAATATGTATAAAAAGTCAACTAATAAGAAAGCTAACTCAGCTTGGCGGCGGCAACGCGGATAGCTTCGCTCCAGCTAAGGAAGGCGTGTGGTGTAGCGGCGACGTGCTGAGCACTCATTTCATACTTGAGTGCCAATGCGAGTTCATGGATCAGTTCGCCAGCATGGGGTGCCACGATCGTAGCGCCGAGCAGAACGCCCTTCTTGTCGCTAATTAGCTTAACGAAACCATCACGGAAGTCGCTGGTGTTGCTACGAGCGATAATGTTGAGCGGTGCGATGGCTTTCTTGATCTGCAAGTCGCGCTTCAGGCAGTCGTCTTCACTAAGGCCAACTGAGGCAATGCCAGGATAGGTAAAGACAATGCGTGGCGTGGCGGTATAGTCAGGGGAAGATTTGCCCTTCGAAACGATATTATTGACAGCAATGCGGCTTTCGAGCAGTGCCGTATGGGTATGATTGTGGCGACCAAGGACATCACCAGCAGCGTAAATGTGGCGCGCACTGGTTTGTAACTGATCATTGACCTCGATACCTTTTGGCGTATAGGCGACGGTAGCATTTTCTAGGCCAAGGTCAACGCTTGGCTCGCGGCCGGTGGCGATCAGAACTTCGTCGACGCGAATAGAATGTTCCGCTCCCCCGCGGTTGTAGGTGACGCGCTTGGCGATGTTTTCTTTTTCAACAGCTACGGTGCGGGTGTGGGTGAGGACGGTGACGTCTTTTTGTTCGTGGAGAAGTCGTTCGAGCAACTCCCCTGCTTCGCTGTCATAGCTTGGGAGGAGGCGACTGGCAACTTCGGCAATATAGACTTTGGTGCCAAAGATAGCCATCAGTTGGGCGATCTCGAGGCCAATCGTGCCGCCGCCAATAATATACAGGCTCTTTGGTGGACGGACGGCTTCGAGGATGGTGCGCGGCGTCAGGTAATCAACAGTGTCGAGTCCTTGGATTTTTGGCGGCACCCAGTGTGACCCGGTGGCAACGAGGAAGTACTCGGCAGACAGGTGGCGACGGTTAACGCTAATTTCGTGCGGCGTTAAAAAGTGAGCCGTGCCATGAAAGGCGCTAATACCCTCGTTTTCGTAGTAACGGCGATTGCCGCCAGCGCCAGTGCGCTTGACGGCCAGTTCTTTCCACGAACGGAGTGACGGGTAGTTGTAGCTCATTGTGCTAGAGCGCAGGCCAAAGCGAGCACCCTGGCGAGCCTCTTCGTATAGATGGGCGGCATGCAGGAGTGCCTTGGTTGGAACGTCGCTCCAGTTCGGACTTTCGCCGCCAAAGGTGTCTTGTTCAATAATTGCCACGCGCTTGCCTTCGCGGGCAGCGATGGTCGCAGCAGCGCTACCGCCAGCGCCGCTGCCGATAACAATCAGGTCATAGTCGAATTTTTGTTTTGCCATTTTTGTGTTGCTCCTTAGATAATACTTCGGTGTTGTTCGTATAAATAGGCGGCGTCGGGATGGAAGACTTTTAGGTGATGCGTGGTGATGCGGCGTAGGTCGTTGCTGGTGACTTCTGGTTTGGTTTCGAGCCAAATGATGACCGCATCAGCCACCTTGTGAGCGGTTGTGTCCGCTTCCCCCTCGGGGCTGCGTACACTGAGGCAGGCTGCCCGCACGCTCGCATGAAGTTTGTCGCGATTAAATGGTTCGCTGGGGCGCTTACCGCTGCGCTTGACGACGTCAATAAGTTGTCGCGCCATACTTACCATCCCCCCGCAGCAGTAACGGTAACTGACAACACCTGGTCAACATAAATGTAAAACCCAAGTATTAACAGGCCAGTACCAGCTGCAAACTGCATAAAGCGTTTGTTGGCTTCGCGCCATTTTTGAATACCGCTAAGAGTATGGCCGCTGCCAATCAGGCTGCCGACAATTAGTAGTGGTAGTAGCGAGATGCCGGTGTAGAGCAGGATGCCATATAGTTGCCATTCTGGTTCGAGGTAAATCAGAACGAGGGAGCTGATCATAACAGGCGCAATAATGAATAGCAGCTCGGCGGCAACACTACTAAGGCCTAGACCAAACGCTTCGGCGCTGCGCTTGGTGGCTTTTGAGCGCTCACTCAGGTATTTTGCCATCCCGCGGGGAATCCACAGGCTTGTACCTTTGGCTTTGCGGTAGTAAAACAGCCAGACGGAAATGCCAAGGCCCACAAGAAAGCCGCAGCAGGTTGCCCAGACGATAAGCGGGGCGCTGTTGCCAAACACGCTAACGGCAACGTATGAGGTAAATGAGATGGTTAGCATTGTCATAGTCCCCGCGCCAAACAAAAAACCACTTGTTAGCTTGAGTAGGCGGGTGTGGGATTGTTTTGCGCCGATGGCATGGCCGCTCATGAGTGTCAAAACACTGACGCTCAGTTGGAAGCTGGCGTGAATCAATGCGGCGAGGATGACGATTGCGATCGAGCTCAGGTGATCCATGTGTTTATTTTTATAATCCTTTTGTTTATTTATACCACAAACGGTAATGTTCGGTCAAAAAAAGAGCCATCCGACCATCGGATGACTCTCGGTGGTCGGATGGCGGCTATTTGCTGGCTCGATAATGCTGGCGCCGTTCACGTTCAATGGGCGTGCGCGTCTTTTTCCAGAATATAGCAACAACAACCACGGCGCCGATCAGTGCAATTAGTATAAAAGCCAGTTCGACGGGCGAGTAATTTTGAACAATGAATGTCAGCATACTGCAACCTTTCTCGCGGGTTTCCTTATTATAGCAGTAATATTGAGTTTTTCTTGAGAGAGGAGTATGCTATGAGACATAACGACAATAAACGGAACAAATATGCTAACAAAACGCATGCAGGGAGCCATTATTGTAACGATGATCGTGGGTAGTATTTTCCTTGCGACACCCCCTACTAGCTATGCGCAATCGACTACCGAGCGAAAGACCCAAGCCGAGACAGCAACGACCACGGCACGTGCAGAAGTAACAAAGAAAATCTGTGCGGCGCACGAAGCGCAGGTTAATTCGGTGATGACCCGGGTGGTAAATCGTAATCAGCTACGGATTGATCGTATCACAACCGTTGCCGACAAGACCAAGGCATTTTATGAAAGCAAAGACTACCAGCTGGCGAGTTATGCGCAGCTAGCAGCTGACGTTGACGCCAGGCGGGTGATTGCGCAATCGGCGGTCAGTACGATTAAATCAACGGCGTCGTTCTCGTGCGAAAGCGTCGCACCGCGAACCATTATTCAGGCTTTCCGCAGTAAGCATGCAAGTGGAGTTGAAGAGGTTAAGGCGTATCGTGATGCGGTCAAGAAGCTGATTGTCGGGGTGAAATCGGCGAGCAAGGAGTCAACACGATGAGCCAGGCTGACCGCCAAGGGTTTACGTTAATTGAATTGATAATTATTGTTGTCATACTGGTGATCGTCGGCTCGCTAGGAGTAGTTGGGTACCGTAACTTTATCGCTCCAAAAGAGGTGCCTGTGTCGCAAGCTATGGGGAATTCGTCAGTCTCGAGTATTGTAGTCGAGGAGAGTGACACGATTATGTCGAGTGCTGGGTTGGATGCGGCAACTAGTGACCTAGACGCAATGTCGTTTGACGACGCCGACATGACCGAACTCGAAACCACTGCCGATCAATTATAAAAACAGGTGAGAATTGAGCATTTCGTATATAAAATACTATTGCTTTTTTAACAAACTTATGCTAATATAAATCTAGTACAAAAGAAAAAACAAAAAGGACAACAACATGCAAACACAAAGCAGCGACGCGAATGTCGCCAGTATTTCTGATGCTATCGAACTAGCTACCTGGAATATCCAACGCAGCAGCGATTACCTTCAGAATTTTGTCAACAGCCGTCACGCCGCCCTACCCGACGATATCGAGTTATAAGCTCGTCGAAAAAGAGTAGAAAATACGCGCCGTATCTGTTACAATAATTCAGCAATAGATATGGCAGCGTAGCTCAGTTGGTTAGAGCGCAAGACTCATAAGCTTGAGGTCACAGGTTCAATTCCTGTCGCTGCTACCAAATTAGAATTTAAATCGCCCTTCGGGGCGATTTTCTGTATTAGCAGATAGAGTTCAAGCTTTTCGATGGTTCCAAAGGCATAATTATAATCATTTACTTCACCGCATCCGATTCTTTTCGAGAAGTACTATCAAGAAGTATATTTTATACTAACGGAATTTTGACTAATATATTATTTTATTTTAAAATACTACAGGATCATCCATCGAACGATGTAGGAGTTGACCGTGGAAAACAAACCGAAGGACGAGCCGACCGTCGACGAACTAGTCGAGAAGGCTCTCGGTGCCAAGGTGATCGACAATGAGTTCGCTGATGACATCAGGAATAGCGCTGACATCGAAGAGGCGTTGGGCATGTTCTATACGCACATTATCGACGAAGGCGGCTATCCTGATGATCTGCTTGTCGAGTGGGATATCATCGAGCCAGTCACAGCACCTCACGTGCAGGAAGCTGGCAACCGACTGATAGGCGTCGGCTCGAAGGTCTCGCATGCTGAGTTGATGGCTGTGCTACAGAAAGACGAGATACTCGTAGCTACCTGGCTGCGTACTCCTGTCAACATCCCCAAGGCTCGTTCTGTCATTGATGAGTACGACTACGACTCTGTCGTAGGGAAGACTATTCACGGCTACTACGTCAGACTGCGCTGGTTCGCCAGTACGACGGGATCCGAGAATCCGATCGATTACGGCATGTTCGACTAGTCGTGTAAAGCACGCCTTTTAGCACAGGCTGCAGATTCTGCTATCCCCGTTCGTCTGTTCGAGGCTCCAGGTGAGTCCTCGCAGCCAGCGGGGACTTCATTTTAAATTAATTGCCAAAAAGCAAAAACAAGAGTATATATTAAGCTAACATTCATCCGACAACGAGGTGGGAGAGAAAAATGAATGTCGTACTGTCAGCGTTTCTGTTGGTTGTGGCGATGTTTGCAATTGGTGCGGTTGGCGGTTGCGTCAATGGGCTCATCGTGGCGGATGGCCACATCAAGCCGGAGCGTGTAACGGGTATTATACAGATCAATGACAAGGAGGCGGTCGGGCTGAGACTATGGGATCCTGGTATCATTGTCCACGCGATCTTTGGCGGTGTGGCGGGCGTCCTCATCTTTTGCGTGTGCTTGCGTCCGATGCATGTTCTAAGTAGTGGGCGGCCGCTTGCCTTGACGTTGTACGAAGCCGGTGTAGTTTTGCTCGTAGGTTTTTTGGGTAGCGTGGCAATTAATGACCGGTTCGAAAAGCGACAATGGGCGGAGTTGGCGCCATCTCTCCTGGCATCTGATCCAGAGCGGGCAAAGCAGCTGCTGATTACTCGCTCGTCAAGACCGGCGCAGGTGCTGAGAAAATTTAGCTAACGCGCCAGGCCCCCAGGGTATGATATTTTTTCATACTCTGGGGGTGTTTTATTTTGTGACTGTACAGCTCTTGCTGAACTGCTCAATGCTAAGTAGCTACACGCCCATCACCCTATCTAGGCGACGGGTGTTCTGCTCGTGAAATAAAGCAGCCAGTACATTACTTCTTCTTTCTTCTGGTTGCTGGTTTTGCTGGCGCTTCAGTGTCGGCTATTGTCGCTGGCTGTGTGGCGCGTTGATCGGCTAATTCATAGGCTGGTCGTGGGGTGCGCGTGAAGAGTTCCATCAGAATCATGCCCGAACCAATCCAGATGGCGGCAAGGACAGTGACGACATTGAGGATTGGGATAAAGTAGGCAATCAGCAGGACGATGGCGCCCACGAGCATAATCAGGAGCGGCTTGGTGGAGTTACGTAGGATCAGGCGGCCAAGGTAGTAGGCAAAGAATGGACCGCTGAGTAAGAAGATGAGGAACCAGGCGACGCCGATGATTAAGGCAAGCGGCAAGCCGACAAAGGTGATGGCAAGGAAGAGGAGAATGAATGGCAAGGCGACGGCGACGACAAAGCCGATCATCAGTGCCCACCATGGATGTGGAAAGGCACGGTCGGTAACGGTATGGAGAGCTCGGGGAAAGAGCAAGGCAAGGGCTAGGGCGATAATGAGCAAGGCGAGTAGCCAGTAGATGAAGAGGCCGAGAACGAAGCCAGTCACGTCACCGCTATTAGGCTGCGATGAGGTTGGTGTCTTTTTGGTGATTTCACCGTTTACTTCGGCGCCCGAAGCTTGATTGAGAGTGTTGTTGCTGGTGTAGGTAATATTGCCTTCAACCCGTGACCCGCTCGACAGATCGAGAGTATTAACCTGGGCGCTCACATTGCGGCCGACGGTATTGGCAATTAACAGGCGGGCGCTGTTGACGGCAACGTCTCGCCCTACCCGACCACCTAAAGTGACATCATTGCCAAGAGCGGCAACGTCACCATTAATTGCCCCGGCAGGTTCAAGCGCGATAGTTTGACCGATCAGTGAGGCGTTAGTGCCGACACGAGCGCTAATATTAATCGTTTGGCCCGCGAGGCGCAGATCACCATCGACTCGCCCTGCAACAGTGACGGTCTGGCCGGCACAAATCACATCGCCGTGAATCGTCCCATTCACTTTGACGTTTTGCCCAGCACAGATGACATCGCCGTTGACGTCACTGTCGATAAAGACATTATTACCGGCAGCATAGACCGTCGCATCAATTGGCGTGTCTTGCTTGATACTGACCGTGTCGCCGCTATGAAAGCTTTGTGCGGCGGCTATATTTATTCCTATAAATGACGCCAGTACAATTACAACCACGGCGCCCAATGCGGTAACGAACTTCTTCATGATAACGATCTCCCTTTGAAGCCATAGTAGCCTAAATCAGGCAGTTAGAATGTGAACTTCATTACACTTTCAGAGAAGGTTAGGCGCGAGGAGTATACTAGTGGTATGAAAGAAATTCTTTTGATCCGTCACGCAGAGTCGGCGGCAAATGTTCAACTCGATATTATTGGCGGACGAGCCAACCATGTGGAGCTGACGAAAGAAGGGATTGGGCAGGCAAAGCGAGTCGGTCAATATTTGGGAAAACAGGGGATTATTCCGCAAGTGGTGTACCGCTCCCCTGCTGTGCGCACGATGCAAACGGCAGACTACGCGCTGGGCGAGGCTGACATTCACGCTGATGTGTATATTCGGGATGACTTGCAGGAAATGTCACAGGGGGGCTATGAGGGCCGAAACCGCCATGAGGTGTATACACCAGAGTTTATTGCTGAAATGAACCGAATCGGCAAGGCGGCCAAGTTGCCAGATGAGCATGCGGAATCGATGAGTGAAGTGGGTGATCGCATGTATGCAGCTGCTGGGGAAATGTTTGCAACGTTAGAGGACGAGCAACTGGCACTGGTGTTTGGGCATGGTCTGGCGATTCGTTGCTTGGCATCACATATCGAAAATTGGTCCCGCGAAAAGACCTTTAATACTAAGACAGACAATACCTCCTTAACGAGCATCCAGAGTGATGGGGTGACGATGCGTGTAGCATACATTGGGGCGATGCCGCATGTGCAAGAGATAGAGTCTGTAGTATAAAAAAGTAAAAGGGGCGGCTCGTAACGAACCGCCCCATGGGCTAGTAGACGACGACCGAAACCTTGGTGTGGCCAGCAAGGAGCTGGGCCTGGTAGCGGTGGCGGCCGTCGCGGACCGTGAAGAAGCCGTTGCAATCCTCGACCGTGATCGGCGGGAAGTCGTCGCCACGCTCGTAATCGAGCAGGTACTGACGGATCTTTGCCTGGCTGAGCTTGCGGAGCTTCTTGTGATTAACGTTGATGAATTCGACGTTAACGTAGCGCGGGGTCTCGTGATCTGCACGAGTGTGAATGAAGTTCATTACGTGTCACCTCCCTATCGGGTTAGACACATAACAATCACCTCCTTCAAATTGACGACGCTTACTTTTTAATTATAACATAAAATAATAATTATAGCAATATTCCAACTGGGGTAAACGCAAAGGCTACATGCCTTATTTCTTTTTAGTTAAGCTTATAATCATGTGATATCATAAGCGACATGAATCCCCTATCTATTTTTACGCAAGCGGTCAGTGAAATTGGTGATGTTATGGAGCTCGCCAAGAGTGAGGTCGCTGTAAACTATGTGCCGCGTGATGCGCAGTATGCAGAGGTCGTAACTTGCGTGCGGGCAAAGCATCCGCTTGATGTGTCGGTTGGCTTTAGCCTTAACGAGACGACAAGCGACCTGGACTTTACTGATGAGCGGTATGTTGGATATTTGTCCCATAATGGGAGCGATTTGGTGATGACTACAAAAGACGGGGGTGTTGTTTTGACAATTCCCGCAAATGACATAGTTCGCCATGGGACAACCGAAAAGCTCCTGTGGGTAACGACTGCACAAACAACCTATGCGTTTGGGCAGTTTGTACCGATTTATGGCGATGCGCCAGTGCCATTTAGGATTTCTGCCAATGGAGTCTTTGGACAAAAAGCGTGGCTGGATGAGTTTGTTATTCTGGGGTTGATCTCGCAAGAGACAATGAGCCAGTCTAAAAAATCAGCGAAGGTATTTTTGGTCGTTTGGGCAGTGGCGCTTGTCGGATTTACTTTTTTATTTATTCTTGTGTCGATGCTTAATGCCAGCCCAAAGTAATTAGACATAACGTTTGCGGTAGTGTGTAGCTAACAATGTGGCGTAGACTGTGATGGTAACAGTGAAGATGCCGAGCGAGATGAGTATAGGAGAATAGTTGAACGGTTGGACTGAAAGAGTCATGAAGAAACTTGTGGACTAATGCTGCCTAGTGCTCGGTAAATACCGGGAACAGATATCCTGGGTGCACTTAATGCGAGCGGGGCAAGATAGCCTGGCGAAAGCTGGTATCGCCCGTGTGAGCAGTCCGACCAGCTTCATTCATCAATAGTTTTGACGATCTTGGTACGCAGCAGCTGAATTAACAATATACATACAAGGGCGAATGGAGTTGCTACACTCCTCGCCTATTTGCGCTTGAGGAAGAAGGCGAGGATAACGAGGAGGGCTAGCGTGATGCCATACTGAACGAATGGAGAGGTAATAAGTTCAATCGGGAGGAAGCGATTGCTGACAATATTTCTTAAGAAGAATGTCTCAATAATTATCATCGCAATACTACTTTGAAGGGCGGCTACTAGTAAGGTGTGCTGCCATGCTCGTGACCAGTTAAGCAGGAGGGCTACGAGGAAAAAGACCAGTGGTGCGAGGGTTTGCGTGAGGAGGATGAGCAGGGTTGGGGTGGCGTAATACTGCGCGCTTGCTGCCCAGAGGGTGGGCACAATAGAGAGCGCCGTTGGAGTGATGATCGCGAGCGCCAGGGTTTTTTGTTGGGCAAGAGTCAGTGTAGTGGTGACTAGAAGTTTCTTTACGAATGGGGCGCTGATGGCAAGTAGCATCAGTGTGATGGCAAGCGGCGTGAGCAGTGTCCATGGAGACGACATGATAAAGACTGAGATAGTGACTGGTATAAATGTGATAAGGGTATGAAAGAGGCTATTACAGAGCAGGAAGATACTAAAATAAATTGCGGCGGCAATGTAGGCGAGGAATGCGCGCTGCAATCTACTCCCCTTCTTTGTCAGGAGAAAGTACGAAAGGCCATAGAGAACGAGTGGCGTAATCGACATGCTGAGCGCAAAAACGGTGAGCTGACTGATGCGAAATCCGCTGCCGCCGGGATAGGCGCTCAGGAGCAGACGCAGACTGGTGACGATTTGGACGATACAGTACAGCAGTCCGGCTGTCAGGGTGACTATCTGGAATCGAGGCGAGAAGGTTGGGGTAATGGTTTTTGTTTTCATAAATTTCTAATAATTATCGTAGCATATATGGTGTTTTGATTGACAATAACTTTGGCGTGGTCGCATAATAAGGGGTAATATAGCATAAACGGAAATAAACACATATGGCACGATTGCCACAGCCAGGCGGTGACGCCGGCAATTGGGGAGAGATTCTCAACGAGTATTTATTAGTTGAGCATGACGACGCAGGTCACTTGAAGCCTGGAGTTGTTGGAGCGGCGCAAATTACAGATGGTAGTCTGCCACAGGCCAAGGTACAAAACTTAGCCACAGATCTAGCGGCAAAGTATGAAAAACCGGGCGGGGGAATTGTAAAGTCAGATTTGAGCGCGGCGGTGCAGGCGAGTTTAGACAAGGCTGATACTGCCCTGCAGTCCGCGCCACCAGCGAGTAGTAACGGAGATGTGAGCTTTTCTGGCTTCCCGCTTCGCTTGGCTGGGGAAAAGAATGTCTCCTACCCTATCGAGCTTGGCAAAGCGCACACATCAAGCATGGCGCCAGTGGGTGCAAAGCGAGTTGTCTTGGCTGAAACGTGGGGTGTGCCAGGTGTCTTGAAGCATATTTGGCTGGCGATTTCGGACGGTGATACAACCCGGCAAAGCTTTGCCGAGGATGGCGGCATCATTCGTATTTATATTGATGACCAAACCACACCGGTTGTACAGACGGCGATCAATGATTTCTTTGCCTACGGTCCGTTGGGCGCGGTCTATAATAACGAGCGTATGGGCCGCACGAAAGATGGTGGCGGTGAGGCGTCAGCCTATCGCTACTTGCATGTGCCGTTTAAAAAGTACCTGCGCGTTGAGGTTGAAAATACGTCAAATAGTGACGCGGTCCTTTTCGGATCGGCTGACTACACGCTTGTTGATGACTTTGCCAACCTTGGCAATCAGCAGCTGAAATATCAAATTGTCGGCCACGAAGAATCGGCGATTGCTAAGTACGGCGAGATGACCGTTGTCGACATGGCGGGCAGTGGGCAATTGGAGTCAATTTGGTTGGCGGTCAAGGGCGACGTCACTGACACGGGCGTGTTAGAGGGAAATATCGAGATTTATATCGACGGCGAGGCGTATCCGTCATGGCGCTCGTCAGGGACAGAAGACGCCTTTAATGGTGGCTGGTACCGCGTGCCGGTAGGTGGTTATCCAGCGGGTCGAGCGGGCGATAGTACGGCTGGTGGACTAGCGGTAACGTACTACCGATTCTTTGTCGATGATCCGTTCTTCTTTAGTTCTCATATTAAAATATTGGTGCATGCGGGGCAGCCAAATCAAGGTACAATTACTTCAAGTACGGTTGAATTGTCCGCGTTTGCTGGTGTTTGGACAAATACGACCAACGCGTTGAACTATCAGGCTGTTGATACGGTGACGACTCCCCTTTTGAATGATCAGTTCACTCAGGCGGCTGGCGCGCTGAGCGGTACTGATTGGAATCAGCCCGGCGATAAGACGCAGGCACAGGCGAGTGGCACGACTATTTCCTTTGCCTATGACGGGACGGCAGCTGGCCAGGATACTCGTGCGGCGCGCAAAAATGTCGCATTGCCAGCGAATTATTGGGTAGAGACAAGGACGCGCATCACTGATGCAACACACGACGGGCAAGAGGCGTCACTGATTGCCTTAGGTTCGTCGCCAGATCCATACTTTGGTTCGGCGATTCATGTGCAACTTGTACGTTTTAATCAGAATAACTGGGTAATTCGCGTGCGTGATGATTTTGACGAAGTCTTTATTCGGACAATTGGCGGTGGGCGCGACCTGACGAATATATGGGTCAAGTTAGCGTTTAAGGTCGTTGGTACGACCGTAACAGCGTACTGGTGTCCAGACGTAAACACGACGTGGCAGCCGCTAGGCAGTTGGACGACAGGCAAGACTGGGCAAGCCTTCGGTATCGGCACCTGGACAGCCGGGGCAGAGTTCGACTATTTGGTCGTGCGACCACTGGCGACGGTCACCGCGTAATCGTTTAGGCTAAAAATAGAGGGCAGTGGTTTTTTATACTCCACTGCCCTCTTTTTAGTGTTGACCCGGAAGAAGCGTGATGTCTTGGAGGGTGTGTTCATCAAGGCGGTACGACGAACGAGGGCTCGAGAGGTCGTAGGCAACTTCATATGGCAGGTTGCCAATATCTTGTAACAATTGTCCTTTTGGATATTGGTCACTGGTGAAGATACTTTGCCGGTTGGTGGCGAGAAGGGATATCTTGCGCTGGACGGGTGATAGCTGCGAGGGGATAGAAATGGCCTCAAATTGGACAGCGAGAGAATCGCCGACATGATGAAAGAGGTCTTTGCTGCTGTGATCAAGAATGGTTTGGGTAGTAATCTCGTAAGGAGTGGTGATGCCTGATTCGATATCGTGACTGACAAGTAAATAGTTTTCGTTAAGTGAGGTAGCGGGATTATCTTGCTCGTCACGTTGGCGCATCACGATGAGCTCATGGCTCTGTGGGGCAAGGCTGTTTGTCACGAACGACGCATCCTTGAGGCTATCGTACCCGGAGGGGAGTGGTGAGCGACAAAAATCTCTGTAAAACCCTAGAAGTGCTTGGTAGGCAAGCTGGTCGGCAACGGCGACCTTTCGTAATAATTCACGTGCCTCATAGGGGTGATTATATGACGAGTGACAAGCTTCGCGTTCTGGCATGGCGTCTCCTTTGCTATAGATATACGCTTATGGCAATCAATCTTCAAGAGGGTTATTGTTGTTGATTTGTCTATGATATTGGCTGGAGGGGGACGGTGAGAATTCCTGGTGATAGTTATTGATGATTCGCGCGGCTTGGCAGAAGAGTCTTTTGCGAATAGTCGGCCGCACAGTGCCTGCTTGGATGTTGTTGAGTCGGGTTTGAAAATCTTGCAGGGTGACAAAATCCCGATGGTGATAGTCGTCATGTCGATCATCAAGGGCGGCAAGATGAGGGTGGACAGTGGCGGCTCGCGCGAGCCAGCGAGTGAGTTCGTGTGTGTCGGAGAAGGTGTGCTGTTCGGGACAAAAAACCGCCACAGTCGAAGCGACGAGGCGGCGTGAGTGTTCGTGAATTTTGTGGAGCGTGGGCGATATTTCGGGCCGAGTTGAAGGAGGACTGATGTCGTATGTCGGCGGTGAGTAATCTATGCTCAAATCGTCGGCTCCTTTCGCTACCTTCATTGTAGCATAAGCGAAAAGAGACTACTGAAGGGGTGTTGGGGGAGTGGCTGGGTCGGTTTGCGGCTGGATTGGCGTGGGAGTCGGCTGCTGTAGTGTGTCGGCAGTACGAAGTTTTTTCTGCCATACTTTGAGACCAATCCAGCTTGCCAGGCTGACTCCACACGCAATACCGCTAAAGAGGGCAAGCTGCGATGCAATGCTGCCAACAATGAGTTGCAAGAGCGGTCCAATGACGGCGCCAATTGCCACTGACTGGCTATTGACGAGGCTGGAGAGTCCGAGATCGTTGTTTTTGACAAACCAACTCACAGCTAGTGCGCCGATAAACGTAATGATCAAGCCAAAGAAGATGCGAATAGCCAGGCGTGATGAGATTTGCACGCGGCGGCCAGCTGGGGTGAGTCCGACGATTATGGCGATACTTGCGATGATCAGAAATGGCAAAACGATGAGGGCTGTTGTGATGCCTGAGCGAACAGCGGGAAGTTGCGTGAGTGGTGACGACTGGGGCGACTGAGGGGTGGCTTGGTTGTATTTTGCGAATGATTCATTGGTGAGCGGGGCTGTAAATAAATCAGATGAGGCAACATTTGTGGAAGCGAGCTGTGACGCCATTTGGGTAACGGTTAGGTTAGATGGGCGACACGCGGTCCCGGCTTTAGCGAGGGCGGCAGTACAAACCGGCAAGCTGGCAACTTGCGGCTCGATAGCAGTAGCAAGCTGTTGGATTAACGTATTGCGCTGCTGGTCGACTGGAATAGAAAACGTGAAGGTTGCTTGCTTGCCGTCAATCCAGTCGTAGGCGCTGTCGATTGTGGACTCGGTTTGCGTTTGAACGAATTGAGGTGTAAAGGTGTTGCTGAGAGCTGCTTCAATCATGTCACTCGACGCGGCAAGTTGACCTTGTGATTGCAGTGAGGCCGACTTGACGTCGCTGGTGCCGGTAGCTTGTACGAATGCTTCGACAAGCTTGCCGTCATAGATTTTACTTTCGCTCAGCCAGCCTTTGACGACGGTGCGATCCATAATCGTTGTGTTAAGAGTGAGGAGGTAAACAAGCCCCGAGACGGCCACGATGCAAACAAAAGTTGCGAGGCCAACAGTAAGAGTACGCAAAATATTCATAATGCTTATTGTAACTGTTTTTCAGGTTCGCCGTAAGGTATGAAATCGCTAATTATGTATCTGGGCGAGAAAGGCCTGGGCGATCGCCTGCTGGCCTTCGATGGTCGGGTGGAACGGGGCGCGGTCATGACGGCCCTGTACCCAGGGGGTAGGGGTGCAAAGTTCGTGGCCGGTGAAATCAATCGGTATGTACTGGGCAAAAGGGAAGTAGGCTACGGCGTTTTGGATGGTTTGGTTGAGGTTGACTGTTTGCGTTCCGAGCCACGCCCGTTCGTCGACGGTAACTCGCGCGAAAGTCCGATCGGTGCATTCATAGGCTGAAAATGGCGTATAGTAGCCGCTGATGAGGACTTGTGGCGGATTGCCATAACTTTTCTCGGCAATTTGGGTGAGCATAGATGAGAGCTCAAGTTGGATATCAGTACTATAGAGTGTATCGCGGGTGCGATCATACTCGGAGCCGCAATGCGAGCTGTAACAGCTGCGGATCAGGCGAGTCCAGCGTGCGTCATTGGCACCTGCAGTGATCGTAATGAGGTGTGGTGTCCCGGCTGCAAATGCTCGATCAAGCTGGGAACGCAATCGCACATTGCGACGAGTATGTTCAGTATAGAGCCCGCCGTTGATCTTGGCGCCAGAACACGCCAGATTCATAACAGGCATACCAAGTGACGAGGCGATGTAGTTCGGATAGGCGTAGGATGAACGGCGACAGGCTTTGTCCTGACGGGTAGCGTCAGTGGTGGCGGCGGGTAGGCCGGTGCCAGCAGCAACAGAATCACCGAGCGCAACGTAAGCTGACGTAGGAGTAGGAGTAGGAGTAGGAGTAGGAGTAGGAGTAGGAGTAGGAGTAGGAG
>JALDYR010000004.1:0-158428 GCA_032153715.1 Candidatus Saccharimonadota bacterium | reverse complement strand
AGATAGCATCAAGGAATCTGCCGATATCGCCGTTGGGCAACTAAATCAGCTCATAGGATAGGAGGATACGAGAGCAAAAGGCATTGCCGCCAGGCGAGATCATTCGCTCGGTGGCAATGCCTGTTTTTTACTTGTATACTAGATGAAAAGGAGACCGAACAGCCCATGCCAGCACCAACTCAATCTGATGCAACTTTTGATGAAATCAGCCAACGGATCTACACACACCTCGAAGAACGAGATTGGCACCACAACGCCTCGCGCGGCCTGGCGATCTCTATCGCGCTCGAAGCAAACGAACTACTTGAACATTATCAGTGGCAGGACACGCCAGTTGGCTCACAGGACGACCTTGCCGAAGAATTAGCAGATATCCTCATTTACGCGTTCCAATTTGCGCAAGTTAATAACATCGACATTCCAACCGCAATGCTCGAAAAACTTGAAAAAGCCGCAAAGAAATATCCGGCCGAAAAGTTCAAAAATAAAACAATCGACGAGCATAACAAAGCGTGGATTGAAAGCAAATTAAACCACAAGAAGGCCGGCCTGTAGTAATGCAACGAAAATTTGCCGCCTTTGATATCGACGGCACACTGATTCGATGGCAGCTTTATCATGCCGTTGTCGCCGAGCTCGCGAAAGAGAGGTTTATTGACGCCGACGCCTATACAGTCGTCGAGAAGGCGTACCTAGACTGGAAAACGCGTGCGCACAGCAACTCGTTTCATGATTACGAACGTGCACTGCTAGATATGTATCTGCAAGCGATCAATTCTATTGCGGTCGATGCTTTTGAAAACGCGGTTAAAATTGTTTTTGACGAACACAAAGATCAAATCTACACGTACACCCGTGACGCGATTCGCAATCTAAAGCAGCAAGGCTACGTCCTCGTCGCCATCTCCGGATCGCAGCAGGAAATTGTCGAAATGATCGGACAATATTACGGATTCGATTACGTCGTTGGTAGTCGCTATACTATCGAAGACGGCCACTACACTAACAAGGAATATTCTCCGGCCGTTCACGGCAAAGATAGCGCGCTAAAAAAAGTCGTTGAAGACAATGATCTGACATACGCAGGCAGCTTCGCCTTTGGCGACACACGCAGCGATATCGCCATGCTCGAGCTCGTCGAAAATCCGATCGCTTTTAACCCAAATAACGTCCTCTTTGAATATGCAAAGACACAGGGCTGGAAAGTTGTTATTGAACGAAAAAATATGATTTACGAATTGGACTACAATGGCACTGCATACGTATTGGCATAAGCAAACACACGACAAGCCGCTCTATCCAGATATTGAGTGGAACAAGCCCGAGCGACGCTCTCATGCGGGGCGCCTCGCTATCATTGGCGGCAATAAATTAGGATTTGCCGGAGTAGGGGAAGGTTACAGCATCGCCACGAATGCCGGCGTCGGCGAGCTGCGTGTCCTCTTGCCGGATGTCCTCCGAAAGACTATTCCAGCCACGATCACCGACGCGCTCTTTGCGCCAACTAATCCTTCGGGCGGTCTCAGTCGCGACGCACTGTCAGACATGAAAGCGGTTGGCGACTGGGCAACCGGCACAATCCTAGTCGGTGACGCTGGTCGCAATAGCGAAACCGCCATCCTCTACGAAGACTTCGTCCGGGACTACGAAGGACAGCTAACGATCACGCGTGACGCATTTGATTTGCTGCGCAACACACTTGAATCAGTCGTCGAGCGACCAAACACACTCCTTGTTGTCTCGTTTGCACAGCTGCAAAAAATGTTCCAGAGCGTCTATTACCCAAAGATGATGACATTTAGCATGCAGCTCGCCCAAGCAGTGGAGGCGCTGCATAAATTCACTATTACGTACCCAGCGACTATCGTTACTTTTCACCAGGATCACCTGATTGTTGCACATAACGGCGATATCGTCACAATGCCCTGGGAGAATCCAATGGCGATTTGGCGGGGCAGTGTTGCCGTTCAAGCAGCAGTATATTGGCTATGGACACCGGGCAAAACACTCGAAGCGGTAACCGCTAGCTTTATAGCCAAGCCATAGATTTGCTAAATTGTACTATTAGTTATAGAATAATACGTTACATGGTACTACAGTCGCCAGAATCACACCGATTTCCATTTCCATCTCCGGACAAAAGGCCGAAGCGTTATTCACTTGATGATCATCGAATAATCGACATAGAAGACGGAGAAGTAGTCTATTCCATGCCCGAAGATAAGCGTGTGCGACATATCGGCGCATGGTCCGTCACTTCATCTCGATCTAAAGAGTTTAGCTACGACAAGGTGAATCAAGACCACCAGGACACCATGGCCCATTGTCGTGAGGTTATGCGTCGTCGATTAAAATTTGACAGCGACAACCCAACTGACTCGGCCGCTCCGCTGGACCTCGAACAGGACATCTCGTCCCTTTACGGCATTGCCGTTTCGAATCTTAGCCAGCTCTATCGTCAGCGTCAAATTGATAAACGCAGCGCAATTGATACATATGACCACATAAAACGCATAGGCAACCTCAGCGAGACAACCATCTTTGCGCTCGGCATGAGGAAGACCACAGGGGAACCGCATGATCGCCTCACGCTCATTCCTTCGAGCACCGCAGCCGACACAATGGGAAGAGACTATTTTACAGACACTAATCAAGGGTATGATTTTCGCGCTATAGTTCGCGGGGGAGAAGCCGCAAAACTCCAGGTCAAAACAAGTGAGCATCAACTCGAAGAGGATACCTACGGTGATGACATCCTTGTATTATCCCTTGAGTCCATTGCTGGAGGCTTTCACAATATACCGCTACTGCAATATGAAATGATGCAAGAAATTGAAGGTGAGGCTACCGCTAATACACGCCTGATCGATGCAGCATACGGTCGGCTTGAGTCGACTATTCTCAATCATATCTATAAAGAATAGATATTACATTTTTTAACCACTGGTACCGCGGACCGGACTTGAACCGGTACGAGCTAATGCTCACAAGATTTTGAGTCTAGCGTGTCTACCAATTCCACCACCGCGGCACGAGTTGTTAAAAAATAACGCTTTTTATAATAACAGATTGAATCACTCATACCAAACACATGCGCGATATTGTATACTTAATATAGTAGGAATCCTTGATATGAGACCAAATAATACCTCTGATAGCACTTCCGACGCCAACCCACCAGGGCAGCGTAGCCTTAACGTACCCTCTCGCGACGCCGCAGTCAACGTCGTTCGACGCCAACTAGACGCGATCTACGGAGGAGAGCCAATCGCCGAACCCGCCAAAACAGCTCAGCCGCCGCACAAGGCCACACAACATCATCAGTCGCATACACAACAGCACCCCGCTCAGACAGGTGATCAATGGCAACAGTATCACACCGCCTGGCAAGAGTACTACCAAAAATACTACGAGCACTATTACACCAGCCATATGCGCAAAGTTATGCACGAAAAGGCAACTACTACTCAGCTAACCGAGCATACTCCTATCGAAGAGAAGACATCACCGTCACAAGCTACTGGCACACCGGAAGCAAAAAACGAACAGCTCTATGCGCTTCGCGACAAACTCCGCACCAATCTGGAGCAGTCTGCTAAAAAAGCACGTAAAAGCCGCCACTTTATCCCCATCGCCTCAGCACTCTGCGTTGTCGTTGTTTTCGCCTTCCTTCAGTACAACCGCGTCCTCATCTCGAATGTCAAAGCCTATGTCACACCAGGCAGTATTGACCCCCAAAATATTGTGGTTGATCCGACCGCGGCAGTTCAAGTCGGACCCGAACCGAAGCTAATCATCCCAAAGATTAATGTAGACGTACCAGCCGTCTACGGCATTGGCTCTGATCACGCTTCGCAGATGTCCGCGATGGAGAAGGGTGTTGCTCACTTTGCAATTCCAGGTGCCAACAGCGTTCCTGGCCAAATCGGCAATACCGTCCTCGCGGGCCACTCCAGTAACGATTTGTTCGACAACGGCAGCTACAAGTTCATCTTCGTCCAGCTCGACAAGCTCAATAACGGCGACATGATTTACGCCAACTACGAAGGCAAGCGCTATAGCTATTCAGTCACTAAAAAAGAAGTCGTCAAGCCAAGCGAAGTCACCAAATTGACATATCCAACCGACAAGCCAGTCATGACACTGATTACCTGCGTACCAATTGGCACCGCCGAAAAGCGTCTTTTGGTCACGGCAGAACAAGTCAGTCCCGATCCAGCCGCAGCCTCTGCAGCACCTGCAGCGACCAGTGGAGCAAGCGCTGAAATGACCGGCAATTCCGCTACACTCTTGCAGCGACTATTTGGCGGCGGCAATTAGTTAAGAATGAGCTGCGCACGCTGTAAAGCGTAGCCCGAGCTTGTCTTTGCGATACTGTAGACATACTTGTTGTTATTGCTCAGTGTTACGGTGTAGCCTTCGGCAACTGGCATGACATCTTGCTGGTTTGCGCCATCAAACTCATAGAAACGAAGTGTGCCCGCGCGATCGCTCCAAATCATATAGTCATCAATCCACTGCATTTCGCGCTGTGCTACCGCAGGACGATCAAATGTCGTGGCGTCTGTCTTTTGCAACTCGACATCGTACACCGTATAACCGTTCGCCGTCTGCGCGGCCACAAAGCGCCCCGTACGGCCAATCGTCAACCATAGCGGCGCATCCTTCACATCAAATGAGGTTACCTTTTCAAGATCGGCTTTTGTCGTACCGCGTGGCAATGTACCCTTTAAAACATCGACTGTCTGATTATGAGAAATTGCTATGTAGCGTTTGCCATAATATTCACCAAAAGCGAGCTTCAGGTTTGCTGTTGCCGCAGGGTAGGACTGAATAATCGACACTTCATCCATATCATCGGCAATATAGCCAACGTGACGCGTGTTCGTGTTTGGATCAACCTTTGAGGTGTAAAGAACAGTCGTGCCGCCATTAATCCAAAAATCTTCGATATTTGACACGAGCGGGCGAGAAAGTGTTTGGTCGTCAAGGTTTATTTTACGAACAATATCATCAGTTCTAATGTAAAGGTTACGGCCATTATTCGTACCGAAGACAACCTTTGATGGTGCAACCGCAAATGCTTTCGTCAGATTAACCGACCTTGTCACATCAGTACGATCAACAACAATCCACTCCACTTGATCAGTATTATAGGTGTGTTTGATCAGCATATGTCGTTCATCTTGCGCCCAAGAATCGATCGCAAATGATTGCGTCGCGCCTTCCGCCGGCGCAGTATACGCATCTTGCGGCAAGCTAATATTTTCATATTTCACCTCATCGTTGCGAATATCAGCGAGAATAATTGTCGGTACGCTCAGCTTTTCCTGCATTGCCACCCACTGACGGAAGGGGGAAGTAAGCGCACCTTCAATCACCGGATAACTTTTTACTTGCTCGACCTTTGGGTCAGTCGGGATCAAGCGTGCATAGCTAAGCCAGCGAATCGTGCCCGCCTGCACGTCAATTGACTTTTGCCATGGTCGGTACCCGGACAGGTCCATACGAACATGATGACTTTTCGCATCCACGCTTGCTTTTGACGGCGTCCGAGACCCTAACGTCAGTTCGTCGAGTGTCACTGTTGCGCCGCTTGGTGTACTCGCAAACTGCAGCAAGCCACCTTGTTCAAGCCGACCATCCTGGCGGTTAAACGAATAGCCAAGGATAATCAAAATAAGGATTGCAACAATAACCACAACAGATAACGTCATAAGGCCATAAACTAAAGTTCGGACGAGTAATTGTCGTCTTTTTGAGGAATGGTGATACATACTACCAGTATACCGTACGCCGTACAAAAAAGTGCTTGCAAAATCACCTCGGGGCCCCTAAGATAAATAGTAACAACCGCGAAAACATAAGCGGATTTGTGACAAAAACAAGGGGAAATAAGGGATGAGCGAAAAACAGACAATTGTAGTGAACGGTCGTCATTACGACGCCCGCACAGGCCTTGCAGTAGACAGCCTCAGTGCTGCCCCTACAACGCATACCGTTACCCAAAAACCAGTCGCAGCTTCAAAGGCACGCGTCGTTGCCTCGGCGCACGTCCATAACACCGCGCAGCGTTCACAAACACTAAATCGTCGGTCAATTAAACGACCAGTTACAGTAGCGAAACAGCCAGCAACAGCCAGCACGCCTCGTCGCGTGGCCGCTTCTGCTCAGGCGTCACATCTCAAAAGTGCTCATATTGCAAAATTTGCAAAGCATCCTGTTGTCACAGCACCAGCCGCGCAGCGCACCATGGACATTGGCCCCGTTACACACCCTCACGTTGCAAAAGCACATGCAATCAGTCACGCCAAAGCCGCAGCCAATCCCGTCAATCACATTCCAGTGCGAACTGCCGTGCAGCCTCGCGTCGCTCAAGCGCCGCACAAACCAGCTCAGGTAATTAAAAACGAAACCCTCAAAGCAGCAGTTGAAAATACCCACAAACAACCAGTAGCAAAAAAGCAACGCTTCCTCAAGCGTCATCCTCGCGCGCTGAGTATCGTAACTGCGTCACTCGCACTCGTCCTGCTTGGCGGTTACTTGACATATCTCAATATGCCAACGCTATCTGTTCGCGTCGCCGCTGCACAGGCTGGCATTAACGCTAACTATCCTAATTATCGCCCAGACGGTTACAGTCTCAACGGTCCCGTTGCCTACAACGAAGGCCAGGTTACTATGAAATTTGCAGCCAACGGCGGTCCGCAAGCGTTCACTATCAAGCAAATGAAGAGCAGTTGGGATTCCGCAGCGGTTCTCGACAACTATGTCACGCCAAAAGCAGGCGTCAGCTACATTCCATACACCGAACGCGGCTTGACCATTTATGCCTACGGCGGCAATGCAGCTTGGGTAAACGGCGGTATCCTCTACACAATCGAAGGCAACGCGCCACTTTCAAGCGATCAATTACGCCGCATCGCAACCAGCCTTATTTAATCAGCCAACTGGCCAGTAGAGCACGCGCTCTTTGTAGCGCGTGCTCTTATCTGTTAGAATAGGGGAAGTTATGTCTACTATTCGCACTCGTTTCGCCCCAAGTCCAACCGGTTTTATGCACGTCGGCGGTGTCCGTACGGCACTTTTTGCATGGTTTATCGCCCAACAAGCCAAAGGTACATTCATTCTCCGTATCGAAGATACTGACAAAGTTCGTGAGGTCGAGGGTAGTATCGCGCAGATCGAAAACAGCCTGCGCTGGCTTGGCATCGACTGGCAAGAGGGCATCGACAAGGGTGGCGAATTTGGACCGTACCTTCAGTCTGAGCGCCTCGCTATCTATAAAGAGTGGGCGCAAAAGCTCATTGACCAAGGCAAGGCGTACGCCGACCCTTACACCAAGGAAGAGCTCGATGCGTTCCGCGATCAAGCCAAGGCAGAGAAGCGCGCCTTTTTGTTCCGCGATCATCGCCCAGAAAACCCACCAGCCTGGGATGGCACGCAGCCACTCCGTTTTAAATCTGATCCAAAATCATACCAGTGGCACGATGCTGTCATGGGCGACCTATCGACCGGTCCGGAGGTAGTTGATGACTTTATTTTGATTAAATCCGACGGTTTTCCAACCTACAATTTCTGTCACATCATCGACGACATGCTCATGGGCGTCACGCACGTTTTGCGCAGCCAAGAGTTTATTAGCAGTACACCAAAGTTCCTTAATCTTTACGAAGCCCTCGGTATCGAGCGGCCAGTCCTCGCAACCCTGCCATTCGTGATGGCCATGGATGGTAAAAAGAAACTTGGCAAGCGCGACGGCGCCAAAGATATTCTTGAGTACGGCAAAGAAGGGTACTTGCCAGAAGCAATGATGAACTTCCTTGCAACCCTTGGCTGGAATGACGGCACCGAACAGGAAGTTTTCACGCGCGACGAGTTGATTGAGAAATTCACCCTTGAACGCGTCCAGAAATCACCAGCCCGTTTCGACGAGCAGCGTTTGCTATGGCTCAACGGCCAACATATCCGTTCACTATCACTTGACGACCTTTACGAACGCGTCGCTGATTTTTGGCCAGAAAGCGCCGCATCGTCCGACGAAGCGTACAAAAAACAAGTCCTCGCACTCGTTCAAGATCGCCTCAAAACTCTTTGCGACCTTCCAACGATTACCGATTATTTCTTTGATGACCCAACACCTAACTGGCAAATGGCCGACGACAACAAACAGCTACGCAAGCTCACTCGCGAAGAGCAAGTCGAGCTTCTTCAGACCGCCCAAGCCGTTTTCGAGACGAGCGCCTTTGATCCCGAATCACTCCAGGAAACGCTCAATCAATTACTTGAAACAACTGGCCAAAAACCAGGCATTCTGTTTAGCCTTATCCGCCTGGCCGTATCATGGGCACCGTTCAGTCCAGCCCTGAATGATACGCTTGCAACCATCGGTCAGACAGCTGCAATTGAGCGCCTTCAAAAAGCCATCGAAACCGCGTAGATCTGCTATAATAGCGCTTAAGCTATGCCACATCTACAGACGCCAAAATTCCTCTCGCGAATTCACGAATGGATCCAGCATCACCATACAGCCACGTATGCTATTGCTGCCGTGGGCATCGTTCTAACAACCGTGGCAATCGGTGCGATTGTCATGTACAAAAAACCTGTCCAGGACTCAGCTGCACCAGCTGTGACGCAGCCGATCAAAAAGAACATACCTGCAGTCAAATACTACTCGCCGCTCACCGGTAGCGAAGTAGCTGATGAAGCGGCGACGCACAAAACAGTCACCGCAATTATGATCGAAAACAGCCCCGACGCTCGACCGCAATCCGGCCTTAAACCAGCAGGTATCGTATTTGAAGCCATTGCCGAAGGCGGTATCACACGCTTCCTCGCACTTTACCAGCAGGAAAAGCCAGCACTCATCGGACCAGTGCGCAGCCTGCGCTTGTACTATGTCGATTGGCTAGCACCATTCCAGCCAAGCGTCGCTCATGTTGGCGGGAGTTTATTCGCCTTACGGGAAGTCCGAAACGGCAACTACCGCGACATCGACCAGTTCTTTAATAGCGGCACCTATTGGCGCGCCAAAGATCGCTATGCACCGCACAACGTCTATACGAGCTTTGAAAAACTAGATGCACTCAACACGGCAAAGGGCTACACGAGTTCGACAGTGAATGGCTTTGCACGCAAAGACGCAGCGCCGGCATCAACACCAACAGCAACAAAAATCAATGTCACTATCAGCGGAGCACTCTATAACAGCAGCTACGCCTACGACGCGGCAAGCAACACCTATCCACGGTCCCAAGCTGGTGCTCCGCACACTGACCGCGAAGCAGGGCAGATCGCACCAAGTAGTGTCGTCGTTATGTCAGTTGGCATGCAAAAAGTCATGGAAGACGGCTACCGTGAACAGATTACGACAACCGGCGCAGGCAAGGCGACCATCTTCCAGAACGGCACAGTCACTGAAGGCACCTGGGCAAAGCAAGATCGCGGCAGCCAGATTGTCTTCAAAGCAGCTGACGGCAAAGAGATCCCGCTTAATCGTGGTCAAACATGGATTACCGCCGTACCAAATACGACTGGAGGTGTCTCATGGCAGTAACAAACAGTACCATCATCGAAGCAGAGCAGGTGAACGAACCGCTCATGCGTGACTATTGGCACGCCTTCAAGCGCCGCGCTAAACTGCTGATTATTTCGACACAATGCCTTGTCGGCATTGTCATTGCCGGGCTACTTATCCTAAGCGGCGCTGCTGACGCCACATCAGTTGTCTTTTGGATTGCCATGACGCTCATGGTGGCATTGATTATCGGCGCGAACTTCCTCCTCCTTCATCTGATTGCCGAGCCGTTTTCCGATCTCATCCGCGCCGTCATTCACATCAGCGACGAACCAACTTCCCAGACGCCACCAAACCCAAACCTCGATCGCTACCAAAAAAACGGCTTTAAAAAAGTCCTCCAAACCGTCTACGAACTCTCGGTCGATACAACCGCACCAGCCCAGCCGGTTGAAACACCTGACACTATCCTGCGTCACGGCCTCGACCACACCAAAACGGGCATTGTTATCCTTGGTCCGGATCGATCGATTATCTATTCCAACAAGAAAGCTCCTGTCTACATTGATCAAACCGGCAAGCGTACGTTTGGCGTCCTATTTCCGCAAAACGACACGCTCTATGACTGGCTGGATACCTGCGAGAAAAAATCCGTACATGCCGAAGAAATCTGGACGCGCATTCCTGACCGACCAGCAGGCGAGAAGGGTCGTCGCCTGTTTGATATCACCGCGTCATATCAAAAGAACGACAGCGCCGAAACAATCGTCACCTTTTTCGATCGCTCCGATAGCTACAGCCCGGAAGAGGACGACCTGGACTTTATCTCGTTTGCTGCTCACGAACTGCGCGGCCCAATCACGGTCATTCGCGGTTACCTAGACGTGCTTGATAGCGAGCTCGAACCAGTGCTTGAAAACGATCAGGCCGAGCTCTTGAAGCGACTGATCGTATCGTCAAACCGACTCTCTAGTTACGTCAACAATATCCTCAACGCTTCGCGCTATGACCGCCGCCACTTCAAAATTCACCTCACCGAAGAAACGCTGCCTGATATCTACGAGTCAATCAAAGATGATATGCAGCTACGTGCCGTCTCGCAAAGTCGCCTGCTAACTGTGGACTTCCCAGACAACCTCCCGACTATTGCCGCCGACCGAAACAGCATCGGTGAGGTACTGAGCAATCTGATTGACAACGCGATCAAATACAGCAACGAAGGCGGCCTCGTCACTGTCACCGCCAAACCAATCGGCAGCAGTATCGAAGTATCCGTGGTTGACCGCGGTATCGGCATGCCAGCGAATGTCATCCCGCATTTGTTCCACAAATTCTATCGTTCCCACCGCTCGCGCGAAACCGTTGCGGGTACCGGCATCGGCCTCTATATCAGCAAGGCAATCGTTGAATCACACGGCGGCGTCATCACGGCTCAAAGCACCGAACGTGGCGGCTCTACCTTCACCTTTACACTACCTGTCTACGATACAGTTGCAGATAAGCTCAAAGCAAGTAATAATAGTAACGAACAACTGATTGGCCACGGCAGCGGCTGGATCAGAAACCACTCAATGTATAGGGGATAATACAAATGGCAATAAAAACAATTCTATGTATTGAAGACGATCGTTTCATCGGCGAGATGTACGTTCGCAGCCTGAAGCGCGCTGGCTACGATATCGACTGGGTCGTCGGTGGCAATGACGGCCTGATCGCGGCACGTAACAAAAAGTACGACCTGATCTTGCTTGATGTCATGCTACCAGAACGCCGCGGCAATGAAATCCTCGACGCACTTCGTGGCGGCAGCGAAGACCTGATTCCTGATACTAAGGTCGTTGTTATGACCAACTTCGAACAAGATGACGAGTCACGCATGGCAATGGAACACCGCGCCGACGCCTATCTAATCAAGGCTGAAATCACGCCGCGAAAACTCCTATCTGTCATTGAACAGCTCGACGCGTAGCCGCTAGACAAATGGTTTTGTCTCTGTTAAAGTAGGGCAGAGCTATGAATATAGCGCATAGCCTCATATGGATCCTTCGGACCATATCAGACTTCAACTCGCTCACCGTCTGGTCTCATCGTCTAACGGTTAGGACATCAGGTTCTCATCCTGACAATCGGGGTTCGATTCCCCGTGAGATCACCAAGAAAAACGCCGGAGCTTCTGCTCGGGCTTTTTTCTTGGCTGAATTCATGTGGCGAATTGAACCCCGCGGGTTCGACTACTGTCATAATTTCAAATTTGACAGTAGTTAGTGGATGGCAGAATAAGAAGCGGAGCGGATTATTATGTCATCTTGCGTCAGACCCGTGAGATCACCATAGAAAATACCTCATCCTCGCGATGGGGTATTTTCTATGGTAGGTTTCCGCAGGAAACCGAAGCCCGAAGGGGTTCGACAGCTGGACGCATTCAAGCGTGAAAGAGTGAAGGCTCCCGCGACCTCACCCCTGTCTAAACCAGTGAATGATAGAATTGATTTTCCATGCCTCAGCCACTACTGCTATGTTAATCCTTGATACGACATATTGACAAAACACAAATATTTTGATATAATAATATTTAGTCTCTATGTGAGGATTTACCTCCTGAGCGCACGTCACATCATCAGTCAACCGAAAGGCACATCGTGACCACCACCACTGACACCACCCGGCTCGCCAGCGTCCTCTTCGAGGAAGCCATGACCGGAAGGTTCAGCAACACCGTCGAGAAGTATCTCGATGAAACGTTCCGCAGCGACAGCGACAATCACAGCTTCTACTCCAGAATCCTGAAGGAAGAAGGTAGGGAAGCCGCCGAGGCGAGACTGATCGAGTGGGCAAAGGTCAATAACGATCACCGCGTAGCCGACGCGCTCGCACCGATCGTCGCCAGTCTCAGTCGCCTGCTGGAAGTCGAACACGGCAACATCTCGGTGAAACAGTTCGACAAGACGGGTCGCTCGATCTTCCCGTTCCCCTACAGGGCATCACGGGAAAGCTACGGCATCGCAGTCACCAATCCGGAAGTTCCGGGCTGTGGATGTACGCAGGCGAAGGGTGCCGAAGTGTTCTCTCCGCAGGGCGAACTGGGCATCACGTCGTTCGTGGTAGTCATCGACCCACTAAAACCTGAGAACAACTCACTTGTCCTCATGCTCCCCATCCGGGATAACAAGAAGGGCAACGAGAACCGGCACGGCTTCGTCGCCGTGGTCATGAGCCGCGATGGCTCCATCCGATCGGAGGTGAAGGAGGTGCTTCTATACAAGGATGCCGCCGAGCACCTCGCCTTCGGAGGCGATCAGCCTTTCGGTGTTTCCATGGCGTCAGGAGGAAGTCCTTGCGGCTACGTCGGGTTCCCCGGCGCGCAGGAGTTCATCACCTCAAGCCTGAACAAACTCGCTGAGTATCTGTCGGATGTTGCCGACAAGCTGAGCGAGCAGCACAAGCACTGATCACTGACGTGACTCTCAGCTCATCCGAGTAGGTGGGCTGAGAGCACGAACTGAACACTTAAACAGTTTGAGTCTTTGGTTCGTGAATGATCATTACTATCGTATATCTTCTAATTCAGAGTTAGTGTTATGTTAATTCTGTTCTACTCTGTGCGGGTATATCATTTACCCCCGTCACTGCTCTCATATAATCGTATACTGCGAGCAACTCATCACAGATATCGTTCCATTTCGATGTCAGGAAGTCCACTAAGAAAAACACCTGAGCTTCTGCTCGGGCTTTTTTTCTTGGCTAAGTTCATGTGGCGAATTGAACCCCGCGGATTCGACTACTGTCATAATCTCTGATTTGACAGCGGGTAGTTGATGATAGAACTAGGGTAGTTATATCATCTTGCGTCAGACCTGTGAGATCACCAAGTACAAGCACTTAACCAAGAGGTAGAGTGTTTTGCTTGCATATTGGACTTTTATTGTTTTTATGTTATAATTAAACTAATCTCCATCGATGAAAGATCAGTAGAGAACTTTGACAACCGAACTGTACGGTTTACCTAGGTATTAGGTCTAGCTGTATTAGAACACCAGCCACCACACCGACGGGAGTAGCTATGACTCACGAGGAAATCACGGAAGCGATTCAATCCGCAACCAACCCAGAAGAAGCGGCAGCGATGTACTTCGTAGCCGCCATCAAGGATTGCGTTGATTTCAACAAGCATCTTGATGCGGCATCTCACGATGCATGCCTCGATGAGTCGCCGATGCAATACCCGACCGATGAGGAGATCGACGCACTGAAACATGCGATGATCGAACACCTTCCTGTTGGGATTCGTGCGTACGCCGACTCTCCAATCGATATGGCGAGGCGAGCAGGCTTTCCGCTTACTACGGATTTCGATCCAGGGGACGCAATGAACCAGCTCATCGCGCTCGCTGGGATCGCCCCCGATAGCAATATCAGGCGATTTTTGCCATCTGGCACCCTGCGACTACTACCAACCCAAATCATCCTGGACCAGAGACCTATCTGGAGCAAGGAGAACTAATCGATGAATATGGCAGCTGGCATCCTTACTGTTCGGTTGTCATATTCACTTTGTACATTCCATGAGTGTATAGAGTGAATATAGAAACAATTAAGTCGTTTCATTCTAGGGAGGGGAGTGAAAGCGATTAATCATCAATCAACTCCACATCAGGCAGAACCCTGCTGTCTTTGATTGTCATACCGAGTCTCTCAAAGTGATCTTTGAGTTTAAAAAGATCTCCGAAAAGGTGTTCTAAATTTATATCCGTAGGCTCGCCAGATTAGAACTAGCGTCTTGTTTTCACTGCCGAAAGTAGGACGCTTTTTCTTACCTGCTAAGTAAGTTTGATTTGATTTAGCCGTATTATCTGGAAACGAAAACACCCTCCAAAGAGGGGCTTTCGCCACGCCTCCTAGGAGAGTGTGTGTTACCGAGATGAATCGGTGAGAAGGAGCTGTTCAGTGATGTGGACGGATTGTTAGTCCGAAGATGACCTCCTCATCATGGAACCGTACATAAAGCGTAGGGCTACCCTCCTCGGTTATGCCGTAGACAACGTGGTTGTCAGCGGACTTGCCGGAGGCTGCTGCGAGCTCCTGTTCAAACTCACGCAGCTCACTACGCTGCATTTCCAGGAACTGACCCGGTCCGAGCAACATAGTGCGGTAGGGGTACTGTACGATAGTCGCGTTGTTACTGATGTCGAATTGAACTTCAGCACTCTTGATGAACGCCTCGAGAGTGGACATGTAGCTCCTTAGATTGGGGGGGTGGCTTAATGCAACCCAGGTGCGAGCTCAGATCGAGCTTTATGATATATAATATAGCATAAGTATGATAAAAAGTCAATATTCATAATTCCATTTGATAGCAAGTAACAGATGACAGACTTAAAGTAGTTGTATCAACTTGCGTCAGATTCGCGAGACCACCAAATATAAGCACTTCACCAAGAGGTAGGGCATCTTTACTTTGCGACAGAATGGACATAAAAAGCAAAACGACCCCCAGCGTTAAAGCTGAGGGGTCGGTTCACCATCCGGGTTACTGGCCGACAAGTGTTACCTTGACCGTTCGAGTCGGAACGTTGTCGCCATGCTCCAGACAGGAATAGCTGGTGACACTGAAGTCACCATCCTTGCAGCCGACGATCTTCCCACACAGCGCGCAGACATAGACTTCTTGCGGCCACGTTGCCGTTTCTGACGCGGGAGCGGCAACCATAGCCTGTTTCAACGCGTCCGCGAAATCGCGCACTTCTTGTGTGACGACCTCTTCGTAATTTTCGACATCCACGAGATAAGTCGATACCGGCCAGCTCGTGCTAGCCACGATCGCACTGACGTACTCATCCTCAGGACGCACACCGCTGTTTTCACGGCTCGGTGCGACCAGAAGATGATCCTCAGGGTAACCGGAGGCACGTCCTACAGTAAAGACGTCACCGTCATCGAAGTACTGGTCGGAATAGAAGACTCTCTCATCACCGGCCGTCTCGATTACGTTCTTAACGAGCGCCATCAGCTCCGAGCCCTTTACGGGGCGGGGAAATTCAATAGTCACGGTTGCGATAGCCTTACGCACAGGATTCCTGCTTTCATGTTGTTGGATGGTGCCACCTCAACAGAGGCGAACACCTCATAATCAAGATATATTATTTATATCATAATAACTATTTTTTGTCTAGTATGCAGGTCGTTTATCTCAAAAAAGGAGGCGACATGAACGGTTTTTCCGCCTTGCAGCCGGGCGACAATTAGCCACCCGACTGCAAAGCATTGAACAGAAAACGTCAGTCCGATCTTTCCGACAAGACCCGCTTTCGGTTCATCTGATTGTATTCGTACTCCCATTCATACTCGGCGTAAACGCGGTCCGCGATAAAGGCAACGAGCGCGCCAATAGCCGCAACGACCGCCAGGCCGTAGGCATAGTTCTGCGTCCGCAGCCATTGCTCGCTACCGTCGTGCGAGTGTTCGACATACATCAGCAAGCCGCTTGCGATCGCCAGGAACGTGACCGTTCCCAGTATTTCATGCCAACGGCGCATGCTGAGCGCATAGATGAACGCGCAGACGCACGCAACGATGAGCACAACGATAGCCGGCCGAGCACTTGCCGCGATGTACTGCCCGAATGATCCTGAAAGCTCCACGCTAAGACTAATCGTAGCGATACACGCTACAAAAGCCGCAACATAAAGAAAGCAAAATCGGTGCAGATGAAACTGACGAACGCCATACTTGTCTCGATGGGGATGCAGATAGGCATAGTGGTAGGTATGTCGGCACCCAAGGGCGCTCAGCATAAAGGTAAGCACGCCACCCGCGATATAGGGTTGAATCTGGTATGTCATGGCTCTCTTCCGGAGTCGAAATACTTTGATCAGGTGCTTCAGCTGATTAGCTTAAGCATTATTATATAATAACATTTTTACGTATCTTGCGCAAAAATCGAGCGCGAATTGACCACTTTTCCTCTTGTATACCACCTCGTGATCAGGCATAATAATCACAAGCATTGTCAGCAAATAAAATAGGGGACATAGGGCATCAAACCACTGACACTTACACCGTTTTGGCATCGCCGCATTTGTGAGGCGACTGTTCTTGTTGCCGGCATCGTCTTGTTTTTATTTGCCTGGTCTCATATCGCTGATGTCAGTAACGTCATGTCGGGATTTGCGGTCAGCGGTCTCGCCGCGGCGCTTGCACTTGCCACGGTTGGCCTCTCGGCGGTTTCGTATTTCTTTGTGCCAAAAGAAGCAAAAACCGTCTCTGTGTACGCAGCATATTTTACACTCGTCGCCACAGTTGGCGTCCTATTACACCAAACTGGCGGCGTCAATTCACCGTTTATCGCGCTCTGGATGTTTACTCTCGTCTTTGCGGGCATTTTTGGAACCGGCACCCTCGTCATCCTCGTCTTGATTGTCAACGCTTATCTCGTCAACCTCTTCCTTGGGGGAGTACTAACCAAAGAAGCCATCCTTGGCCTGATCATGGGTGGTGAACTGCCAATCCTCATCAGCTACATCCTGTGGCACAGCAAATCTGGCAACGAGAAGAGCAAGGACCGTGCCTACTACGACCTTGCCAACGAACTAAACCAGGTTTCAAACAAATCCGACGTCGTGATTAGCGCCATCGGCGACGGCGTCATTGCAATTGACAACCAAGGCGTCATCGAACTAATTAACCCAGCCGCTCAGCGGATTATCGGGTGGGGCAGGCAAGACGCCATCGGCCTCGACTACAAATCAGTCTTGCAGCTACAAGACGCCCAGGGACACGACCTGACACACGCCAATGACCCTGTTTTTGAAGTCCTGACCACCAACCAGCAAAAACACACCAATACACTATCCCTGCAAACAAACTCTGGTAAAAAGATCAATGTTTCTGTCGTTGCCTCGCCAATTGGCCATCTTGGATCAGGAGCGATTATTGTTTTTCGTGACATTACCAAAGAGCAAGAGGAAGAACATGCTCAGGCGGAGTTTATCAGCACTGCCAGTCACGAAATGCGTACGCCAGTGGCCTCAATCGAAGGCTACCTTGGCCTTGCACTAAACCCTGCAACAGCAACCATTGACGACAAGGCTCGCGATTTCATTACAAAAGCACACGAATCAGCCCAACACCTTGGCCACTTGTTCCAGGACCTTTTGGACGTTAGCAAGGCAGACGACGGCCGGCTATCAAACAATCCAAAAGTGATCGATATGGGCGTTTTCGTCCAAGACATCATCGAAGGGCTCACACCAAAGGCTGAAGCAAAAGGCCTGCGCGTCTTTTTTAAACCCGACACCGTTGATCGCCGCGACGGAAGTGCGACTCGTAACATGGCGCCAGTCTTTTACGCGAATCTCGACGCCGATCACTTGCGCGAAGTATTCTCGAACCTCATCGAGAACGCTATCAAGTACACCCCTAAAGGCGACGTTATGGTTGACGTCACCGGTGATAACGAACATATCGTCGTCAGTATCCAAGACAGCGGCATCGGCATTCCAACCGAAGACATTCCGCACTTGTTCCAAAAGTTCTATCGCGTCGACAATAGCGCGACGCGCGAAATTGGCGGTACCGGCCTTGGCCTCTACCTGTGTCGTCGCCTCATCGAATCCATGGATGGCCGCATTTGGGTTGAAAGTGAGTATAAAAAGGGAAGTACGTTCTCGGTCGAGCTTCCTCGGATCTCTAATATCGAAGCAAATCGACTGATTGAACTTTCAACCAGCGAAGAATCAGAAGTAACCGAGACACGCATCATGAACGAGGACGCGCTCTCTAGCACGCCAACAGAGCGTGAAGCCGCGCTCAACACGCCGATTGTCATCCGCGAAAAGCCTATCAGTACCGCCGCCGATACATCACTCGCTCCTCGTCAGGAACAAGCACCCGCCGCCGACATCCTTACTCCTGCAGCAGCCGCACCAGTGGCTCAACCCGCTCCAGTTGCAGCCACCCCAGCCGTCGTCGCTCCACAGCCCGCAACACCAGCTCCTGCACCTACTCCTACTGCGCCAGTAGCACCTCCACAAACACCCGTTGCCCCTGCTGCGGCACCACAAACAGTCGCTACAGCGCCTACCATGCCCGCTCCAGCTCCACAGCAGCCACAACTGCAGGCGCAACCACAGACAAAGCAATACGTTGGACCAATCATTCCACAAGGACAAACACTCGCGAACATTGAACGATCAATTAATGTGCCTGACAGAAATTACTAAAAGAATAAGAAGTATGGTAATTTCATAAGCGCTTTAGTAAAATGAGTATAATATGACAAAGATACTACTAGTAGAAGATGACAAAAGTCTAAGAGAAATTTACGGCGTCCGTCTCTTAGCCGAGGGGTATGATATCGTATCAGCCGGCGACGGAGAAGAAGCGCTCGCCATGGCCATCAAAGAACGACCTGACATGATCGTCAGTGATGTCATGATGCCAAAGATCAGTGGATTCGACATGCTCGATATCCTGCGCAGCACCACTGAAACACGAGACATCAAAGTAATTATGATGACCGCGCTCAGCAGCGAAGATCAGCGTGCACGTGGTGAACAGCTTGGCGCCGATCGCTACCTCGTTAAATCTCAGGTAGGTATCGAGGATGTTGTCCGTGCCGTCCATGAAGTCCTTGGCGATCAGAGCGGTGCAGCACCTACAGTCGTACCACCGCAAGCACAACCAGTCGATCAACAGCCAGCAGCACCTGCTCCTGCCGCGCCACAATTCGCTGCACCGACACCTGCGCCTCAACCGCAGCAGCCAGTCGTACAACCTTCTACGCTACCTCAGCCAACCGCACCGTTTTCATCACCTCGCCCAGCAACACTTGGCGAACGTGTCATTCATCCGATCGAGAACGGCCTGCCGGACGCTGAAGCAATCGAACGACAAATTGCTCAAGAGCTACAAGCCTCAGCGATTCCAGTTGAAGCATCCCAGGTGGACGAGCTACCAGACGACACGCCAGCGCTGTCTGCAATGCCAGCAGCAGCACCTGCTCCTGCCGCGCCACAATTCGCTGCACCGACACCTGCGCCTCAACCGCAGCAGCCAGGCAATCCAAACCCTCCTCAGTTTGGCCAGCCAAGCTAAAACATGCTACCATCAGTAGATATGGCAGAACAAAACGAATCTCTTCGTCTAAACAAATACCTAGCGCTTCAGCTAGGTATTTCGCGTCGGGAAGCTGACAACCTCATCGACAAAGGTGTCGTGTCGATCAATGACACCACCGCTCAGCTAGGCGCGCGCTTTTTAGAAAGTGACACTGTGACTGTCAACAGAAAGACGCTTGGCGCCGCAACACAATATGAATACCTGGCTTTTCACAAGCCAGTTGGTTACGTCTGCTCCCGCAAACAGCAGGGTGATAACCCAACCATCTACAGCATCGTGCCAGAACAGTATCACAAATTAAAGCCTGTCGGTCGCCTTGACCGCGACAGCAGTGGCCTCATTCTTCTAACGAACGACGGTGACTTTGCCTATCAAATGACGCATCCAAAATTTACCAAGGTAAAAATCTACAAAGTTCGCCTCAGCAAGGACCTTGAGCCACTTCACCAGCAGATGATTAGCGATCACGGCGTACAGCTGGAGGATGGCGGCAGTAAACTACAGCTTGAGCGCCTATATGATGACAATCGAAAAGAATGGCAAGTGACAATGAGCGAAGGTCGCAACCGCCAGATTCGTCGAACCTTCGAAACACTTGGCTATAGCGTCAAAAAGCTACATCGAACTGACTTTGGGCCGTATACGCTCGGTGACCTTGAACCCGGCAAATTCGAACTGACTAAAAAGATCTAAAAATACAATCGCCCCGAGCGAAGAGGAGAAAACTCCATCTTTCGCTCGGGGCGTATTGTACCTAAGATTTAAAACGAGGCGTACGCGAGACAGTCTGTGCGACTAATCACCGCAAAGAGCCTTATCCGCTTTAGTGCAACACGGTCCTGCTCGATGAAACTGCGACTAATCGGAGTTAGTCGCCCAGGATCAAGTGAAACATCGCCCTCGATCATCGTCCGACCAGCAAGGTTTCGATCATCCAGCAGCCGTGTGTTCGGGCCGATCCTGACGGTCGGGGGGACGAATAAGCTCAATGGCACATGCGCCGATTCAGCAACAAGCCCTCCGCCATTCCTGTGGCGATGGTAGACCACGCCGTAGTAAATCTCGGTCTGAGCCAGAAATTCTGGCGTGAGCTCGTAGCCCTGCACTACAGGGTATTTGCATACCTCGCTTAGCGGATGAGTCATGATAGACTCCTCTCATGAATAGTAGGTACAATTATTGAGACATTTATACCAATCTTTTATATACTTGTCAATATCTACGACATCTGTTATACTAAATAAAAGTTTATGGCTAGCAAATTACCAACCGTTGCGATTATTGGTCAAGCGAACGTCGGCAAGAGTTCGCTTTTTAATCGTATGGTTCGTGCACAGCAAGCTATCGTTGCCCGTGAAGCAGGCACAACTCGCGACAACGTCCTCGGTCGAGTAGAGCACAACTACCACCAATTCTGGCTCGTTGACACTGCCGGTCTAAAAGATCCGAACGATGAATTCGAAGCCTCAATCCAAGAGCAGATCACCGAAGCTGCTGATGCTGCTGACGTTATTCTTGTTGTCGTTGACAGTAGTCAGTATGTGAGCGACCAGGACCGTTTTGTCGCCAAGAAAGCACTTCGCAGCAAAAAACCAGTTATCCTCGTCACCAACAAAACCGACCTCAAAACCAGCCTGCCTGTCGACGAGTTCAAGCGCCTTGGCATCAAGACGATCATGCCAGCCAGCGCCGAGCACAACAAAGGTATCATCAATATTCTTGATGAAATCGTCGATCACATTCCTGCAAAGCAAGAAGACACCGCCGATGACATCCTTCGCGTGGCATTGATCGGCCGCCCGAACGTTGGTAAATCAAACCTCTTCAATAGCCTTGCTGGCAAACAGCAGGCATTGGTTGCCAACATCGCCGGCACAACCCGCGACGTCAACCGCGTCCAAGTCCGCTACGGTGGCCAAGAAATCGAACTGCTTGATACTGCCGGCATGCGAAAGCCAGGCAAGCAAGAAGTCGGAATTGAAAAGTTCTCAGTCCTTCGTACCCTTCAGGCAATCGAAGAGGCAGACGTTTGCTTCCTTTTGATGGACGTCAACGAACTAAACACACAGCTTGATCAACGTCTCGCCGGTATTATCGACGAGGCAGGCAAGGGAATGGCAATCGTCATCAGCAAATGGGACAGTGTCGAAGGCAAAGACGCCTTTACTCGCGACGCACTTGCACCAAGTATTAGCCGTACCTTCAACTTTACCCCATGGGCGCCACTCATCTTTACCAGTAGCGTGACTGGCCAAAATGTCACGAAATTATTCGACCTTGCGCTTGATATCGACGCCCGTCGCAAGCAAGAGACGAAGACGCGCGTACTAAACGACATGCTACAAAAAGCTATTCAGCGCCATCCGCCTGCTGGCCTTAAAAACACACATCCAAAACTACGCTACATCGTTCAAACCGACATGGCACCACCTTGGTTTGTCATTCATGGTAGCAATCTCAAGTTCGTCCACTGGTCGTACAAACGCTATCTAGAACGTCACCTGCGTGAAACCTATAACTACGCCGGCACGCCAATCAAGTTTAGCTTCATTGATGAAAAACAAGTAAAGTCAAACAAAGAGCGTATCGCCCAGGGCAAGGCACCAGTTACCAAGGCCTACAAAAAAGCCAAAGAGCTCGAAAACCTCGAAAACGAAACTCCAGAAAAGAAATAACCCCGCCAGTTTCCTGGCGGGGTGTCCTATATTATCTGATGATCATTCGTCCTGGTTCGCCTTGTACATCTCGCGCTCGGCTTTCTCCAAGCCGCACACACCCCAGACGAGACCGTACGAACCAAGTGCCATCAGTCCTAAAAAGGCGATATCAAGCAAGCCGCTTCGCACAGGACTAACGATCACCGCATCCTGGCTGCCGATCAGAAGCCCTTGGCCGATTGTAGTCAGCATAAGGCCGACACTCAATACAATCGTAGCAGCAGGATCCCGTCTCGGATCATTGTCGTATTTTTCCTGCGAGACGATCAATGAAACTATCCAGGGCAGAAACGCTACCAACACATAGAACAGTTCGCTCACGATATTCCTCTCAGTTGGACCTATATATAATACAATAAATTCATCAAAATGTCACTCATAAGCTATACTAAGACATATGAAACTTATTCTTGCTCAAGGCAACCCTGGCCCGGAATATGCCGCCACCCGTCATAATGTCGGGTTTTTAGCACTTGATGCGTACGTCAATAAAAACGGTGCGTCTTTTCAGCATAAATCAAAATTTCATGCCGACATCGCCGAGCTGTCAGTCGGGGGCGAAAAGGTTATCCTCGCAAAGCCAACAACCTTTTATAACGAAACTGGCATCGCCGCGCGCACAATCGCCGACTTCTACAAGATTTCAACAACCGATATCCTTGTTATTCACGACGAGCTTGCACTGCCTTTTGGCACCATTCGCACCCGCGAAAAGGGGAGTGACGCGGGCAATAACGGCATCAAGTCACTCAACGCCCACCTTGGCCAAGATTATATGCGTATTCGTGTCGGCATCTGGAATGAACTCGCCGAGCGTATAAATGCAGCCGATTTCGTCCTCTCACGCTTCACCGCTACCGAGACAGACAGCATCAACACGACCGTCTTTCCAAAAATCACAGAGCTGATTGGCCACTTTATCGACGAGTCGCTCGCAACAACCAGCCATAAATTATAGGCAAAGCAGCCAATTAAATAAGACGGCTCAATGCCGTCTATGTAGTGCGTAGGCGAGGGGATGACGAGTAAAATTACTCGAATCAACCCCTCGCCGCGCCAGTTCGCGTCACTCCAAGGTGACATCGTCAACCTGTCGCTGCTGTTTGCGCTGCTTCCAGGTTTGCCATGCGTCCTTGAGAAAATTAATGACTAGATAAAGTCGTGTATCAAAGTACATCTGTCTATCTCCTTTTCTTTCTGTTCGAAGATGGCTGCATGAAACCTGTATTGCCACGACACAGTATGACAGCATAGTGTCCGACCGTCTCGAGACGACGGATGAATGTAGTCCATCTGTTCTTGCGAACTTTTGCTCCACGAATCAGATCGTACATCTTCCTGCTCCTGCCCATCTGTAGGGGACAGCTATACTATATATCAAAGCATTCAGTCAAGCAATGCTACTAGCGGCAGACTAGTGATACTCGTAAATATTATCGGTAGCAGTTATTTTGCGACAATGTTGCATTCAATATACATATTGCAAACAAGTCGCAATTTAATCTATAATTAGATACACATGGCAGAGCTAAACAAATTTACATCCATCCTCCGGGACAACAACGTCAGTACGACAAAGCCTCGCTTGGCAATATTCAAAACGCTCCTCGCCGCCGACGAGCCGCTCAAAAATGGCGAGATTGCCAGGCGGACGCCGTCAGTCGATAGAGCAAGCGTCTATCGAGCGCTCGAGCTGTTTGCCACCCTCGGCATCACCAATACCGTCGTCCGAGGTTGGACGCCACATACTGAACTAGCCGAACCGTTTCGCGCCCACCATCACCACATTACCTGCAGCCAATGTGGCGCATCTGAAAGTATCGAGGACGAAACACTCGAAGACGTACTCGGACTCATCGCTAACAGACGAGGCTATACTCTCAGCGAACATAATGTTGAACTTACAGGCCTCTGCAAGCAATGCCGATTCAACAGACGTTAAACTGACTAAAATTTGAGACAAAGCCTTAAACCCGGTATAATAGGTACATCTGTTGAGACACTTTGTCTCCAGACTCGCTCCTGATCGAAAGCAGGTTAGAATGGTATGTCCACTCCTATGAGTGTAGCAACTCGTGAAATCGTAACGCCAAGTGTTCAGAGAATAACAATTCCCGAACACATACGGAAAGGTGTTTTAGCGCCCACAACTCACGAAAAGACCGTTGCGTCCAAGCGTCCAGCCACCTGGAAAGACATCGAGGAACTCGTTCGAAAGAGTTCGAAGTCAATTAAAACTGACTACCTCCAGACAGGCAGCGCCCGTTTTATATGGATTCTCAGTTCGGGTACATTCAGCCTTCTGTCCAAGAACAGATTCCAGAACCTCCATCCAAGTCAATTCACAGACAAGGAAGTAAGTATGGTATTCGGCTGGCTGAGCAGAATCTACACCTAGTCCAACGATCTGTTTTCACGAAAGGATGCCGCCGTCATAATCTTCGGATTGTGGCGGTTTTTCCTATTTCAGATGCTGTTGGTGACGTTTTTCGAGCACACTTGAAACAATGGCCGTCGCGATAAAAATCAGCCCAATAGAGCCTGTAAACCACTCGGGAAGCTCGACGTGATACAACTTGACGAGCATGACGATACCAAGCGCCAGAATCGCCCAATGCGCACCGTGCTCCAGATACTGATACTTCGCAAGTGTCCCTGATCGCATCAGATACACCGTCAGTGAACGTACCCAGAATGCGCCAACCCCAAGTCCGGCAACAATCAAAATGACGCTCGTCGTAATGGCAAAGGCGCCGATCACACCGTCAAACGAGAATGACGCGTCCAATACTTCCAGGTAAAGGAACGAGGCAAATGCTGCAAGACCAACTTGTTGCTTCATTTTCTTGCCAGTGCCTGATTCGCTCTGGTCAAACAAGCTACCGAACATCTCTAGCCCAACGTGCAAGATAATCCCAAGGATACTCGCGCCGATCACCGCAGACTGCAAGTGTGGCTCGACAGTAAAGTATAGGATAGCTGCAATGATCAACATAATAAACACTTTAATATTCTCGATGCGGCCAGCTGGCGCTAGGCGCTTTTCGAGCGGGCGAATCCAGTGAATATCCTTTTCGTGATCGAGGAAGTAGCTAATACCAATCATCAGCAGGAATGTGCCGCCAAATGCTTCAATTAGCGGACCAGCCTCGGCTAGCTTTTCACCGTAGACTGCTGGATTATTAAATGCCAAGTTCAGAACTTCGCCAAACCCAAGCCCTGTCGGCAACATCACAATTACAATCGGCAGAATAAACCGCACCAAGAATACCGCGATAAAGATACCGACGGTCAAAAACAGTGCCTGCCAAAACGGTGACATGCGCGCCAGAATACGGCTGTTGACAACGGCGTTATCAAAGCTAAACGTCACCTCTAGAACTGCCAGAACGATAAATAACCACAGTGCACCTGGGCCGCCATACAATGTCACGGCAATGCCCGTGCCGATGGTTAGTAAAATTGATACAAAAAAGATTCGCAGCGGGTGCGAACGGTTGGTGAAGGTTTTTAGTAGTGATGTCATAAACTTTAATTATTGTAGAGGATATCTGACATTTTAGCGACACCGATCAGCAAACATTGACCATATTTTGAAAATATTATATTATACATATGTTTTGTAGAGCAGCAACATCAAAGCTACACTCCGGAATGAAGTTTGACACTACACGCTAGGAGCAACCATGACACCTACGCGAAACATCGGCGTAATCGAATACCTCGAGATGCTAACCGCAGGGGAAGCAGAGCTCCCGCGTAACCTTGCCATTAATCGAAAGTTTTTCTTCGAGGAAACTTACCGTAGCCTATGGTTCGGACTCAGGCGCATGCGTCTACAGCCGCATCCATCCGTGCCCACATGGGATTTATTGGATAGCAACGGAAAAGACACTAAATTCTGCTACATCGACAAGGTTGGCATAGCCCACAAGTTAATAATGCGCGAAGAGACCTACGGCCGAATCTTCTTTGAATACCATCCTGGACTCGAGGAAGATAATCAGCCGCTCGAGAGGGAATGGCTTTTTCTATTACCAATCCAAGCCATCACCTATGAGCTGCAGCAGGTCATATACGATTCCCTCAAGCGCCTCGTCAGTACCTAGCCAACTTGCAGCTGTCAAACATAAGTCCCGCCATATCATATGGCGGGCTGTTTAATTTCCGCTACTGCTTGACCACAATCAAACATCTCGCTTATAGTGCGCTACATGAAAAGCGCCGAACAGCCTGCCTTTGGTATCGAAATCGAACTGCCATGGCAGCACATGCTTCGCCGCGTCGATTCCGAGGCGGCCGATATTCTTCGTGCCCGCAGTGGCTACAGCAATATTCACGGCTCTGAACAAACAAAAGTCCAGGCAGCGATGGATGAAGTCGACAGGCGATACAAGGACCGCGTCAAGCGCGCGCTCGCCAGAGGAATCGACGAAGGGCGAGACGGCTACGTGGAATTTGCACACAAGCCTCGGTTTGATACGGATGAAATCATCGCAGAAGTAGGTCAGCTGTATGACGAGGGAATTCTACGAAACGACGAGTCGTATCCGCTCCATGTGACCGTCGGAGGAATCGAACAATCAGCGGCAAGCGGCTATTTAATTGCGTCTGCCGAAATAGTCGGCGACATCGACCCGCAGCGTATCCGCAATCAGTCTACTTGGGCAGTCAAGGGTCGTGCCGGGTTAAAAACACGAGCGCTCTCAGAACTTCAGCTCGGACACACTACTGGAGTAGAAATGAGAACATTGCAGGTTCACTCGCTAGAACAACTAGACCTCATGCTGCGGGTTATCAAGCTTGGTGCTTACAGTATCGTTTCAACCGGCCAATCAACATGGCAACCAGCACTGAATGACCACATGACGCACGCCGGGCTTCCAAATCAATATTGGAATCGCTTTTCGCCGCACTGGGACCACTACGCTGATCTCCTTCAAGACAACGCATGGAATACTGCTGCAAAAGCAATTATCACTCACCACGTTAATTAAAATCTCTCCCGCAAACTACGACCATATCGTTTGATATGAAAATAGGTTAGGGGAGACAGAGGAGAAATGAGTCCGCTATCTCCCGACGTTCAAATGAGCGCCTGCTGAAACAGCATCAAGGACCAAGAGCCAAGTGCGCATGCAGCCAAAATACCTCCGACTGCGAAAAGAATAATCCCCGCAAGGTTATCGAAGACCCGGCAAAGCCCGACTCCGATAGCGAGAGCCGCCCATGCAGCCAAGAACACTAGGATTGCAAAAAATCCAGTCCAGAACATCATTTCTCCTCTGATAGTGATCACAGTTTAATGATCAATGAGTAGGTGCGATCAACAATAAATTCGTTGACGTATAGATATTTTATATCATAATTTAAATAAAAAATCAATCCAAATCAAAGGGCGCCAGGTAAGGGTGGGCATCACCTGGCGCCATTTGACCCTTCAACCCACCCTGGAAGGGCATAGCGTGACCCACCTCACAACATATGGAGGTCCGCCGGTTAAAGGGGTTAGTATGCATGCAATGGTTGTCAAAAACAGCTTTATGCTGAGATAGTTCTGAAAAGTGGAGGGTAGATACTTTAAAGAATCATTGCACACAACCTAACATAAGTTAGAATAGGGGGTATAAGGTGCGTTTGATTGGCCTCGCAGCTCAATCAATCATGTCCTATACTAGCACGGATTTGACTTCACGTCAATACCTTTTAACACTTTTTCTATGAAAATCAACAAACTATCACCCCAAGAACACAAATATCTACAGATTATAGATACTATTGCGGTTAAGCCTAAAAAGTTATACTACATGGGGAAATTACCCGAAGAACGTCGCCCGACTGTTGCGATTGTCGGCACGCGCAAACCAAGCGCCTACGGCAAAGAAGTCACGCACCGATTAGCATACGACCTCGCTAAAAGGGGAGTCGTGATCGTTAGCGGCATGGCGCTTGGCATCGACGGCATCGCACACCGCGCAGCCCTTGAAGCGGGCGGCACGACCATTGCCGTGCTTGCCAATGGACTCCCGCAGCTATACCCAGCAACGCATCGCCAACTAGGCATGGACATTATCGCAAATGGTGGTGCAATAATCAGCGAGTACGAACCTGAAACTCCCGCGCGAACCTATCAGTTCCTTCAGCGCAACCGCATCGTCAGCGGCCTAGCTGATGCTGTGATTATTACCGAGGCGTCCTCTCGGAGCGGGACGCTTAATACCGCCAGCCATGCACTCGATCAAAACAAAGAGGTCTTTGTCGTCCCCGGCAATATCACCAGTCCGCTCAGCGCTGGCTGCAATGCGCTCCTAAAACAAGGGGCGGCGCCTGCTATGTGCGCCGAAGACATTCTAGAAGTTATCGCGCCGAACCTCTTAAAGCCTCAGGCGATATTGCCACTAGGCGATAGTCCGGTCGAATCCGCAATTATTGCACTCCTTCAGGAAGGTATTCGTGACGGGGACGAGCTGCAAGTTCGATCCGCCGCACCAGCGAGCGAATTTAGCACCGCGCTTACCATGATGGAAATCAATGGCGCCATCCGTAGCCTTGGCGGTAATCAGTGGACGCTGAAGTAAACCTTTTCTTTAGCTTTGATTGACATTTTTAGACATTAGTGCTATAGTGCAACTATTCCGTCGAGACTCTCGGCAGTACGAAATTTCGTACACCACCGTCTGTCATCCGGAAGTATGACAGACATGAATAAAGGAGTGGTCATGGACGCACGCATTTACGCACGCCCCACACGCTTCAGCGAAAACTTTCCCGAAGGCTTCATCCCCGACATCGCCGTGACAGGAATCCCTCGACACAAATCAGGATGTGCGTGCGACACCAGCGCGTTGGCCGCATGCCTCGAATGGAGAGGCGTTGGGCGACCGCTTGAGGACAAGGACGTCGACTACCTCCTGATGCACGCTCAGGGATAACAATCCCGCACCTCCGCATTCATATCTGCAAACGCCGCCCACGCAATCCAGCGTGTGGCGGCTCTTTTTTAGACATCCTTATTGCATTCATCCGCGAGGGGAGTATAGTTTAAAAAGATTCACAGCTTTACAACGCCGTAAATGCGTCTGTCAATCTATGAACGCTCTTTTGACAGACTAGAGTGAAGGGAAATGTCCCATGGCTATCTTTATCGTTGCTCGCAAGAAATCCGATCGAATCATTACGCTCGACCTAGGCTCGACGCCAGCCAGTCAATTCGAGCAGGTCTTTTGGAGGATCGACAATCTCACACCTGACATCTTGCATGTCTCGAGCGCCTTGCATCAAGAGCAGACAATCGACCTCCATCTTCGCGGCGGATGTAGCTGGGAAGACATCGAGGAGACGATCGCCGAGCAGTTAAGCGAAAGTGTCGACTACTGCGTAGTTCACACCCTCGACGGCGCCGGCCATTTCACTGGCGGAATTCCCGTTCTGATTGTGGCCTAATCACTCATGATCGTCATCGCCGCCCATGGCAACATGGGCGGCTTTTCATATCTAAAGACTATTGCATTTATAAACATAAGGTGTTATAATAATTAACGGCTTACAGACAAAGAGGTCTGTGTAGCCGCAAATTGACAGTCGAGACCGAAGAGGTAACATGAAGCTCATTCACGTCAGCTACCAGCACATCACCGGCAGCTGCCTCAAGCTTGCCCTGGACCACCTCCCGGAAGAACAGCGCCAGGTCGTCGTTCATCGCATCGCACGCACCGGACATGCGTTCGTCTGCCCACAGACTGCACGCATCCACCTCTTCGAAGGCAAAGACTTCGCGCGCTTCAACAAGCGCCTGAAAGAACTAACGCCGCCGCAGAAAGGTGAATACATCATTCAGCTCATCGGCACCGTCGAAGACGCCGAGAGCGTGGCGTAATCCGACTTGTCACCCCACCGCCCATGCAACCCAGCATGTGGCGGTTTTTCAATTCTGAATAAAAATTATATAATAATAGTAGTTTCGTTACTCATAACGAAACTATCCATCCGACGTCATCAAAGGAGATGGCTATGCCTCATCGTATTGAGTTTGCACATTCGAGCGATTGGACATCATGCGTCATGTGGCTCAACAGGGAGTGTAAATATACTCTCAGAAGCGCAGGCGTTAGCAGCGAAGACCTTGTCGAGCACATCAGACACAGCACAAAGGATATGATCGACCACGAACATATAGCAACAGTGCCGCCAACCATGTTCAATCCCAACTATGCGCTAGGGATAACCCTCGAGCGCTACAGCTACATAGACTGGAAAGTTATCGAAACCAAATTGCGGATCATAATCGAAACATTAGCCCACACCGAGCAAAAACACGCCCCCGTGCTTGCCTTTGGATAGGACGTCGGATTCGCCGCCATACAATAATATGTATGGCGGCTTTTCCTTATTGTTATAGTCTTTTATATGTTAGGTATTTAACTGCGACAACCTACAGTCTCTTATAAGGTAAAGATAAGTCCGACAACATGTCGGCGTACATTCCTAGACTTATCGAAAGGTATATCATGTCAATCAGCGCACGCCTCGTACTTGATGACGAACGGGTTTACGAGCAGCTCTCTCGGATGGGAACACCTGCCAGAAACGCACTCTTAAAAGAATGTTCAGACATACACTCGACCTGCAGAGTCGACTATAACCGCATCCAAAAGCATACCAACACCAAATCTTGGATAATACCCATCTATATCGACATAGGGGGAGCTGATCGCGTTCCGTTCCTCCAGGCGTTTTTCACGGCAACCATCAGGAAGAAGATGACCGGTCGTTCTACTATCATCTCGTGGGATACCACGCGGCACAACAAAGCCTGGGTACATCCCGACCATCGCAAAAAACTCCCTCAGTAGGCGAGCGTACGAGGAGGCAACCCTGAACAGAACTACCTATCTATATAAGTCTATCTTTCGCGGGGCTAGTGGGCACCGACACACCACTAGCCCCGCGAAATTGCTTTATGTATGCATCATCGCCGTCATAGGCGGCTTTTTATTAAGGCCTATTGACCAATCGCAATTATTTGCATACAATCAGCCACTGTGTTTAGATACGATACACAAGCGGAATAAAGTATGCCAAAGAATTTAGTCATTGTAGAGAGCCCAGCAAAAGCGAAAACTATCGAGAAATACCTCGGTAAAGATTTCCGTGTGCTCTCGAGCGTTGGCCATATTCGTTCTATTGTCAAAAAGACAAAAGACGGCACGCCGCCTATCGATGTCAAAAACGGCTTCAAAACTCAATATGAAGTCGACTCTGAAAAGAAAAAAGTTGTTACCGAACTAAAACGTGCTGCCAAAGAGGCGGAAACTGTCTACCTCGCAACCGACCCCGACCGCGAAGGAGAGGCTATCTCATGGCACCTCTGCGAAGTCCTCGGCCTAGATCCAACAACCACCAAGCGTATTACGTATCACGAAATTAGCAAAGCAGCTGTCGAACAGGCGATCAAAGACGCCCACGTCGTTGATATGGACCTTGTTCAGGCGCAGCAAGCACGTCAAATCCTTGACCGCCTGGTTGGCTTCGAGCTTTCTCCAGTTGTGTGGCAAAAAGTGCCTGGCGGCAAATCTGCTGGACGCGTGCAGTCACCAGCCGTTCGTCTACTGGTTGAACGCGAGCGAGAAATCGCCAAGTTTGAAGGCTCATTCCAATTCAAGGTCACTGCAGTCTTTACTCATAAGGGTGAAGAAATCAAAGCCGAACTGCCACATCGCTTCGATACCGAAGAAGAAGCGCAGGCATTCCTCGAGACCCTGAAAGATGCCGACTTTACCGTCACCGATATCACCACCAGCCCGAGCACTCGCAACCCAGCGGCGCCGTTTACAACCAGTACCCTGCAGCAGGACGCTAACGCCAAGTTGAGCTTTGGTTCAAAGGCGACAATGGCCAGCGCACAAAAACTCTACCAAGAAGGTAAGATTACCTACATGCGAACCGACTCGGTCAACCTGAGTGGCCAGGCAATCGCGGCAGCGGCGGACTACATTAAAAGCACGTTCGGTGAACAGTACAGCCAAGTCCGCACCTTCAAGACCAAAAGTAGCAACGCCCAAGAAGCTCACGAAGCGATCCGTCCAACTGATATGCGCCTCGAAAAGGGTAGCAGCAACGAATACGACCAGAAATTATATACATTGATCCGTAATCGTACGCTCGCCAGCCAGATGGCACCAGCCAAACTAGAGAAAACGGTTATCACCATCAAGGTCAGTACCGGCGACAAAGCGTTCGAGGCCAAAGGTGAAGTCATTATCTTTGACGGCTTCCTCAAAATCTATGGCGCCAGCAAAAAAGAAGCTGACATCCTGCCGCCGGTTGCAAGCGGTGACTCATTCGACCTCTCTTCGGTTGTCGCGAAACAAACCTTTGCCCGCCCACCAGCTCGCTTTACTGAAGGTAGTCTGGTCAAGAAGCTCGAAGACCTCGGCATTGGCCGTCCGTCAACCTATGCAACAATCATCAGCACCATTCAGGCCCGCGGCTATGTTGAACGCGGCGAAGGCGAAGGTACGGCACGTGACGTGATTCAACTATCATACGAACCACGCGCGTCAATCAAGGTCACTCGCGACGTTATCCAGGAAAAGACTGGCGCAGACAAGGGCAAGCTCGTCCCAACGCCGAGCGGTGAATTGATTAGCGACTTCCTTACAAGCCACTTCGACAAAATCGTCGACTATAGCTTTACGGCAAACGTCGAAGAAGAATTCGACCAGATCGCCACCGGCGCCTTGGCGCGCAACACGATGCTGGAGCGCTTCTATACGCCGTTCCATCAACTCATCGAGCAATCAGGTGGTATCGACCGTTCAACCGTTGGCGCGTCTCGTGAAGTCGGCAACGACCCAAAGACCGGCAAGCCAATCATTGCGCGCTTTGGCCGTTTTGGTCCGATGCTCCAACTTGGCAGCACCGAAGACAAAGAAAACAAGCCGCAATTCGCGCCGCTTCCTGCTGGTAAAAAGATCGAGACGATCACACTCGAAGAAGCCTTGCATGCCTTTAAATTACCCCGCACTGTTGGCGAAACCAAAGACGGCGAAACAATCAAAGCGAACGTTGGTCGCTTTGGCCCTTATATTCAGATCGGCAAACTATTCGTCAGCATCAAGCCACTTGATCCGCATGACATCACCCTCGACCAAGCCCTCGAACTTTACGCCGAAAAGCTCAAAGCCGAGGCAGAGAAGAACATCGCCGACTTTGGTGATGGTATCAAGGTCCTAAAAGGCCGCTACGGTCCGTATATTACCGACGGCACCAAGAACGCCAAGATTCCAAAAGACGTCGAACCACAGGACGTCACGCACGAACAGGCTAAAGAATTACTTGCCAGCGCCACACCAGCCAAGGGTCGCTTCGCCCGCAAGACAACTGCTGCGAAAAAGCCAGCTGCCAAGAAAGCGCCTGCGAAAAAATCCGCTCCTCGCAAGAAATAGTTGTTCTTTCAGCTGAAAGAACAACTATTTTTCCCGTGACCTCTGCATCGTCCCACGACTCACTGGTGACTTTTGGCCGAATCATTCGCGAGGACGTGTCGTGAATATACAACTATAATCACTATTCACGACCGCCCAACGGGCGTTCCGCAGCGACGGCCAAACGGCGGCAGAGAGACATGGCGACGTGAAGCCGTCACGAGCTTCTTGCTTCTTTTTGACGGCTCAAAAAGATGACACTTTGTTTCTTTGGTGTTCCAAAGAAAGAGTGTTGGACCTTTAACTGAAAGAGTCATGTCTCAGGACAAGCTTTTCATTTGTACACATACTGTCTTTATGTTATTAATAAACAGTCCCCCGGGAAGCACCTACGAGAGGAAATTATGGAGACATTCCTAATTATCACTGGTATAGCATGCATCGCATTGGTGTATGTGGTCGTATTCTTCACGACAGCACACATAATTTACCAAAGAGCTCTGGCACGATGCAATAATCGATCATGCATGTGTGATGGACTCGGCCAACCTCTTCACAGCGTCCCGGCTACAGTCGGTGCACTTCTATGGCCAATCTACTGGCTCTTCCGGCTCGGCCGACGGTTGTCGAACTTCAGCTATGCAAACTGGAAAAAGAAGCGCCGATCAACCAAAGCAGAGCGCGAACTTGAAGCGTTACGACTCATCCATGCCAAGGCCGCATTACTTCGAAAAGAGGAGCTTGCAAAGATAGAACATACACACCAAATGGCGATACAAAACCAAGCCATTCTAGATGAGCATACTGGCATCAGCAAAGCGACACGCCTGCTCAATACTCCAGTAGTCTAACTAGGAAAGGTCACATCATGGCAGCAACACGCGAGAAGCGTAAGAACCTCTTGGTCGCCCTGCTGATTGTCGTCTGCGTAAGTGGACTTATTGGGGTAGTTAGTATAGGTGCCCTCGGGATATTCTTGATTGCCATGCCCCTGATCGGCCTCGTTACTGGATACCTCATGGCCCGAAGCTAACACCCAGGCACACCCGCCACCGAAGACCCGCCTCGAGATTCACTCTCGGCAGCGTCTCTCGGGGCGGGTTTTTCATTTGGCAGCCATAAACGCTATCAGTAGTGCCATACCACATATAATGACCACTGTATATACATCAGGTCACAATAGGGAATATATAAAAAGTCTCAAAACACTCTTTACTAAACACGTCTACTTCATGCTATAATTGATTAAATCAGAGAAAATGTTTGACATTATGAAAAATATGTTTTATAGTGGATAACAAGATAGATTAATAACTAAACACATTCCGAGATGAGGCAGAGAGGAACAAAACTCATGAGCGAAGCTCCCAAAACCGAGACAACTTTTGATATCGACGCAGCTGTTGAAACAATCCTAGGCGCAATTGACCAAGAGCGAGAGCGTGAAATCATCACCCGACGTTTTGGACTTTATGACCGAAAAGAAACACTTGAACAGATTGGTGAGCTCCTCGGCATCACTCGTGAACGCGTTCGTCAGCTTGAAAAGGCGATCCTCATCCGCCTCAAAATCTCGAGCGAAGAAGGCAAAATCCCTTCAATCCAGGCCATCGAAAAAGCAATCGTCCGTCAGCTCGCTGAAATGGGCCGCCTGGCAACTGTCAACGAACTAACTGACAAGCTCGTAGGGAAGTCAGCCGACAACCTCAAGCGTGCTCGCGTTGCTTTCGTTGCAGAACTTGCACCACACCTAACTGTCATCAATGAGAACGACAACTACCGTCACGCTGTTGCTATCGCTGAATATGGCGATGAAAAGAAGCTTCGTCACGAAATCGACGAAATCGTTAAAGCCATCAAAAAACACGGTGAGCCAATCACGATTGATCAGCTCCACGACCAGCTTAGCTACGAACACCCAGCAAATATCCGCGCCCTTGCAAGCGTCAGCAAGCACCTTGCACACCTAAAGGACGTTTGGGGTCTTGTTAAATGGCCAACTGTTAATCCAAAGAACATTCGCGACAAAATCTACGTTATCCTCGCGGAAAACGGCAAGCCACTACACTTTAGTGAAATCGCTGACGCCATCAAAGACAGCAACTTTAGCCGTAAAAACGTTACCACTCAGGCAATCCACAACGAGCTTATCAAAGACAAGCGCTTTGTATTGATCGGTCGTGGCATTTACGCCCTCGACAGCTGGGGCTACAGCAAGGGAACTGTGGCTGATACTATCGCTGAGATCCTTCGCAAGTCTGACGAACCATTGCACCGCGACGAAATCGTTAAGCGCGTTCTCAAAAGCCGTCAGGTTAAGGAAACGACTATCCTACTGAACCTGCAAAGCAAACCGCAATTTAAGCGCGTTGCAAAAGCAACGTACTCACTTGCCGAAGACAAGAAATAACGTCTTTTTCAGGCCGGCCAAACTCTCCTTGCATACAGAGGCGACAGGTGCGACAATAGACTAGTAGTATACACATCATGGAATTTATCGCTTGGCTTATCGGTTTCTTACTCCAATGGTACGTCTGGTTACCAGTTGTACTTTTCTTGGGGTATTTAACTTGGAAAAATTACCAGCGTATTGATGCCGTCAAAGCAGTCGAAAGCACGCTGCTGATTCTTGAAATTCCAAAAGCCAATGACAAGTCAGAAATGGCGGCCGAGCAATTATTTGCCAGTCTTCATGGTATCCTTCGCGACAAGGAAGAGCTCAAACTGAATGGTGGCATTCAGGAACACATGAGTTTCGAAATTGCGTCAGTCAATGGGCAGATTCGTTTTTATGTCTGGGTGCCAAAAACACTGCAGAGTTTTGTCGAGGGCCAAATTTACGCCCAGTACCCAACTGTGCAAATCCACGAAGCCGACGAGGATTACGTCGCCCACGAACGCCAACACAGCGTCACGTATACAAGTGAAATTACTCTGACGGGTAGTGAATTTTTGCCGATCAAATCGTTCCAAAGCTTTGAAGTTGACCCGCTAGCGGGCATCACCGGCACGCTTGCCAAGCTAGAATCTACCGGTGAAGAGCTGTGGGTGCAAGTCCTTGTGCGCCCAGTTCCTGACACGTGGCACAAAGCGTCAGACAGCTGGATCAAAGCCCTCAAAAGTGGCGGCACGTCATTAAAGTTCGACATGAAATGGTTCATTACCTTTTTTGAGGCATTGTGGAAACCACCAGAGCAGGGGACGAGCGGCCCGGCAGCACCAAAAGAATTATCCGATCGTGACAAGACTCGTATCGCCGAGGCAGAGAAGAAGGCGACTAAACTTGGCTACCAAGTCAAAATCCGCCTGGCATACCTTGGTGAAAGCCAAATCAACGCAAAGCAGCGCATGCAAGCGATTGTTGGTACGTTCAAGCAATATAACAGCACCAACCTCAACGGCTTCAAGGTATCAAACGCCAGCTTTAAAAAAGAAGACTTGGCCGCGTACCGCGCTCGTCTGTTTATCGACAAAGGCTTTATCCTTAATATCGAAGAAGTTGCCAGTGTCTTCCACTTGCCGCACACTAACGTGGAAACGCCAAATATCGTCTGGGCTAGCAGCAAGACCGCTGAACCACCAGCTAAGTTGCCAATCATTACGGGCAATGCCGCGATCGACGAAAATATCAGCGCCTTTGGCCTGACAAACTTCCGTGGCATTAACCACCAGTTTGGTATGCTACGCTTTGACCGCTCACGTCACCTGTACATCATCGGTCAAACCGGTGCCGGTAAATCAGGTACTTTATCCCTCCTCGCGCTCAGCGACATTTACCACAATCAAGGTTATGCCATCATCGACCCGCACGGTGACTTTGCCGTCGACAACATGAAATTTATTCCTGAAAGCCGCCTCAAAGACGTCGTCTACTTTAACCCAGCCGACACTGGCTTTCCACTGGGATTCAACCCGCTCGAGGTCACTAATCCGTCACAAAAGAGCAATATTAGCTCTGAGGTGATCGGCGTATTGAAGCGTATGTTTGGCGACAGCTGGGGTCCACGACTCGAGTATATTTTGCGCTATACCATCCTTGCACTACTTGATCGACCAGAAACAACCATGCTCGACATCACTCGCATGCTGACTGACAAGAAGTTCCGCAAAGAAACACTGACATACTGTACCGACACCGTCGTCCTGCAGTTCTGGAACGTCGAGTTTGCCAGCTGGAATGACAAGTTCGTCGCCGAAGCCGTTGCCCCGGTCCTTAACAAGGTCGGTGCCTTTACGGCCAACCCAGTCATCCGTAACATTATCGGCCAGCCAAAATCGACCTTTAACATCCGCGAGATCATGGACGAAGGCAAGATCCTGATCGTCAACCTGTCAAAGGGCTTGATTGGTGAAGACAACGCCGGTATCCTTGGTTCGTTCCTCGTCACCAAGATTCAGCTTGCCGCCATGTCACGTTCGGACATCCCCGACATCAAAGACCGTCGTCCATTCTACCTCTACGTGGACGAATTCCAGAACTTCGCGACCGATTCATTTGCAACCATCCTATCCGAGGCGCGTAAGTACGCCCTCAACCTGACGGTCGCCAACCAGTATATCTCTCAGATGAGCGACACCGTTCGTGACGCCGTCTTTGGTAACGTTGGTAGTATGATTTCATTCCGTGTGTCCGCTGACGATGCACCGATCCTATCCAAGCAGTTTGAACCGCAATTCGAAGCCAACGACCTCTTGCAGATGCACAACCGAAACTTTGTCATTAACATGGTTATTAACGGCGAAAAGACGCCAGCCTTTAGTGCCCGCACCCTCCAATTGCCACCAGCGCAGGTCGACAATACGCCGTACATCATTGAAAACACCCGCCACCTCTATGCCACTCCTCGTGAAGAGGTGGAGAAGGCGATCTCAGAAGTCGTCCAGCCACCAGAAAACCTGCAAAAAAAGAAGCCAGCCGCACCGCAGCCACAGTCAGCCGCTCAGGCAAAACAATGGCCGGTTGATGCACAGAACACCCCTGTCAAACCTCAAGAACCAAACAAGCCGCGTATTATTGCCGACACCCCAGAAGGGGAGAATGCCCTGCAATCCCGACAGCAGCAGCCAACACAAGAACAGCGCTCAGCTCAACCCCCTGCGCTCAACCCAGATGGCACCCCGGTCAAGAAAAAACGTACCCGCAGCCGCCGCAAGAAAAACCCAGCAACGCAAGGGGAGGGGGATGATACACCTCACCAGCAAACAGCAGCACCCCACACCCCTGATCGACAGCCTCGGACAGACAATTCAGACCAGCCTGCTCACCATCCAAAACCCACCCAAGAAGCCGCAGAACACCGTCCTCGCGAGCCAAAAGAGCACCACGAAAACCGGGCACCACGAGCGGCTGAAACACCAAAGCCCACTCACGATCCTTCAAAGCTAGCCGTTTCACACGACAAACCGCGCGAGGTAGAGAAGAAACCGTCACACCCACCTACACCTCCTCAGCACCCTCCTAAGGCCCCCGAAAAGCCTGTCGATCACAAGCCTGCGCCAGCACCAAAATCACCGAAACAATCCGAAGACGACGGACTCCTGCGCCTTCGCTAATAATTCCGCCGCCCGATCTACATCTTGTTCACTTTGATATAAGTGCTATATGATTTTAATAGAAGGGAGGGTGATACGATGACAAAAAAGGAATTTATCAGCGCACTCAACAAGCTCGTCAATGGTGATAACTACGAACCTAGCGCTAGCTCTGCATTCGGCAGCAAAAGCTACGGCGAACGCGAAGCCATGGACCTAGAAGAAGAATACGGCGGTAGATGGGATGAAACAGCCGCCTCGACACGCTACGATCAAATCAAAGCTAAGTTTGACAGCGAATCTCTTCAGAGACCGTAGACCTGCTACGAAGATAGGGAACAGGCTACAAACATTCGAGAACGCTCAAGGAGAAAATAACCTTCGTATTTGCTCTTTCTTCGAATGCGGCCATTCGAACAGAATATAGAACAAAAATAGAACATTTTATATATCAATATTGAACTAGATCGCACACTTTAACAGCACTCAAACGTCGACCCCTGTGACACCTCTGTTGAGCAGAATTACGGATCGATACATGGTAAGAATTAGTCAAAATACACCAATAAAGATACATGACGGTGCGTACGAAGCCGTAATGAGGCCGGGCACCAAAACAAAGGGAAGTAGCGACGACAAAATAAGCGCCGAACGAAAAATAGACATTTGCAGCGCAAAATAAAAGGTATAGTGAATCATGTTTGTTATATAGACTTAACGTCGCACAATATATCTTTTACGACATAAACTATAGTAATAATAGATGATTCAGTGTACATGTCATATATACAATAAATACTTGTTGTAATTGTCAGTGGGGTATTCATAGTGCCAATTCACTCATAGCAGCGTCTGCACATATACTTGTCTTTTATTATGTACACACTTATACGCACAACAACCACACATGCGACCACTCTCGGAATCAGGCAATCCAACGTGCCATGCTCACATAGTACCGGCAGCAAGTGTTTTGACTTTTTGTAATATATTTGACATTATATACTTTTCCACAGCTGGTATATATTTTTTAACATATTTGCATTTCTCTTTTTTTATTACCTACTACCCTCTTTTCTGCCCATTTACCCTCTTATTTGCTTTTTTGTTATTTTGATATTTAAATATAGTTTTTCTCTACTTCAAAGGCTGTTCGATAATTTAGAACAAAAATAGAACATGAAGAGAATAAGAGAGGAGTCACCTATTTTATTATCGGTAAAAGGCTTTGCCCGAAACACGAACATCAACATATTTCGGCGTGACACTCTTTTGATCAAACCAAGCCATAGCACGTTGCATATCTTCAATCTGCTCCCCTACCGGACGATCTAGTGATAGCTTTACAGGATAACTGTACCCTTCCGCTTTCAGCTCTACCTGACGAGTTGTCGCAAGAGGGATGATCGCTTCTTCAATCTTCATGCCTTTATCATTGGCAAGTGACACTGCAAGCCCGACAAACGTCAAGAAACGACTGCTAGCAATAGCAGTGCCAGTAGTCTGTTTAATGCCGCTGTTATCGACAATCTTTACGACCGGGTCGGTGTAGTAGTTAATCTGAAATGGTACGCCCGAGGCGTCGACATAGTACTGCTTATCACCAATAAGCCAACCCGCAATAGGCTGCCGAGTTCCCACAATGAATCGCGAAGCGCCAAAGCCGCTAAATCCATCCTCTTTAATCATTTCGACTTCCGGAAGAGATCGCTGCAAATATTCCTGCAGCCGCTGTTCGTTTAAGGCAAAGCGCAACCGCTCAACAGGCCAACGGCCAAGGTAATCCTCGATAGCCTTTTCATAGCGCCCCTTCTGCAGAGATACGACCGGATCAGTACTTGCAACAACTGGCGTTGCCGTCAATTCATATAGCAAACCGGCAACCACAAACAGCGCCAGCATAACCGCTATGAATACACCACCCAGCTTGCGGCGTTGGCGCGCCAAATGATGCGCATGTGTTCGCGGTGAACGAAGATCGGCTAGCGGCTCGCTAGCGCTCACAACGCGCGACGAAACACTGCCAGTCAGTGTTCGATTACGTTTAAAGGTAATGTTAGCTTCCTGCTGGCGTTCGGCGGCAACATCGCGGCGTGACTCACTTCCAGCTGACTGGCGGCGACGGGGCACGTCTTGAGATTGCTTTTTCGAAAATAACGACATAATACTTATGCTCTATTGTACCAGTTGCAACGCTATTTTTGAGCAGCTTCAACGATCATTTTAGCGACATCTTTTGCGGCGTTTGGCCGTGCAAATGTGTGAATTTGTTTTGATAGCGTCATTCGTAGTTCATCATCGCTTAGAACTTGACGAATCGGCTCGATGAGCGACTCTGGCCAAGCATCGAACTGATTCTCATCAGCAATCAAAACAGCATTCTTGTCAGCATACACCTTTGCATTCTTGAGCTGGTGACCGCCAGTCAAACGGCCGTTTGGTACCAAGATTGTCGGCTTTGCAAGTGCGGCGAGCTCCAAAACCGTTGTCTGCCCTGCACGACTCACGACCACATCAGCGGCGCCGAGCATCAATGCCATATCGTGCGACACAAAGGCATGTAGCTGAAAGCGAGTATCGTCTTGTGGAGTTAACGCGACCAGTTCGTCGTATTGTTCACTTCCCGATATTAAAATAACGGTACCGAGTTTCATGAGCGCGTTCAGATGGAGCGCAACCGTATCATTAATACGCTTCGCACCAAGCCCGCCTCCGGTAATAACAATTAACGGACGGTCAATCGCAACGCCTAGCTGAGCTTTTGCCTGCACGCGCTGTGCTTCGGTGTACGGCTTAAATGCACTAGCGATTGGCACGCCGACATAACGCGACTTACTAGCTGGGTACGAGTAATACTCTAGCGGAGCACCGGTGGCAATTGCTACCGCATAACGCGCCAGCAAGCGACTTGTCAGCCCTGGATGAGCATCGCTATCGTGAATGACAATCGGAATTCGCAGCAGCGCAGCCGCCCACCCTACTGGCAAGCATACATAGCCACCTTTACTGAATACAGCATCCGGACGCCAAGCAATTAACTTAAAGATACTCTGCACCGTTCCTACTAGAACCAGAAAAAAGTCACGCAAATTAGGAAACACCACCGATGGGATAGTAAGGTGTTGTAAAAATGTCAAATGATTATAACGGCGTAACTTTCCGGCGATAACCGTCTCGACGGGAATCGACTCGTCGAAATGACCAACGATACTACGGGCTTGCGGTGCAAACTTTCGGTCACACCAAAAGTGTAGTTCTGCAGCACTATTCTGCTCTTTGAGTTCGCGAAGCACCGCGACGACTGGTGTTACGTGACCCCCCGACCCCCCGCCGACTGCTAGAATTCTGATTTTTTTCATAACTATTACCACTTAGTTTACTACCAAATGCCGTATAACGCGACAGCTGAAATGCCAGGCCAAGCGCGCCGGCAATAAAGATCATACTTGTGCCGCCAAAACTCAGTAGCGGCAGTGTAATGCCAGTCAATGGAAAAATACCGATCATGGCCGCGATATTCAAAATGACATGCGCTGCCAGCCACCCAAAAACACCTGCTACGAGCAGCTTGAGCTTCATATCCACCAAGTGGTCAGTCACCTTTAAAAGACGTAGCAATAGAGCTGTAAACAAGGCAATGATTGCCACTAGCCCCACAAATCCAAACGTCTCACCCATAATTGCAAAGACAGAGTCATTGATCGCTTCCGGCAAGTAGCCCGTCGCTTGGACACTGTTACCAATTCCAACACCCGTAAAACCGCCCGACCCAATCGCAATCTTGGCGTGTTCGATATGATACGTGCCGGCATTTTCAACCGATGTACTATCAGCCGCCAAAAACGCCGTGATGCGTTCGATACGGTGCGGCGCAATTACAATCAACAGTACCCCAACAAGCACTAACAGACCCAATAACATCACGCCTGTTCGTTTACTTACCCCCGCAATTAACAGCATACTCACCACAATTGAAACGAGCGCGATACCCGTCCCCATATCTTTCTGTAAAACAATCACAAACAACATCGCAAGCCCCAACACTATACCTAGTGGAATCAAGGTTTTATCACGGTCATTAATTAATCCCTGGTTAGCCCGCATGCCTAGGAATCCCGCCACAAACAGCAAAATACCAAACTTCAAAAACTCGGCTGGCTGAATACTGCCAAGTGGCCCTAAGCTAAACCAACGACACGCCCCCAGGCTACACTGCGCAATCTGTTCGACATGAATAACGTTGCCAAACAAAAACAAAATAATACAAGCAATGAAGCCAGCGCCCATAATCTTTCCCGCATACTTTTGCAGAATCTTATATGGCAAACTTGCCATCAGAGCGAAAGCTCCCAGTGCCAGCAACAAGCTCACCGTCTGCTTGATAAAGAAGTAGGTACCGCCGTAGTAATCAGTGCCGTAAGCGTTGTTCAGTACGTTGGCACGCTGCGGTCCGATTGCATACATAATAACCAGTCCAAGCAGCATCAACAGCCCCATATAAAGGACGATTTGATAATCAGGCTTGTGACGTCGAATGATCGACGCGGTCGCACTTGTTTTTTCACCGAGCGCTCGTCGCGTAGCTCGCCACCCTGGCTGCATAGCTAGATGTGACCTCCGGCCAGTGCTAATAGAACACCCATAAATGCCGCGACAGTAGCGATGACCCAAAAGCGCATTGTGACTTTTGTTTCCGGCCAGCCTATTGCTTCGAGATGGTGATGGATTGGAGCAGAAATAAATACCTTACGTTTAAAAACCTTTTTACTAAAGATCTGAATGGCGCTTGAGCCAGCCTCGACAACAAACAGGATACCAATAACTGGCAGTAGGAAAAATGAGTTCGTCAGCATCGCAACAACGCCAAGTGACGTACCGAGCGCAAAACTACCGACATCCCCCATAAAAAAGCGAGCTGGATAAATATTAAACCACAGATACGCCAGCAGCGCGCCAATGACCGTAAAGCAAAATCCCGCCAGCATAAACTGCCCCTGCAGCAAGGCGATAATACCAAAGGCGCCAAAGCTTGCCAGCAGTAGTCCACCAGCAAGCCCATCGAGCCCATCGCTAATGTTAACCGCGTTACCGGTCGCCACAACAGCAAAGGCAAACACCGGCACCATCACCCAGCCAAGCGCAAGCTCGCCGATGAATGGCAGATGGACGGTGTCAAATCCAAGCTTTACAGCAAAGAACCACCCGAGTGCAACGCCAAGGACGGTAATCATAAAGAATTTAAAGCTTGAACGAAGCCCAGCGACCCCCTTCCCCGTGCCGCGGATGTTGATAATATCATCAAGCAACCCAACCATACCGCCGCCAATTAGCGCCGCAAGCGGCAGCCATGTTTGCGCACGGTCAAGGTTAAATCCGAGCGTGACACCCGTAATTGCAAGTACAGCAATCATACCCGCCATTGTAGGAATATTGCGCTTGAACTTCTCTTTATGAAGCTTGACGAACACCATCAATTTTTCACCAGTCGTACTGGTATCACGCTGCTTTTTCCAAAACTTAAAACGATACGCTAGATGCGTATAAACAGGCGTTAGTGCCATCGCCAGCACAAACGCACCAACACTTAATAGAAAGGTTCCGATTAGTTCAGTCGTCAACGCGTCGAGAGTTAGTGTTTCCATATGCTTTCCTGTTTATTGTTGTGGTTGCAGTTTCAAATAATCAATCATCCAGTTGGATATATCGGTAAAAATCGGCATTGCATCTTTATTACCCTGAAGGTTCATATTCTTGCCGGATACTTGCACCATTATGACATACTTTGGCTTTGTGTCGCCACCATATCCAAGGTATGTTCCAATCGTTTGATCGTCAGTATAGACGCCGTTAACAAGTGTCTGTGACGTACCAGTCTTGCCGCCGACTTCGTACCCTTTACGATCGTTGCCGCCATAGAATGCACTGCGCGCATCATGAATCATAGTGCGCACCTTTGATGAGGCATTAGCACTAATAACATTTGTTCGCGGAGCAGTGCCCTTAGTCTCTTTCAGTGTCGAGCCATTCATCACGCCAGCATAAAGCGTTGGCTTGTAGTAAGTGCCGCCGTTGATGATTGCACTAAATGCCGCGCACACCTGCACCATGGTCACGTTCATACCTTGGCCAAATGACATGTTCGAATAGCGCACCGCGTTACCTTCGGTTACTGTTGGCGGCACAACATCACCGCCGGCTTCGCCGGTTACTTCAATACCCGTTTTCTCGCCCAGCCCTAAACGGTCATGGAAATATTCATACATAATATTGCGCGACTGCGTTGTAATGGAATTGCCATCACCAAGACGCTGTGCTACCGTCACCATACCCGTGTTCAAAGAATAGTTCAGGGCTTTTTGAATAGTAATTGTTCCCGTTTGACCTTTCGTGGCATTGCTAATCGTACGGTCCTCGACCTTGATCTTGTCAGTGTTCACGAATGTTGAGTCGGGCTGAATCACCCCCTTGTCGAGGCCTGTTGCTACCGTAAATGTCTTGATAACCGATCCAGCTTCGTATGGCATCGACACGGTCGCATTATTAAATGCCTGCGGATCTTGCACCTTTGTAAATTCGGCCGGCTTGTATGTCGGAAGGTTTGCCATCGCCATGACATGACCATTATTCGGATCAATCACCATTACGCTCCCCGATTGCGCCTTCGTACGCTCCAGCCCTGCGGCAAGTGCTTTCTCGGCATAGGACTGCACGTTACGGTCAATCGTCAGGACAATATCATCGCCATCTTGTGCTGGCTTGTTGATATTATTCTTGCCAATTGTTAGTGGCACATCACTCACATCAGCCACTGATTGCAGTAGCCCGTCAGTGCCCTTCAGGCGATCATTAAATTTCGCTTCAACACCATACTGGCCCTTCTCTTCGGCATTCACGAAGCCAAGCGTTTGCGCAGCGAGCCCACCCTCTGGATAAACTCGTTGGGTTGTTTCCTGAAAGCCAATTCCCGTAAGCTTTTCCTTTTTAATTAATTCGGCTTGTTTACGAGACAGCTTGGTGCCAAGAATTTGATAGCGCGACTCTTTTTTCGCGAGCAACCCCTCAAGATTTGAACGCAGATTGCCTCCCGCTACCTGACGAACTACCTGAAGTACTTTTTCTGCATCCTTTACCGTCTTTGGGTCTGCATAGAGTGTGTAGACCGTCTCGTTCATTACCAGCTTGACCGGCGTCGAACCATCCATGGCATAAATCTCACCACGCTCAGCTGGAATCGCGTTACGGCGTATCTGCTCGGCGTTCGCCTTGGCGACATAATAATCATGCTTGATCACCTGCAAGTAAAATAGTCGAATCACAAAGACCGCCATCAGTCCGAGGACAATGATGGCGAGAATTTTAGAACGGCTACCTTTTTGGAGTTCAAGATTCATATGTATATAGAGTTGTTAGCGTACGTAGTCGGTGCTAGCCGGTGCCGTCATCTCACGTGCGACACTGCTGTTTTGGACATTTTCCAACGCGGTCAAACGAGCATTCTCGACTTCGAGGTCATCCTTTTTTGTAGAAAGTTCGGCAATCTGACTATCGATCTTTTGCGCTTCGTAGTCATATCCAGTTGCACGAGTGGCCTGCGTCAAGTATATCAGACCGAGCACTGTAATCATAAGTGCAACAAGGACGGTATGCGCAACAGGGCCGAGCTTTATGGCAGACGTAAACGCAACCGTATTCTGATTGCGATTCCAGCTGCTTTGTCGACGACTGCTGAATTGGCTAAATTGTTGGGTTCGTGTATATGACATTTTATTTATTCTTTTTGTTTTATTGTTTGGTGATAATAGTGAGCTGAGCCTCATTACCTACCCTGAATAGATCTCTCATTGCTGAGAACTTCAATTTCGATCGGGTACATCGAAATAGACTCCTAAAAAGAGTGCGTGATGAGGGTCGGCGAGCACTTAATCGTGCTCGCCAACGCTTTCAATTATTTAACGCGTACAGCGATTCGTGTTTCGACTGATGCGTTTTGTACTGGGATATGGATTGGCATAATTTTTTGCCCCTTCCGTTTTTTTGTTTTATTTTTTCACTGCAACCCGAAGCTTTGCGCTCCTGGATCGCGGATTGTGAACATCGTAAGTGACTCCGTCGAGTGGTTTTTTTGTAAGAATATCTAATTCGGCCTCTAGACCAGCATCGCGCTGCTCACGGAAATAATTCTTAACCAATCGATCCTCTAAACTGTGGAAGCTGATTACCCCTACTCTACCGCCCGACTTTAAAAGTCGTGGTAAAAGCGGAAGGACTTCTTCAACTTGCCGCAGCTCTTCATTGACTGCAATTCGGAGTGCTTGAAAAGTACGCGTCGCCGGATGGATTTTTGTCCACTTGCCACGATAATTCTGCTTGATTAGGTCAGCGAGTTCTTCGGTTGTTGTAAATGGTCGGTTTTTGACGATCGCCTCGGCAGTTCGCTGCGCAAACCCGTGCGGCTCTTCGCCGTATTCTTTGATAATACGAATTAACTCGCCTTTTGGAAGTTTATTGACTAACGTTGCCGCTGTCACTTCCTGTCGACGATCCATACGCATATCAAGCGGACCACTACTTTTAAAAGAAAACCCTCGTTCGCCCATGTCGAGCTGTGGTGATGACACCCCCAGATCAATTAGCACTATATCGAATTGCTTACCCTCTTCAACCAGCTCCTTGGCGGCGCTGACAAAATCGGTATGTCGCAAAGTAACGCCCTTCTCTGCCAGTGACTGCAAACGCTCAATGGCGTAATCATCACGGTCAACAAGGACGGATTCATCGAAGTTTTCGGTTACCTCTAAAAAGCGTTTCGCATGACCGCCGTAACCCGCCGTCAGATCGAGATAATTCTCGCCCTGAATAGGTTTTAGTGTGTCAAGCGTCGCCTGTAGAAGAACCGGAACATGTAATTGTGGTGGATGTTCTTTAATACTCATCTTCTCTACTATATCACTAGTAAGGAAGTTCGAGATCACCTAACTGATAGCTACGCTGTTTGTTTTCGCATAGTGTGTTTGTTTTTGTATATAAGTGGTCCAACTACAGCTGTATTACTGTGTAATCCATAATGTGTAGTTGGTTGAGAGACTTATGTGTTGTGAGGTGGAGTTTTTTGGGAGGTGTGTGTTAGAGGAAGGTGCAATGGATCTTTTTTAAATAGTGTGGTTTCCACATTTTTCCACGCGTAACTACCAGATAGTTGATCTCGAGAGTGTTTCTTTGACTCGCTAAATTGTTAATGTACTGCAAATCTATCCTGCCCTAGGTTTCTAGGTCCGGACTCATGATACGCCAGTAGGCGCCTGCCCTAACTGCTACAAGATCTCGGTCAATGCCGGCATATTCAAGCAGGTGCTGCTCGATTGTTACTCGACCTTGTTTAAGGTCTAGTAGCGCATCCGTCTTGCCTCGTCGAAACCGAACGTTCAGATCAGCTACCTTTTCATCAAGGATACTGCCCGTCAAAGCTGGTTCAACTTCCTGGTCCCACGTTAGTTGTGGGTACAGGTGAAGATACTTGCCAAATCCCCTAGTGAGTACGACGCCACTGGAAAATTCATTACGAAGCTCTGTCGGTATCGTCAAGCGACGCTTGTCATCGAGCTTTCGTTCAAAATAATCTATACTGGCCACCGTATCCCCTTACAGGTTTTGGTTAGGTTGTTTGGTTTTTAATTAGTGGTTTTTGTTTTTGTGCTTGCCACTGAACTTATCATACTACCCACTTTTACCCACTACAACCCCCAATTTTGACTTTTTTACCCAGACCTTTTCTGTTATCCACACTTCTGTGGATAACCTCTAGCGCTAACAGGGGTAATAAAAATACCACGCAAACTACCCTGCGTGGTATTTTTAGCTATAGACTTCTCTATTTAGCGAGTAAACAAGAAGGCGGCGACTTGGTAGTCGTAGATATTAGTCACCTGCAACGTCACCCATCCAACAAGAATGAAGGCGTTTACAGTTAGTGAAACGATAAGAAGTGCAGTCTTTGCATCCTTGTCGGCTTGAGTTGGTTCGACTGGCGCAACCGCGATTGCTTCAGTGATGCTGGCGAGTTTTTTGGTGATGGTAGTTTTTGTATTCTTTTTCATGATATATTCATATTAGCATAGTGTTTATGTTTTGTCAATAATAGTAACTGGATATGAAAAACCCCGGTCCTGCATAGATTATCTCTACACAGAACCGGGGTCGGGTCGCCTATTCCCCTACTACGCCAGATCAAACAGCGGCCGCTGTCCCAATAATTGATTTCGCAGCAGTTCGCTCCTCTCGGATCCTTGCTGAATCTCATGGGTGTCTATTTGAGCACGTTCAATTCGATGGTCAAGCGCGTCAAGACAAGCGCTACGATCCGCTTCGACAAGCCGCCCGAGATGCTGATCAAAATGCGACAACAGCCCCGCGTAGGACACCCCCTCTGCTATACCCGCCACATAGCGAGCTTCGTAAACCAGCCGGGCTTGTCCATCGCTTTTTGCGAGGTAATAATCTTCGCTATCAGCCTCGACTGCGTCCCGAAAGTAGCAGTCGATGCGACACTTGAGATAGCGATCGACACCGCATCCTGCCAACTGCAATTCCGCTAGCAGAGAAGGAAACATCAACAATCGGTAACTCAGTCGATTCGGAGTGACAGTGTTAGCCATAAGCTCTTGCCCTTTTCGCCGTCGATTATTCCTTGGTTGCCCAAATAACCAAACAGCAAATTGTAGCAGCGACAATATGACGATTATCGATACGATCGCCCCGATGAGTCGAGCCACACTGCTCAGATCAACCGCGATGACGCTGACCGCTACTAGTAACAAGGCAAGAAACGCAGCCACTACCGCAAACTGCACCAAACGCGGATACTCCGCAGTGCGCGCATTGAGCACTTTCCATTGCTCGTCTGTAGGATGGTCGAGCCACCAGTGTCGATTACCATCGTCATCTCTAATGAACATTTCTCACCTCTCAACGTAGGAGTAAGACTAGCCATAGCGTACCATGTTATCGCTTGTTCGTAAAATAAAACAACGCCCATGCGAAGGCTAGAAGCCTTCACATGGGCGTTTCGATACGATCTACTTATACCCGTGTCACCATTGCCAGTGATAGTACCCACTGTGTCGCTTAGCGGGCGCGCAGCGACGCAAAGCGTCTCCATACGCAGCCGAAAACGCACCAACCCGGGCATGCTTCGTGCGAACATCAGACTCGATTGCCCTATCGACAAGATCATCAACACGTGCGGGATCGAGTCCGGCTAACAAGAACAACACGATCGCTTCTAGCCTCAGTGTGTTCTTGCGAGCAATGTCCTCGTCGCTGCCATCATTTGCGAACGGATTTGACTCTCTCATTTCGACATTGCGACGAACGAATGCATTGACCTTTGTGACAAAGCTGTCGTCGGCCACCTGTAAATACTGAGCAAACCCCTCCTGGCGAATAAGGTCCACACCGAAAACACCTCGTACATCGATCTCGTTCTCCCTGAGAGACTGGGCGGCAAAGCCAATCGCTAGTGGTGCGACGCAGACAGTCGTCCAGATCAATACCCACGTCACCACCATCAGCAACGGCGCTATGGGAGCCAGTACGATAATCGACATGACCGTCAGAGCACATGCTACGAGCATATGAAGCTCGATTCCATCTTCCAGACGCTCTATCACCCTCACACGCGCAAGCCGCAATAATAGCCGCTCGTCGTGTGACTTTGTCGGGACGTAAAAGAACATAGCGCTATCAATGAACACGATTTTTCCTCTCACCGCAGTAGAAACGTGCTGCTACTATACCACTTTATATGTCTTTGTACAAATACGCGCCTACAGTAACTGCGAGACGTCGTGAAGCGACTTGATTGACGCCACATTCGCTGGCACACTCCCCTGCTGCGCAGGCAAATAATTAGCTGGGTCAAAAACATGAAAACCGCGTGATGGCAGATCAGGAAAACCGTCAAAGCTCACTGCCTTATCGTCAATCAATACGACCGCATCCGCCGTGCCGCCGTTGAACTCGAGCGGCAAATGGAAAAGCCCATCATCATCTTGCCAGCTACGAATAAGTATTCCCTTCTCTTTTGTCGTCGTGATAATGTGCGGTACGTGATTAAACCCCGCTGCCGACAGCTTGAGGCGCTGCCATAAAGGATTACCATACGTTAAAATGCCGTACCGAGCCTCGGTACGCTCAAGATACGCAATCAGCTCCGATGCGCCAGGCATCAACATATCAAGCGAGTGCGATTCGTGAATGTACTGTTTGACTAGCTGATCCCATTCCCCTAGCCGATCCTGCGCCATCAAATAGTCACGCACATAGCCGGCTGTATCAAACGAGTCGCCGCGGCGCTTCATGTCGGCGTCCACAGCTTCGATCTGCGCACGAGAGATTGCCGCGTGCTGATCGGCAATTTGCATAAATACTTCGAGCAACTTGTCTATATCGGCAAGCGTCCGATCAAAATCGAGGATGTAAAACTTATTTTCGGGCTTCGTTTGCATGTTCATAGAGCTCGATAATTGCCTTGGCGACGGCATCTGAATCGTGACGGATCAAGGTGCGCGACGCAGCGATTGGATCTGACGCATTGGTATTTTGCCAAATAGAGCCCGAAAGTAGATTTGCACCGGCTGCGATATACGACGCCTTGTTTAGCACGTCTTCGTCGCATTTCACACTCTTCTCGCCATCACGCGCATACTTTTCAATCAAATCGTCGCTTGGCGTTTCGGTATTATACAGGACCGCGTCGAGAAACTTTCGTCCTGCCAGTCGTTCGATCTCTGCGGCAAAGTCGCTAACCGTATAGTCGTCGGTCTGCCCTGGTTTTGTTACAAGGTTACAGACATACACCGTGAACGCCTTGGTACGAGCAAGCGCTTCGCCAATTCCCGGAACAATCAATGCCGGCGCCAGACTGCCATACAAGTTACCGGGGGCGATCACAACAATGTCCGCTGATTCGATGGCGCGAATTGCCTGCGGATTTGGTGTCGCGTCAGGCTCAAGCCAAAACTCTGGCTTTTCTTCACCAAAGCTCATTTCAGCAATCGCGTACTCGCCGTGCGTTTCTGCGCCATTCTTGTCGCGCATTGCAAGCGTGACATTGGTCAGCGTAATTGGCTCGACCACGCCGGTGATATTAAGAACTTCACTGGCAAGCTCAACACCCTTACCGAAGTCTCCGGTCATTTTTTCAAGGGCACTTAAAAACAAGTTGCCAAAGGCGTGTCCCTTCAGACTTCCTTCTTCGAATCGATAATTAAAGAGGTCACGAATCTCCGGCGTCCGACTAAGCGCGACTAAACACTGACGAACATCTCCAGGAGGCAACGCACCAAGCTCGTCACGAAGTACACCAGTACTACCGCCATCATCAGCCATATTCACCAGTGCGGCGATCTGACTCGTGTAATCTTTCATCGCAGATAGCAGCGTGAAACTTCCCGTTCCACCGCCAATGACAGCGATCTTTACTTCGGTTCGTGCAAACGGCTCATTCATTTCGTGTCGCTCCGTAGTTTCTTAATAATTTTTGAAAACCAGATGGCACTTGGCCGTGGCGTCCGTTTCATGGTAGCATAATCAATTTCAATTAGTCCAAACCTTGGCCATTTTCCCTTGTCCCATTCAAAATTATCAAGCAAGCTCCAGTGTAAATAGCCTTGCAGCTGCACGCCGTGCTCCATGGCTTTTTGCATACCGAGGATAGTTTGCGTAATCCACCACTGGCGCTGCTCGTCGCGCGCATCAGCAAGCCCGTTTTCGGTAATCAGGATCGGAAGATTATATTTATCATGCAAACGCTCCAGAACCTGCTGAATCGTAGCCGGCGCCAAATCCCAACCAAGATCGCTGAGGTGTTGATCGGGATTGTGAATCCGGTAGCCATAGACTCGATCGCTAAAATAATAGTTCACCCCAAGGAAATCACAGTTTTTCACTACCTTTTTAATAAAATAGTCGTCTTGGAAATGCTGCATAATATCTGCCGTCTTGCGGCTAAGGAGCGCGTCGTCACCAGCGTAAATATAGATTGAATTCTTGGCAATTGACACCTTGTAGCGACGGTTAAGTCCATGAATGACCTCTGCCGCCTGATTATGAGCATAGGCTAAATTATTGAGCACCTTGTACATTGCGCGCTTGCTTGAAATATTTGGCGGCCAATGACCTGCATAGTAACTTTCTGCCGCATACACTTCCGGCTCGTTGATCGTAATAATCGTCCGAATATTTACCCCTAGTTCGCTAACAATCTTTTCGGCAAACCGCGTGAAGTACTGTACGTTGGCGCGCTTTTCGAATCCACCCTTTTCGGCGAACCAAACTGGTAATGTGAAATGAAATAGTGTCACGACTGGCTCGATATTCTGTTTTTTCAGCGCCAAGACATACTTTTTATAAAACTCAATTGCTTCGGCGTTCCACGCGCCTTCCTCGGGCTCGACACGCGACCACTCAACACTGAAACGAAACGCGTTCATATTCAAATGCTTGAGGATTTCGAAGTCTTTTTCGTAAAGATGATAGTGATCGCTAGCACTGCCGGAAATGTAATTGTCAGGATTCAACGCTTGCGCTTTTGAAAACGACCAGCTATCTAAGTCTTTATAGTGATATTCTGCCTGCGCGGCGAGTGATTTGGCATTTTCAAGCTCCCAGACCGACCATTGATTGTGGTTGCCGCCTTCGACTTGATGTGCTGCAACCGAGGCTCCCCATAGAAAGTTTTTAGGGAAAGAAAGTGTTGGTTTTTTATCTGTCATGTCTCTCTATTATAGCATCCGAGATTCAGGTATAATGAAGCGAATAATGATTGGACTACTTGGGTTCTTACTCCGTTCGCTATGGCGATTCGTGATCTTGGCAATTGGCGTTGGACTCATCCTTCTGACAGTCGAGGTCTTTCCGTATGTCGATGCCCGCTTGCCAATTTTTGTCGTATTACTCCTTATCTACTGCTTGTTCGCCTACCTGTTTATTCCAGCGCTCTTCCGTCTGCTGCGAGTTTTTATTAAACCAAACCACATTCCGATTTACGTGACGACACGCGACGGTTGGCCATCCGACCCGGTTAATATCGCCGTCATTGCTCGTGATCGACGACACCTGCGCGAAACGATGGAACGAGCTGGCTGGATTACAGCCGACCCACTTACTTTTAAAAACGGCTTCCGTGAATTTATTTCAATTGTCTTCAATACCTCCTACCCGGCCGCCCCACTAAGTAACCTCTTTCTGTTCAACCGCCCCCATGACATCGGTTTTGAAATTCCAACCAATGACGCTGGCAGCGCCCGCACTCGTCATCACGTTCGCTTTTGGCGACTAGAAGAACCGCTTGAAGGCGATAAAAATATTACCCACTACACGTTTTGGGCACAAAAGCTACGCCACCTCTTTCATGCCGAGCGTGAACTGTGGATGGGCGCCGCGACCGAAGAAACTCATCCTGTTGATATCCAGTGGCACACCGGCCAACTAACCCATGGAGGTAGTCACGATTCCGACCGTGAACGTGACTTTATTATCGACAGCCTAAAAACCACCAAGAGCGTCCAAAGGGTCCATACAAGCACCCCTGGCGACTCTATCCGCTTCCGCGGTCAGCAATTCCGCACATTCTACGTCAGCGATAGCAGCATCAAGATTGTGCGCTTAAAATAATATTTATTGATTCCGCAAATGCACCAGTAAATAAAACACCATGTAGAAGACCATGAAGATCAACACAGCCCATCGCACGCCAGTCTTGAGTCGACGTCCCTGCGGAGCGACGACATCACCGTCACTAGTCGCCAACACTCGCTCGTCAACATATCGATCTGTCCTATCCTGCATCTTCCGGCCAATCGTGTTGGCAATCTTTTCAATACGCTGCCAAAAATCAGCATCCGACCACCGCATGCTTCCAATATAAATATAGAGCGTTCTATCAATAATCTCGGCGTCGTACGCATTACCCTTGTCGATTAGTAGCTGCATAAGATCTGGCGTGAAGACATACCGAGCATCAGCCTGATATTCTTCGGGCGCATACAATGTAAAATGCCTGTCAAAATCACCCTCAAGCGAGACAATCTGATCTTTGCGAAACGAAACTGGAAGGTTGCTAATCGACACCCCGAAGAGTGACATATTGTTGAGCTTTGCGTCGAGCAACATATGCGGCACCGCACGCTCAAGTGGAATAGAAATGTAACTGAACTTCTGAGTTCGACGGCTTCTGCCTGAACCGGTTTCATATTCAACATCACCCACTTCGTACGACTGAGTGCGCAGCCGTCCCAGCTGTCGATAATTGTCGCCAACCGTGAATAGCGTTCCTTGCTCGGCTGCCATGATTGGACTATATTCGTATGTCCAGCCATTCTCTTTAGCGAACATCTGCAGACGAACAGCTTCGACTAACCTGTTTTGTTCTTTTTTAAATGAATCTATGAACGCCGCAATAAAAATAATTAATGTACCTATAGTTAGTGTGACCATTAGCGTCCCGAGCGCCTCGACCTGTACCGCGGCAAATCCACCCCACAGTAGCATCACCAACCCTACGACGCACACTTGCCCGTACTTATCGAGGAAAATCTGCACACGAAACCGACGATCTTTTGGCAGCGTAACACTTTTAAAAAGTTGAATATCCGTCTTTGTTACCGGGCTTGTGAGTGCTGTTGTTTTCATAACTACTGTCTACCTTTACTGGATGATGTCTTCGCCAAAATGTTTTTGCAGCCGCATTGTCACGCTACCTTCGTGGCGGCCTAATTTCCCACTTAATTCTTTGACCGACAGGCCATTTTGAAATTCTTGTTTCAAAAGCTCATCATCGGCATTCTCCCATGGCATATACGCCTTTGGGTAAGTCTCGCGCATTTTCGCAATCTTTTCCGCCCAGCCGCTACTGCCTGGCATTTTCTTTTTTGGCTCGGGGGCCGATTTGCGCTTGTCCGCTTTTACTGCCAAGTGCTCGAAGCGCTTGGCGTCATTCGCCGCTTTGGAGCGCAAATTGCCATCGATACTTTGCGCATCTTCACTCACCTGTAGTGCTGTGCGGTTAATGCCGGTTAGATAGAGGTTATCGAGATTTTTGACACGACTAAGTGCCACGTAGCCCATTCCTTCGACAAACGCCTTGCGCAGGTCAATCCGAGCTGCATCAAGCGTCATACCCTGTGATTTATGGACTGTAATCGCCCAGGCTAGGCGCAGCGGGATTTGCGTGATACTCGCGCGCTTCTTATCACCATCGCGTAGCTCCCAGCTGTCGGGAATCATGCTAACTGTGCGGCCATTTTGGAATTCAACAATAGGATACTCGCTGGCAGGTTCGAAATCAATCACCGTACCAATGCTACCGTTGGCGTATTTGCGGTCGGTCGCGTTCTTCACCGCCATGACAAGGGCGCCTTTCTTGAGGCGAAGCGTTGCTGGCGCCAAAACCGATCGTTGCAGGTTTTCAACATAGTTGGCCGCGCCTGTGGTCGTTTGCGTATAAAACAGTTCATCGCCGTCTAGTTCATCAAGGCGCACTTCGTTCATGCGATCAACATCAATGTTTACCGTGTGAAGCTCTGTCAGTATTTTGCCCTCAGGTACTGGCACTTCAACGCGCGCTAGCAGCTTCTCGGCATGATGGCGACGAATACCGCCGTCACGTAGCGCATTCAAGATATCAAGCAATACCTCGTCGTCCTGACGATGCTGTTCTGCTAGGTAGCAAATAACCGGATCAAGCTCGCGCCACACATTGCTATGGACGACAAACCCGCCGCCACGCGACTCACCGCGGTTAATTGGCGGCAGCTGGAAGAAGTCACCCGACATGATCACCTGAATGCCACCAAATGGCACGTCCGGCTTTTTACGCACCAGGCGGCACGCTTCGTCAACCATATCAAGGCGATAATCATGCAACATACTGATCTCGTCGATAATCAGCACGTCAGTTTTTTCAATAATTTCACGGCGGCCTTTAGCGATATGGTCTGCAAAACCATTTGGCAGGCTATCCATCACGCCGATACCCGCCCAGCTGTGAATTGTCGTGCCGCCAAGATGCGTCGCCGCCAGACCCGTTGTCGCCGTCACGGACACATGCTTGCCGTCGTGCTTGGCAAACTTGATAAATTGATTTAGCACATATGTCTTACCCGCTCCCGCTGGACCGGTTAATAGGACGCTTTCACCAGAAAGCATTATCTCAAGTGCTATACCCTGCTTCATTATGTCTATTGTAGCATCTAACTACACGTCGCCGCGAGGAGGCTCACCTTCAGCATCGTCAAGCAGCTTCTTGCTCTTGATTTCGTAGCGCTTGCCAGTGATTTCGCTCGTAATGTAATCTTCGTTGATCAGATTCACGAACACATCCAGATCGTTGCCGTCCATAATAATAATTGCACCATTGTCGTCAGTCATGAGCTCGAGCTGCATACTGTCTGCATATTCAACCGCCTGCTCCTGTGTAACGGCACCGATTTCCATTTTTTGCAGCTTGTTTACGATTTTCTTGCGGTCGCGAACGAGCGACTGCAGATCAAGACCTTCTGGAAAACTAAGGTCAAACAACTTTTCGATTTCTTCAACTTTTTTGTCAGCCAGAGCCTGCTTTTTGTATTCATAGTTGAACAGTTTTTCGAACTTCGGCTGGTTGAAGACAAAAATATCCTTATCGATAATCAACACCTGGTTGTCATCTGGTACCTTCAAACCGACATCGGCCTGGAATGCACCAAACTTACCATCGCGGAATTCCCATGCGGTCGCGCCCTTGAGGACACTGCCCTGCTGGATTTGCTTGATACTATAAAAGACCTCGTCTGGCTTATCCTTGTGTGAAAACTTCGCGATAATACCTTTGATGCGCTTGAATTCATGCTCCTGCTCGCTGAACTCCACCATATCGTGACGTTCGTGTTCGATGAGGTGAATCAGTGTTTCAGCACGGCCTACTTTTTCAAGGTCTGTACGAAGCAAGACATTCTCTTCACCGTCAGACATTTCAAAGTCGCGAACTGACAAGCCTGTACCGGCGCCAAGGTTGACGAAGTTGATCAGGTCAAACAAAAACAGCGGCTTGATCTGCGCATTGAGCTCGCTTGAGAAATTCGTACTGTACGGTGTGTAGTTTTTATTGAACAAGAAAAACTCGACGTCGAGCTCTTTTTTGATACCATCAGTATTATTTGCCCACAAAAAAATATCAGTAGGTTCGCGTGTTTCAGATTCCATATTCTAACTTTCGTTTTTGATTTACAACTGTGTAGTATTGTAGTCGTTGTGCTATAAACTGACAACTACATATATCAATCAAATTGACAACGAATGCTCGTAGTCGTAGCGTGCCACCTGCTCGCTCACGTCTTCAATCAAATAGTCCAGATCGCTACGCGTCACCGTTTCTAGTTGCTGGCGGACATCCCACTCCGAAGCAAGCGTATCGGGGGCGAACATACTCACGAACTCAAGCGGGCGCTGCGCGATTACGTCTCCCCTATTGCGCGGCTCTTTAGTTGCGCACACCACCTCATTAGAATTCCAGTCAAAATTATAAACACTACTCGCGCCATAACGAGGGGTTGATTTGTCATTCGGCTCTGTGTGAATTCCTTGAATGAGCCGCATATTCCAGGCTCCCGATCTAATAAAATTAATGAAGAAGGCAGTGTTTCGAGAGTTTTCAATCACCTGATCATTAAATTCATGCAAACTATTCGTGACGATCGGAGCCATACGCCACTGCATTCCCGATGACAGCTCGAGCTGTTCGAAAGTATCATGCCGCTTCGCACAGGCGACAGCTATCGTCGCCAGCTTTGCGACCTGTCGTGGAGTAGGCGCATCCTCAAGTCCAAAACGTTCCGGGTTTTTCATAACTATGCCGCCTGCTCTTGAATGAGTTCGTTAATCGATAGCGGAGTTATACCGGAAGCAATTAGCCGCTCGCACTCTTCGACCCCTACGGGCTCAAGCGATGATGTAATTAGCTTCTGGTGAACGCCTCCTTTGAGGGCGTCGGTTATCTCGTCTTCAGTACTCTGCTCACCGGCAAGTACTTCAGTATAGCTCTCGAACATCTTCAGGGTCCGCTGCGCCGTAAGCGTCTCTTCAGAGCTCCATTCAAATTGATAGACGACTCTATTTTTATTCCAAAGCTCGGGCTGGTCAGGATTAGCCCGGTGCTGAGATTCCGTCGCAAATCGCAAACCCCACATTCGATTTGGAGCAAAATACTCTAACTGATCTTTGTCCTGCAGGGCAATCGTCCGCCGCGCAACAATCCCAAATACTCTAAATTGTTCGTGTGGAATTGGCTTCGTGTCAATTGTTCGAAAATTAGGATATTCATTCGCCGTTGCATCATACGACCACAGTCGAGCTCGCTGACGAGTCTTGTGGATTCTCAGGCTATCACTCCGAGCCGCATCAGCAACACAGACTGCAGCAAGCTTAAAAAGTTGTTCGGGAGTTGGGCCACTATCTACCGGAATACGCTGAAACTCTTTTGACATATTTAGATGCTACGCCCTTTTATCATCCCAGTCAAACCCATGACCAAAATGACCATAGCGTGCTGTCTGCTCGTAGATTGGTCGACGCAGGTTCAAGCGTTCAATAATACCATTCGGCGTTAGGTCAAAACCTGTAATTCGCTCCGCCACGCCATCAATAATCACCGTTTGCTCGAGCGGCTCGGCGACACCAATTGCATACGCAATGCGAACAAATACCTCACTCGCCTGGCGCTCGTGCAAATAGTGAATCGCCACTTGTCGAGCAGCATACGCAGCGCTGCGATCAACCTTACTGGGATCCTTACCGCTAAATGCGCCGCCGCCAACCGGGATCCGTGGCCCATAATTATCAACTGCTAACTTACGGCCGGTCAGCCCAGCATCTGCGTCAAATCCGCCAATACCCCAATCCCCTGCTGGATTAGCATGAACCGTAACGTGATCAACAGTATCGTACTGTTCAAGCCATTGATTAATAATGCTACGCAACTCTAAGGCCGGTGCGTGTTGAAAACTTGCTACCACACCGGCAATTCCACTGCGTTCATCGAGCGTGATTTGCGTCTTGCCGTCGTATGGCCATTTTTCATATAATCGCTGATTTAGCTTGCGCGACAGCACTACTTCTAGCGGCAGTAACTCCGGCGTTTCACTCGTCGCATAGCCAACGACAATACCTTGGTCGCCCGCACCGCCCGTATCGACCCCTTGAGCGATTTCAGGACTTTGACGAGCAATGTTTTCGATTAGCTCAACGCCACCCGCCAACCGCTGTACGATCGCAGGAATATCAACGCCCGTCGCGCGTGAAGTTACTTCACCGGTGACAAATAACTTACCATGGCCACCCGCAATATCAACGGCAACACGCGCTAGCGGATCCTCGGCTAAGTGTACATCTAATATTGCGTCGCTAATTTGATCGGCAATTTTATCTGGATGCCCTGGCGATACGCTTTCGGCGGTTCGATAATTAGTAGATTGTACAGACATGAAAAAACTCCTCTCTATCTGCCCCGATGTGCATCAGAAAGGAGTTATTTCTCGAAGAAAATATCTTTCCTGAATCACATCAGGCTGGAAGTAGCACCTTACGTTTTACTGCAGGTTGCCGGCGAGTCGTCGGACCAGAATCCCTCGTCGCTCTCTTGATATTTGGGTTGTTAATAAACCAAGTATACCAGCGCGACGTCTAACAAGTAAAGTATTTTGGAATTGCCGGGCCCACACCCATAGTGATGCCATCTCCGGTAAAGTAGCGCATAGCGCTATCCGTACGGCAAAAATCACCGGCTTCCCCTTCGTTTTCATCAAAGGTATATGGATTGCCACGCGTATCACCTTCGCGCAAGCCGTTCAGATTCATATTTGCCGCAGCGCCAACCTGCGCCAACATTGTATAATATCGGACCCAGCAACCATGCGTTTTAGGCAAATCTTTCGGCTCGATAGCACTCGGATTTTGTCCAGCGCCAGTACCAATGCAAGAGCCCATCGACCAATAACTACCCGATATCGCACCCAGTGACTGGTCGCTATTAATACGTGCCGCCCGAATCGCTTTTGACAACGTCGCCATATCCGACTGACGCTTGGTGTCGGCGGCGCGCTGCTGGACGCCATTAAACGCCACGATAATGATCGACGCAAGGATTCCAATCACCACAATAACAATTAAAAGTTCGACGATTGTGAAACCACGACTGGAAGTTTTCATTTTTAACATAAGCAATACCAGTTTATCACCTCAGACAACAGCGACCAAGGAACCGCCTAAAAGACAAGCGGAGTCATGACATCACGGACAAATGCCGGCTTGTCCCGACTGCTGCGCGACGCATCGTACCGGTATCCAAAACCAGTGAACCGCGCCAGATTTTCCGGCGTGTCGACGCGGTGATCGATAATCCACTTTGCCATAACGCCGCGCATCATTTTGCTATAGATTGGCACGGGTCCAACCGTACCATTTGGCTTGTGATCCATAAAGACTGGTGTCACAATCCGGCTGTGACTGAACCGTGTTACCGGTCGGGCGTACTTATCCGAAGACAATACACAGACGACGCCATCGGCCTGCTCGTCAATAAAGCGCGCTAATTGGTCGCCCCAAAAAACATAGAGATTCTTGTTATCGCCAACTGACAGGTTCGCCTTCATTTCTAGTCGATACTGCGAAATCGCGTCAAGCGGACGCAACACTCCGTATAGTCCACTCATGATCGCAATGTGCTCCTGCGCCCACGTTAGGTCATCTTGACCGAGCGTGTCAGCATAAAATCCCTTATAGACATCACCGCGATACGCATAGATACACGACTTCGTTTGACTTCCCCACGTTTCATACATCGTTTCAACACGCCTAGCGATTGCTTCGCTGACATGCATAAGTGTGGCAATATCGCCGCTCTTGCGCACTGCTTTAGCAATCTGCCCTGCCTGCTGCGAAAAATACGGCATAGTTGCCCGGACGGACGCTTCAACGGGTGTCATATCCATTGTCTTTGATGGCGCCAAGATACTAATCATTTTTCTATTATAGCCGGTTTGTTTGGCGCTGATAGGCTTTCGTGTTCATAATGGGAGTATGGAATTTCGTGTAAAATATGACCAAATCTTCAAAAGCAGCAGTATATGGATTGCGACCATCATTCGCATCATCCTCAACCTCCTATTATTCATCATCGTGGGCGCCCTTATTATCGGCGTCATCAAAGCAGGCGCAGACCTCATCCACTCCATTCACAAGCCGCTACATGAAATCCTCCAGACAATACTCCTCGACACCGTCTTTATCTTGGCACTTACCGAGCTCACCCTCACCTTGCTCGGCTATTTAAAGGACGGACGCGTCCATGTTCGCTACATCATCGACACTGTGCTTGTCATCATGCTAAACGAACTCGTCACACTTTGGTTTGCTGGCGCAACACTCGAGAAAGCCATTGGCCTGTCACTAATCATTTCCGTGCTCGGCATCATGCGCTTTGCAGCAATTCGTTTTGCGCCCGAACATGTCAAACGCCACGAAGAAAAAGAAACCGAAGGACTTAAGGGGTAAATTTTGGTGGTTGCGGCGGCTGATATTTTTTGAGTGCACGGTGATGACGCCAGATCCTGACTGCCACAAATACACCGATCATCGCCAATATACCCGTTACACCGGCAATAATTAACCCAATATTTCGGCGCTCTGGAGTCGTAGCTGCCGCCGTCATCTGCGCTTCTGGATAATGAATTTCTGCCGTTCCATCAACCTTTGCTGCCGCATACGCCCAGTCGTCGATATAACGCATATCACCCCAAGCGCCGGTGCCATATCTCCATCCATGCACGCCACCCTGACTTGATGGGCAGCTGCGGCCATCTGGCTTGTCAGTCGCAAGCGCAGTGCTCGTGAGGCTTTCTAGCTTCGTATCATCCCAGCACATGCCGAACGTTGGTGCGTTATCACCGCTCAAGCGCACAAGCTCCAAGCCACCTGCACGGCCCTCGACATCAGCATTTACCAGGTGAATTTCTGCAATCTTTGCGATATTGATCTTGATGCCGATAGTTTGTGACTTTGGAATTGGCTGACCGTCACCATCAATACCGTCAAACTTGATCTCCTGTGTATCGTTCGAAATCTTATCAAGGCGATGCGTGATCTTTATATCCTCAGTCGCATCGTAATTACCGTCATTGTTCGTGTCGATCTTTATTTCATACTGACCTACATAATTTTTTAATGTGTAAAAAATCTTTCCTGCCTGAATATCAGTTGATGCATCACTATTAAATTTCAGGCCGCCAACAATTGGGCGGTTAATTGATGGCCGCACCCACTCCTGCTTGTCGTCCCAGCGCTTTGCCAGCTCTGGCAGGTCGCCTGAAGGTTGTTCAAAAAACAACTTATAACTACCACCGCACTGCCCGAATGACGGTGACATCTTCGCATCATCCACCGTAATACTTTGATAGGCAGACTTGCAGGTGTTATTGGTCCGAATACCAAAGGCATCAGCAGCGAGGGTAGATATCTGGCCATTATAGCCTTTATATGTTGCTTTATACAGGTAGCCATTTTCGCTCATATAGTAATACAGCAAATCCGTCGCGTATTCCGGCTGAATTGGCTGACGAATTGCGTACTGCTCAGACCATACACGACCTGCCTTTGCGACCGCACCCTCGGACACCGTAACATTCCAACTAAACATATTACGATTCCACCGAACGGTTGGCGAAACTTGTTGATACAGCGTCGCTGTTGCCGGCAACTTGAAATCAATTCGATAGACACCCGTTTGCGGAGCGACGACGTCCTTAAATCCACAGCCACCACCCACTGCGACCGTCTTGTCGATTGTGCATTTTTGCTGCGGCAAGCTCGGTCCGTCTAAAGTAACAGTAACTGCTTCGGCAGTCAGCCCCAATGGCTCAACTTGACCGCTTTTAGAAAAGCTGGCGCTTATCTTCTCGCCAGCTTTTACATAGGCGTAGAACGTATTATCGCCACTAATGAACATTTTTGGATCTGATGAAATAGCGCCCGCCGAATGCACGCCAGCTAAAGCAAAGATCGTTGTACTAATTGCAAAAAGAAAACTATGTAAAATACGTTTATTCACGGTTATTAAATCCTTGTTCCTAGCATAACCGCGATATCGCTTTCAGTAAAGACTTAGAGCTGCACCGGAGCGGTTTCGCGGCGCTCCCTCGCTTTATTCGCCCACTCGTCCGCTAACTCGTTGCCAACATCGTTATTGTGGCCACGAACCCACGTCAAGGTAGCGTTACTTTGCTGATACAGTGGCGTGACCGTTTGAACGATGTCGAGATTTTTAATCTCACCACCCTTTTTCTTCCAGCCTTTTGCCTGCCAGCCAGGCGCCCATTTTGTAATCACATTGATCCAAAACTCGCTATCTGTGTAAATCTGACACTCGGCACCGTTCGCATCCTCAAGCGCAGTGCGAATCGCCAACCCTTCCATGCGAATATTCGTAGTATGGCTACCGTCAGGTTCGCCGCCCAGAATGTGTGGTGTGTCGTTTTTGATCACGGCAAAACCGCCCGGACCAGGGTTAGGACTTGCGCTTCCGTCGGTGTAATATGTGATCATTTATTCAGATACCTCAACATTTGAACTAAATGCGATGTAATCCGTAAAATCCTTACCGATCGTTTCGATCGAACTATCGACCGGCTCGTGATAGCACCAGGCTGCTTTATCGCAGCGAACGTGATCAATCACGATGTCGTAGTAGGTTTCTACCCCACGCTGATCATTGACGTTTGATTGATAGTTTGGCTTGAAATAGTTCCTATCAATACTCTCTGGTGGAAAATACCAGCTACCTTCAATATTAATAAGATCTTGCGCCTGCGCATCGGCCACGACTGTATTGTTCCAGATTGCTTTCATAGTTTAATTTTACACTACTTCCTTATGCTTGAACCAATTTATGACCCTTCTACAACATTTGACACACCCCTATGCTACCCTTTACAGTAGGCTCTTGTGCTCGCTACAGCGAACACAAGCTACAGGTAATCGACGAAGGAGCTATCTTGGCGCTCGATGTCCGCATTTACACAGCCCATAAACTGCCGTCACGAGAGGAAAGCAAGATCATCACGGAGCCTTTCCATAAAGCTTTACACGCATTGATCGAAGAACTGCCGTCACAAATCGCCGCTCACCAGACAACGCTCAAGCTCGGCAAACATCGCGAGGTCGACGATATTCACGTCAAACTCATCGAAGTCCATCACTGGTCAAAGATGCCTGATCTTGAAGTGTTGATCGAATGCAAGTTCAAGGGCGGCGGTGACCAAAACCACAAATCCTCCAGCAAAGAATTTCGAAAGATCGTAAAAACAATCCTGGAAGAATGTGGCGGAGAATCGCTCACAATCGAAGCGAAAATTCACCGAGGCTCAACTACTCTACATAACCTGTAGCCAACCATCCCGGAAACCTATTCGCCACCAATCGGCTCGAGTAGGTTTCCGGGATTTTCCCTTAACTAAATCTTGTAATAATTCTTACATCCCCGCCTGTTTATGCCTGCTACAATACAAAAACAAACTTAAACAAAGGAGTCATATGAATATAATTGCATGGATTATCCTCGGCGGCGTTGCAGGCTGGATTGCTTCAATGATCGCGAACACCGATAAAGATCAAGGGATTCTCCTTAATATTATCGTTGGCGTTATTGGCGCCGGAGTTGGCGGATTTTTAATGAGTCTATTTGGTGGCGAAGGTGTCAACGGATTCAACCTGTACAGCTTGTTCGTCGCCGTGCTCGGCGCCGTTATCGCGCTCTTTGTGTTTAAAGCCATCACTGGTCGAAAAACCGCGTAGCTACCCTATTTCCATCAAAAACACCGGCAGAATATGCCGGTGTTTTTTGCTACCGTTACTTATCCCTCTTCTACCGTTGAGCTAATGGCTAGTATATTACCGTCTGGATCCTTGAACCAGGCTGTTTTCATTGATCCGACAATATGCACGTCACCCTCACGCTCCATATCTGGCAGATCATACTGTTCGAAAACGACACCCTTTGATTTCAGGCTGTCGATCGTATCCTCCAAATCGTCAACTTCCCAGGCGGCATACGTCGCCTCGTTCGTACCCGCCGTCGATGCCTCATAAATAAATAGTCTACCCGTACCGCTTCGATACGTAATGCCCAGGGGAATTTCATCGACTTGAAGCAAACCAAGCGTCTGTCCATAAAATTGCTCTGCGATATCAATATCATTTACGGCGATCGTCGTAAATATAGTGTTTTCACCTAACATATTGCGAGCCCTCCAATTACTCACTTGTATTATAGCCCTGGGCGACAATCTCGTACGTGAGGTTGCTCACAATAGGAATACAATAGAAGTATGGACCATCCGCAATCCGTCTATTTTATTGGCATCGCCCTACCCGATTCGCTCAATCAACAGATTGCCGAACTAAAAACCGAGCTTTATACTGGCAATGAACATTTTCTCAAACCGCTCTTGCCGCACGTCACGCTCCTTCATCCGCCTGCCCTGCGCGGCGTCATGCCAGAAGATATCATTCCACAAGTGCGCGAAGCAGCCGAACGTTTTTTGCCGTTCACGATTACACTTGATGAAATCGGGTTTTTCGGCAAGAATGTTTGTTACATAAAAGCAGAGTCTCATTCTATCTATTCATTGCAATCAAAGCTCGTTAGGTTGCTGCCTACCGAAGCGCAGGTGACCCATTATAAACGCCCCTATCTTCCCCATGTCACTATCGCTCAGGTCTACGAACCGTACACTTTAGATACACAAAACCTCGAAAAGATAGTTCGTGAGAAAATTAAACTGCCAATCAGTTTTCAGGTCGATTCAGTTACCTACTTCAAACGCATACTACCCAGAGAATATACGCCACAATCAGTCTAGCGCCCTACTTAAACAATTCTGGCACCGGATCTTCAAAACGAATAAAAGGCGTCTTCCGATTGATAATTTCAGCCGCAGTAGCGCTATCGCCCATATTTCGATACTTTTGCACATACACTGATGCAACGCCGCCAAATATAGCATCGCTCCAGTCAAAGCCGAGCGCCTCGGCAGTCTTCCGAACAGCCATCTCACTAGGACCTTCGATTTCAATAAACGGATCAATCCATGGCCATACATCAAGCACAACTTCAACATCCTCTAACTGCCAAGTCTCTCGCTTTGTCTCCTGATAAGTATCTTTTGAAAGTCCAGTTTGCTCAAGGATAGCGACGGCCGTTTCAAAATCGCCAACTTCTGTTTCAATTTCTCGAACGCCGTGAATCGAATCTGCATCATCAAATTGTTTATAGGTCATCGTAACTCGATTACCCTCGTCTCGCACCCGCACATAAGCATCCTTGGCGACCATAGCTTCATTATGAAAAACAGCCCGACGCATTAATCTCATCGGTTGCTCGCACACCGCACCAACGCCTCGTAACTTCTCTCTTACTTCGTTATGGTCAATGCTAACAAATTTGGCTTCGATTTCAGAATTCATATTGCTAGTATACCTGATATACCTACAAGCTCATTCTAGACGTAATAAAAGAAGCTCTTTTAGAGCTCCTTTATTGCAACACGCTTTTGTTCAGTCGTGTCACGTTCGCGAATCGTCACAGTATCGTCCTCAAGCGTATCAAAGTCGATCACGACGCAGTACGGCGTACCGATTTCGTCTTGGCGGCGGTAGCGTTTACCGATGTTGCCGTTATCATCCCATATGACATTGCCATGCTTTTTCTTTAGCATTGCGTAAACCTCGCGGGCTTTTGCAACCAGTTCCGGCTTGTTCTTTAGTAGTGGTGACACGCAGTATTTTACCGGGGCGAGGTGTTCTGGAAATTTAAGATAGACACGCTTTTCACCGTTCACTTCGTCTTCGGTGTAGGCAGCAGAAATGACAGCCATCAATGCGCGCTCCACGCCAAATGACGGTTCGATCACGTGCGGAACAAACTTTTCGTTTGTACCCTTGATGGTATATTCCATACTCTTACCGGCAACGCGTTGGATGTTACCCAGGTCAAAGTCAGTGCGATACGCAATACCCATCAGCTCTTCACGGCCAATCGGGAAGTCAAATTCAATATCAATCGTGCGCTTGCTGTAGTGGGCGCGGTCGTTTTCTGGAACTTCTAGTTCATGGATCTTATCAGCAGGCAAACCAAGTGCTTTGAGGTAATCGTGAACATCTTTTAGCAGTGCAGTAAATGATTCTTCCCACTTCTCTGGATGAACGAAGTACTCAATCTCCATTTGTTCGAATTCGCGTGAACGGAAGATAAAGTCACGTGGACTAATTTCGTTACGAAACGCCTTGCCCTGCTGCGCGAGACCAAATGGCAGATCAGGATAAAAGCTGTCGACTACATTCTTATAGTTCGTGAAAATACCCTGGGCAGTTTCCGGACGAAGGTAGCTAATCGCTTTGTCATCCGCCACTGGGCCAACCGTGGTTGTAAACATCATATTAAACGTACGAACCTCGGACAAATCATTGCCGTTCGGGCTTTTGATCTGCTTTTCGATGATCAACTCGTTCAATTCACCGTTGCTCAGACCATCAACCGCAAAACCAGCATCTTTCACCAAATGATCGGCACGGAAGCGTTGCTTTGTCTCAAGGTCCTCAACCAATGGATCGGTAAACGTATCGACATGCCCGCTCGCCTTCCAAACATTCTGATTCATCAGAATTGCCGCATCGACACCAAACATATCATCACGATCTTCGACGAACATCTTCCACCATAGCTGCATAATATTGCGCTTTAGCGTGACACCGAGTGGGCCGTAATCCCACGTTCCTGATAGACCACCATAGACGTCTGATCCTGGGTAGATAAACCCGCGGCGTTTCGCGAGGCTAACAATATTCTCCATCTGTACGTTCTTCTCTGTTTTGCTGCTCATAATTACTGCTCATTATACCATATTAGACATGAGAAATTATTTATTTTATAATAGCAATACCCCACCCTACTCAAAGAGGAGTGCGTGATGAGTGTACCTTTCGATCCGGACATAGAGCAATTAGTCCTCCCCTTTATGAACTGCATTAACTACGCTCGTCCACGCGACCTCGCCGACACACTCACTGGCGACTGCCCAAAGTATAATAAGCTTCGTGCGGACTTACACGCTTGGCTTGGACACCAGCATAGGTACGACCAGTCAAAAGTTGATTGCTTTATCCAGCGAGCCTGGGATACCCTGTCGACTGATCAAGGTAGCGACCCGATAGATAGAGCAACGATCGATGATGCACGGAGGCGCTTGCATGCACTAAGCGGCATATACAAAGCAAGTAATCACAGCCAACGCACGGCGTGGTTAGCACTTCACGGCAAACTCTAGGGTGAAAGGATTAAAATACGTCAGCTCTGTGACGACTGATCACCGCCCGCTCTATTAATTTAGGGCGGGCGCTTTAAATATTGACGAATATTCATAACGATGGTAATGTACGGAAGTCCTTTTCCGCCAACACCAGGAGTCTTCATGACACCAGTACTCGACAATGGCTATGAAATTGAACGCCACTTCAACCGGACCTACGGTCAAGTCGTGAATGTCGCACCCGACGCAGTACAGCTAGGAATACTACTCTGTGATCATATTAACTTTGCAATGCTTGAAGAATGGATCGAGAAGCAGCTCGGCGAAGGAGACTACTGGATCGTCAAAATACAGCTTGACGCGATATGGGAGCTACTCGCCGCGCGACGCCTAGCACACGACAGGGCGAGCAATCTAGCCTTTAGTCTGCCAAGAACTAAAGCTCTCAGGCTTTATGCCAAATATGACCCAGCTGCGTTCAAGAGCAAGTGCGCCTGGATGAAAGAACGGGACCCTCTAGATGCCGCCAGGCAGTATGCTCGAGCAATCGAAAAGGCATACGCCTAAGACACCTCGCCCACTCCGGATTCACTTTCGGAGTGGGCGCTTTACTTTATTGATATTTTATTGTATTTATGCTATAATAAACAAAGTACACCTTCACAATTACGAGGAGCTGCAATGCCCCATCACGCTGCACTGGAACACCAGTACGAGGAGACGTTCGGGCGTTTCGACCATTTCATCAAATGGAACCAGTGGAACACCATCGCGGAGCAAGTGATTGCCACACAGCGATTCACTCCCGATCGAGCCAAAAACATCACGTTCCTAGAGTATGCAGTAGCTGCGTGCATCAAGACCCAACCAGCGGAAGGGCCGCACGCCTGGGAGGAAACGTTTCGGCGCCTCCTTAAACACCAGCCTGGCTACATAGAACAGGAATCCCAGACAAGAATCGAGGAGCTACTTGGAATCAAGTCTATCGACCCGCTCGACCGGCTAGCACGGACATACGCCCGGATGCGACAGCAAAGACGTAATCGAAAGAAGTAATGTACATTCCTGCCCTGTGGCCCGCACAATCGTGCGCGGTCGCAGGGCGGCTTTTCATTTACGGCAAAATTAACTCAGCGCTGCGTGCGCACGGGCGACATAGAGGCATTCTGGCAACAGTTCATTAATACCTCCCACCTGAATGATGACCTGCAATGGTCGCTGCGCAATCAGACGCAGCACCTTGATATGCTCGGCAGTTAGCTCACCACTCTGCGTCAGCACTAGCCCTTGTTCACTACTATCGTATCGATACCTGCTATCAGCTTGAAGCGAATTTCCCGCATAATCACGCTGCACATTTAATTCGTAGCCGAGGACGGCACTGACATGCAAATAAAACCAAGCTTCGGTCAGCTGAATTGGCACCGATGCGTTATCGAGCCCCATTAATACTTCAGTAATAATGTCATACCATTCTGGCTCATCCAGACTTTCGCTTGCTTTTGCCACTTGCTTTAATGCCTCGTAGGCAAATTGCATCCGGTCATAATCTTCTAGGATATGACGGTAAAACTGCACTAATCGTGCCGAGGTAAGGATTCCAAGGTCGCCCTTTCCCTGTCCGATGACAACATCGCTAATGGCGAATAGTTCAATCCCACCTGCTAGACGTGATTTTTCCTTGCGCACGCTGCGTGCCATCACGCTGCGTCGGCCGATTGGCGTCATCAATTGCAAAATGCGATCCGCCTCGCCGTAATTTGTCCGGCGCAGAATAACCGCCCTTGTACGTTCAGTTTTCACACCAATACACTCCGGATTGCCACCGTTACATCGTCAGGGTGCATTGTCGTTTTATCCAGCAGCCGTCGAACACCATACGGGCGCAAATCCTTGACATCTAAATCCCCTGCAATATTCGTACATAGCACAACCGGAATATCGCCCGTATCAGTATAAGACTGTAATTCGTGCAGCAGTGCCAAGCCAGTCCCGCCGCTAAGAAGCATATCGAGCATAATCACCCGTGGCCGCAGTTCATCAATCAGATCCATGGCTGCGTGCCCGTTAGACGTGACGCGCGTACTATATCCTGCCTGTTGCAATGTTCTCGAAAATTGCTCGCCCAACCACACCTCGTCTTCGACAATCAGGACGTCGAGAGGTGTCTTGGTCATAGCAAACTCATTTGGCGTGACGCCATCATATCAACATAAAATGTCGCGCCGTCGCGGTGACGGATTGCACCGACGTTGCCATTCATCATCTGAGCAAACTGCTGCGCAATATAGAGCCCCAATCCGCTACTTTGCGGTCGGGCTGGCAATGGTTGCGCCGACTGTGCCGCCAAGCGGTCCTGTAGCGCCTTCCAGACATCAGTTGGTACTGCTGGGCCAAAATCACGGACGCCGACACGAACAACATCACCTGAACCGCGCACTTGCAGTTCGACCGGCTGACCATCCGGCGTGTAGTGCAGTGCATTGTCGCTGAAGTTCAATAAAATCCGACGTAGCAGATCGCGATTTGCAACCAGTAGCGGCGGCTGCGTGCGACTACGCACCTGAATCTTTTTGTCATGCGCAGCATAGAGCGGCGCGAGCTCGTGAGCGACTTCTTCACATAAGCTCACTGGATTAATTGGCTCCAGATCAAACAGCGTTTCATTAGCCCGAGCCCCGCGCGTAATATCGCTCGTCAGGCGGAGCGCTCGCTCACTCGTCAAAGTAATTTGATGGGCTGCGCGCTCAAGCTCAGCTGCCGACAAGGCGCCTGATTCGACCGCAAGTGATAACTGTCGAATTAACGACAGTGGTGATTTCAGTTCATGAGCGGCGATAACAAAAGTAGCTGGACTACCTACCGGCAGTGATCCAGCCACAATATTGTCTACACGTTTACCCTCACTCATAGCTACCTATAGTGTAGCACGGATAAATCGAGTGAACTATGCGTTGAATTCGATTGTTTTGATCAACTTTTCGTAATCGCTATTGAACGTGTTTGCATCGGTGCGAATCGTAATTGTCTTGTCGCGACACTTGTAAATAACCGCATCACCACGAATATTCTTTGAGAAGTTACCTGTCAGGCGCATACCCTGATTACCCTCAGATGAAGTCGAGCTTTGCTTGAGGTCACCCTTCTTGACTAGTCCTTCGTATGAGTTAGTAACCTCATCGTAATCCTTCTGCTCGATCAAGACACGCAGTGCATACTGCTGATCTGATGCAACTGGAGGGATAACGTCTGGGTGCAAATAAGCCTGATAGTCGCCGCCGTTAGTCACATCTCGCTCTACAAACGCGCTCCAAGTTTTTGGATACTGGAATGAAAGACTGCAGTAATCTGCTGGTCCCTTGAATTGCTTGAGTGGCTGCTTTTCACGCTCTGCAAACTTCACTTCCTGTTCGTCGGCTTCTTCTTTTTTCGCTTCGGCGACAGCAACACTCACCCGACTGTCGACGTTATCTTTTGCGTCAGTGTAGCTGACGAATGACCAGATCGCGAACGATCCAAGACCAAGCACCAATACAGCAAGGCCGACAATCGTGACCTGCGTACCCGAGATTTCCCCTCGTTCATTTGTGTGTTTTGTTAACTTCATGGCGTTATTATACTTGTGCTTACCTTCGCTGTAAAGGGAGTCGACTACTCAGCCGGATAGACATGGTACAGATAAAAGCCGCGATCTGGTTTGACGACTTCCTTGCCCTCTACCGGAAAACCAAAACTAATAAAGTACAGCGGTCGGTTTAGTCGCGAGGCTTCGCGCTCTACCTTTTGGTACATTTTTCCAATGTCGCGCGTTTCGCCAAAAGTATAAACAATGGTCGTGTCATCAGGTAATTTGACGCGCCAAAAATCTGCCAGGCGTACTTGCACGTTTGGTTGATTGCGGGACAAAATACGAGAAATCAAAACGAGAATTGGATTCAATTCATACCCAATCGCCATAGCGCCATGCTTTGCTGCCTGACGAAGCACTACCCCGTCGCCCGAGCCAATATCAACTAGTACGTCTGTATCTGTCAGCGGATAGACATCCTCAAACGCACGATCAAGGTCGCGCTTTCGTGTTGGCACATACGGCGCCCCACGAAAAACCACAAACCCAAATGCCATGGCAATCGCCGCGGCGATCCATAATCCCCACATAGTTACGCGCTTTCGTCGTCAAATTTTTGCTTGACGATCTGAATGTCATTTTTTAATGCGACCAGATCTTTTTCAATGTCAGCCGCAAGCATCTCTGCTTCTTTGAATTTATCAAGCGCCGCTTCAAGCGTAAACTCATCACTATCAAACCATGCTACTAACTGGTTTAGACTCTCCGTTTTTTCTTGAATTGTTTGACTAGTTTTTGTCATGAATCACCTCTTTTACTTCAGCCCTTATTATAGCGCTGTTCGTTTCTATTTGCAGCTCCTCGCCGACCGCCTGTTTGCCGCGAACAATTGCATAACCGCGAGCAAGTACGACATGCGGATCAAGTTGCACCAAAATATTGCGCAGGTGCTGGAGTGACTCAGTTTGCTGAGCAAGTTTTGTTTCGATCGCGAGAAATGCGTTTTCAAGTCTCGCACGAACCTCCACCTGGCGTTCATCAAGCGACCGCTCGACGCGCGGCAATAATGACCGTACTTGGTAACGAACGCTGCGAATAATTTCGTTTTTATCGGGTACGATAATTTGCGCAGCATTACTTGGCGTTGCCGCCCGCACGTCCGCCACGAGGTCGGCCAAACTCTCGTCAACTTCATGTCCGACACCAACTAATGTCGGCACGCGACTCGCCGCAATTTCACGAACGAGTGGCTCATCATTAAACGCACTCAAATCATCCGCGCTACCACCGCCACGAATCAAAACAATCACTTCCGGCAACTCTTCGCGCGAATTGAAATATTTTAACGCTTTAATCATTTGATCCGGCGCACTGGCGCCCTGCACTTGCACATGCGCCACATCAACACGCACACCGCCCCATCGATCATTCAAGATTTTCATAAAATCAGCATAGCCGGCTGCCTGTGTACTGCTGATGACGGCAACATGGCGTGGAATTGTTGGCAGTGGGCGTTTTCGTTCTTCGGCGAACAAACCCTCTTTATCAAGCTTCGCTTTCAGCAACTCAAAGCTCTTCTTGAGACTCCCCTCGCCACTTGGGCGAATCGCCTTAACTGTCAGGCTGAACTTTCCCCACGCCGTCAATTTTGGACTAGCCGTAATGATCACTTTCATACCGTCTTCGATCGGTACCCGCAGGCTAAACAGCATCATAAAACAACCGACGCTCGCGCTCGCATCTTTCAAATCGAAAAAGACGAACTTGCCTTGATTAACCTTGAAGCTCGCCACCTCACCCTCGATTTCAACATGCGGATAGGCGTATTCAAGTGTCTGGTTTGTGACCTCGATAAAGTCACTGACGCTAAATTTAGGACTTAGGCTTGCCATAGCGAATCAATGCCCTTTGATAAAAAATGTATCCAAAAATAATTGTTCCGAGCAGTAAAATTACTCGCGTGAGTACAATACCGGCAATTGCCGAACCCGAGGCGATTCCAGCAAACGCCAGGAACGCCACCATAATCGCCTCGTACGCACCCGCTCCACCGGGGCTTAGTACAAAGAACCCAGCCAAACTGGCGACACCGTACGCGATCAATACCGGCGCAGGATTCACGAATTCGCCCAGTGCCATAAACGTCACAATAAACAATCCCGCGTCAAAGATGGTATACACCAGCCCCCACAGAAACGGTTTGACGAGAAGCTTTTTTTCGTGACGAAGCTCGAGGAAATCATGGTGCATTTCGTCCAAAAAGTTCTCGACTTTATCACGCTGAATCACCGAGCGCTTGCGCCCAAATGTAACGCGCCGGATAAACCCGTTACACGTCCGCGTCAGCCAATGACTAAACGCATCAGCCCGGCGCTTGCTACTAAATAACAGTACCGCCCCGACAATTGTCAGACCCATACCGCCAATCAGCAGCGCACTCGCCAAAATAATCCAACGATTCACATTGCCATCGATCGTCACCACAAATAGCGCCACAATCAAAAGCGCACTAAATGACACAAACCCCATTGCATGCCGTACGACCTGCGCCATAGTCGCCCGTCCGCCAGGCACACCCAGGTGCCCCAGGCGCCATGTCAGATACGACACACCGCTCACGCCCCCACTCGGCAGGACATGATTCACAAAGTTACCTTCAAGGGCAATCTGCGCAAGTTCGGTGCGCGGCACTTCTTTCATACGACCTTTGTCGCGCAGGTACGAAAAGATCATTTCCCCGCCGGCGTAATACACCAAAATTTGCGCCGGAATCAACAACAATAAAATCCAGATATTCACCTGCGACAAAAGATGCCACGCCCGCTCAAGCTCGTGACGTGAAAAGAATAAAATCACCGCAATAAGGACAAAAGTAATGATGCTCAGCCACGCTCGAAAAGACATAACCATAGTATACCATCATTCCTGAATGCCAGCTTGATTCAGAATTTTCCCGACTACTGTTATACTTAGTAATATGTATATTGCAATCTTAGGACGACAACCGGCACTTGGCATGGCCGAATTAGAGCAAGTGTTTGGTGACGTTTCATGGTTTTCAGACCAATCAGCGGTGATTAACACCGATTCTTTTGATATTGAGCGCCTCGGTGGCACGCTAAAAGCCGGTCGCGTGGTTGCGCAACTTCCTCAAGGTGACTGGCGCCGCGCAAGCATGAAGTTAGTGCAGGCCTACTCGCAGACATGGTCTAACTTTGAAGGCAAGATCACACTCGGTATCAGCGCCTACGGTTTTGACGTCAATCCTCGTGAAGTGCAAAAATCTGGCATCGTCCTCAAACAAAAGCTCAAACAGTCAAACGTCAGCCTGCGCCTTATCCCGAACACCGAGCCGGCACTCAATACGGCAACCAGCCATCACAACAAACTTGGCTTGTCGAACAATAAAGTTGAACTGCTGGTCATTCGTGCCCGCAATGGCAAAATTATCATTGCCGAAAGTACTGGCGCACAGAATATCACCTCCCTCGCTCGCCGTGACCAAGAACGTCCGAAACGCGATGCGTTTGTCGGCATGCTACCGCCAAAGCTCGCCCAAATTATGATCAACCTAGCCCACCCAGAATCCGACACGGCTCGTATTCTCGACCCTTTTTGCGGTACAGGCGTCATTCCTCAAGAAGCTCTGTTGATGGGCTACGACGCCTACGGCACCGATCTCGCCGACAAGATGATTGATTATTCGCGCACCAACCTTGACTGGCTTATTACAACCAATCATCTGCAAAATACCTACACCCTCGAACAAGGTGACGCTATGACTCATTCTTGGCAGTCACCTATTGACGCCGTTGCGTGCGAAAGCTACCTCGGCCAGCCATTTAGCGCACCACCATCAAACAGCAAGTTGACGGAAGTTCGCGGCAACTGCAACAAAATTATCAGTACATTCCTGAAAAACATCGCTGGCCAGTTAGAACCGGGCACGCCACTATGTGTCGGCGTTCCAGCATGGCGTGACATCAACGGCACGTTCACCCATCTACCATTGATTGGCGATCTAGAACAACTCGGCTACACCCAGCATGAGTTCAAAAATGTGCGCACAAAAGATTTACTCTACTTCCGCGAGGACCAAGTCGTTGCCCGCGAATTACTCGTACTTACCAAAGCATAGTTTCTAGAGCTAGAACAACAATAGCGACATTTGCATAAATGTCGCTATTGTATTATTGTGATAAAACCTGTCCACTACATTACTAGAGGATATGGCATACACCCCTTTCACTCAAGGAGCGACTACGGCCAGCGAAGTCATTACTGTATCTGTCCGATTTGATCGAGAAGATTACGATCTTCTCGTTGCCTCCGCAAAAATACGCAACCAGAAACCCGCGGCTCTCGCGCGTGACCTTACGAACCAAGGCGTACGTGACTCCCTTGATCCTGATGCAATTATCAAATGGATAGACGAGCAGAAAGAGCTATTACTCAAAGCCTCTGCGAAATTCAAAAAGAAAAAGGAGTGAAAGCACCCCGGCCCAGAAGCCCGCCTCGAGATACTCTCTCGGCAACGCTCCTCGGGGCGGGTTTTTTATTTTATGAGTTAGCTGGAATAACTTCGAGGCTATCAAAGACCGCTTTCACAGCCGTATTGCGTGCCGTTTGTGCGTCACGTAGTGTATCGCTACAAAGCGATTGCGGCTGCGCATATACATAGTATGCGTCACCAATCTTCTTGCCAACCTTGCTGGCCATTACGCCATTTACCATGACATCTTTTTTGTAGCGAGTGATTTCAGGTGACGCGATGCCGCCAACAAGGCCACATGGATATGTATCAACTGATCCCTCTTTTTTGACAACGCGCGCCAGTTCAGTCGTCGAAAATGCCACGCTATCGATATTCGTGTCAGCCGACTTTGTTGCATAGCCGTAGACCAAAGCCTTGTTTGCATCCGTCACCTTATAGCGAACACCGAGTTCACTAATTGTTACGTACTTCACCTTACTTGTTTCTGCAGTCTTGGCTTCGTCTGCAGCCAACTTCTCCGCCTCGGCCTTTTGTTTTGCCTTTAGCGACGCCAGCTCCTGCGACGAAGTATCTAGCTCTGCCTGCAACGCGTTCGCCTTGCTGGTTGCACTACTTTGCTGCATATAAAAGAATCCAGCTACACCAATCGCCGTCAACAACAGTAGCGCTAGGATAGCAACGACAAGAATAAACTTCTTCCCTGACCCTTCCGGCTCGGGGCTACGAATCTTGTTTATGATTTCCGCTTTTTGTTCGGCTGTACGCATTTGTTCGATACCTTCGGCAGCGCGCAACTCACGATCAAGGTCGCTCATTTCAGTCAGCTCTTCAGCTTGCGCATCCAGTTCCTTAGACTCGTCGACTGACAGGTCTTTCTCTTCCGAATCATCCACTTTGTCTAGCTCACCACTTTGTGTGTTCGGATTTTTCTGTACGTCATCGGTCGTGTCAAATGACTCATTCTGCTTTTCTGACTCGTCTTTCATACCCCTTACCCTTTTTTAGTTGTTCTCATCATAATAAGAAACTAATCTTAGGTCAAGGCTTAAGGGGTTGACGTAGCCCCGCTTTTTTCGTACAATGGTACAGATTGATTTTAGCAACTATAAGGAGTTTGCCACATGTCACATGTCAAAGCAGGCGGTACTAGCAAAAATAACCGCAACAATGCCGGTCAACGTCTTGGTGTTAAGCGTTTTGGTAGTCAGAAAGTTCGTGCAGGCGAAGTACTTGTACGTCAAACTGGCGCAACAAAGATCGCTGGCCCTGGTACTTACATCAGCAAAAACTTTACAATTCACGCAGCTATCGATGGTGTCGTTGAATTCGCTAAAGTTCGTAAACAAAAGTTTACAGGCAAGACTGCCCCTCGTACACAGGTTATCGTAAAATAATCACCTTGTACTTATAAAACTAGCTCTCTCGGAGCTAGTTTTATTTTATACAGTTTTCGTACCTCATAATTAAAACAGCCGAGATTTCTACTCGACTGTTTTAATTATGAAAGATTGAACCTTCAGCCCTCTAGGCAACCAGGCCAAGATGATGCTTGACGCGTTCCACGACGTCGCCAATCACTACCTGAGACTTTACAAGGTAATCATCTACTCCAAGCGCCTCCGCGCGCTCCTTGTCTTTTGGCTGACTGAGCGCCGTCAACATAATGACGCGAATATTAGCCGTTTCCGGAGTATTGCGAAGGATATCGAGCACGTCGAAGCCGCTAATCTTTGGCATCATCGCGTCGAGCAAGATCAAGTCTGGCTTGAACTCCTTTGCCGCGGCCAAAGCTTGTTCACCGTTGTTAACTTCAAGTGTTTCAAATTCTTCAAGCTCGAGACGAGACCGGTACACTGCGGCAAGTGCAACATCATCTTCAACGAGTAGAATTTTCTTTTTTGGTTGTTCTTGCATATATATCCCTATAGTACTACATCTTTATCTGTAAGCACAAGCTAATTAGCAAGTCGCTGCTTTGCTGCTTCGAGCTGTGGATCGCGACCAGCATTAACATCTTCACTCGTCAGCTCGACAATCTGCTCTGGCGTGAAGCCTTTCTTGTCGATATTATTTCCCTTTGGTGTATACCATCGCTGCACCGTCACCTTGAGGAGGGCGTCATTATTCACTTCGATCATTGCCTGCACCGTTCCTTTGCCATACGACTTCTCTCCAACTAATGTTGCAACACCGTAATCCTTCAGCGCTCCAGTGACAATTTCGCTAGCGCTGGCCGTTCCACCGTTAATAAGCACGACCGTTGGAAGACCTTCAAGTAACGCTTCCTTGCCTGACTTTTGTTCAGCTTCAACTTTACCGTTCTTGCGCTCATTAACAATCACCTTGTCTCGCAACCACAAGCCCGCTACTTCTGGTGCCGCCGACAAGTAACCGCCGCCATTGCCGCGCAGATCAAGAATAACCTTCTTAACACCTTGATTTTTAAATTCCTGCGCCGCTTGCTTTGCCTTTGTCGCCGTTTGTTCATCAAAGCGTGTAATCGTCAAAATACCCAAGTCACCCTCAACCTTTGATTCAACACTTGGACTATTAATCTCGGCGCGAGTAATTGTGAGTTCTTTACGCTCTGCAGCGCGCTGCACGGTTAGCTTGACGGTCGTACCGATATCGCCGCGAATAAGCTTCACGACTTCATCCACCGTCTTACCAGCGACTCCTTGGTCATTAACCGCCAAGATCACATCACCCGTCTGCACGCCCGCTCGCTCTGCTGGTGTGTCTTTCAGAGCGCGAATAACTGTTGGCTTTTCGGCACGTAGACCAATTTCAGCGCCAATACCGCCACCGATATTACCACTGAGATCATCTTTAAATTCTTTCGCCTCGTCACTATCAAAGTAGACCGTATGCTCGTCGCCAGCCGCATCAACCAGCCCCTTACTTGCCCCCTCGATGAGCTTCTTTTCGTCAAGCTTGCCATCAAAGTTCGACTTTAGTTCACGAAATGTCTGCTGAACACTCGCCATATCAAGCGTGCTTGTTTCAACCTTTATGCCAAATGTTGGCGCTACTGCCGCCACAATCTGGTCATTACGCGTCCCTGCTGCATAGCCAATCACTAGCAGCAATCCCGCAAGCAGGACAGCAGCACTCGGACTTATGCTCCATTTTTTCTGTTCGTAGCGAGACACATCAGTGCTCGGTGGCCTGTCAGTCACGGTGTTATTCTCTCCCTATTCGGCTTTCTTATCTTTACAATTATAGCGCACCCGACAAGGAGTGCGCTATAGTGGTTTTGCTTTTACTAAGGACTAGAAGTAAATGTAAACGTCGTAGGCGTTTGGTGAAACGTTATACATTTCACTGTAATGACCCCAGCCCGAGCCGCCAGCATTAAAGTAGTTGTACTGGCTAATGTTGATCGTGCCGTCACCATTCACGCTATTAACCCAGACGACGTGACCATACTGACCGGCCATAATTACACCGACAGATCCTGCTCGTGGCGTTGAGCCAGTCGCAATGCCAGCGGCGCGAGCGTTCCCTGGCCATTGGTTCGCGTTACCGCGACCACCCCAGTATGGCATGTAGCCATTCTTTTGATAGACTTTCCAAGCCGTGTAGCTCACGCACTGGCGCGAGTACATACCCCACGGGTCGACAACTGGATTATAGTAATCGGAATTCGCAAGATTTGATGGGTAGCCGCCCTTTCCTGGGTCACCGGCAACCGCATTAACTCCGCCACCGCCTGATGATGCACGACGCATCGCCGCCTCGATTGCCGCCTGCTGTTGGCGCTGCACTTCGTTCTTCTTTGCGACACGGTCTGCAGATAGTCCCTGATAAGCCGCTTCTTCACCGCGCGTCTCGTTAACAAGACGCTGCTGCTCAGCTTCTTTACTAGCAAGTACTTCACGCTGCCCCTTTTGGTCAGCAAGGTTACGTTCAACGGCAACCTTCTGCGCTTCAAGCTCTTTTTTGAGTCGCTTGATTTCATCAATTGTACGCGTCAACTGATCGCGAACTGATGAGCGGTATTCTTGCTTGTCGACATACTCACCAATGTTCTGACTACTCGCAAGCATTTCAAGCGTTGAAATCTTGCCGTCAACATAGAGGTTTGCAATAGTGTCACCAAGTGCATCTTGGTTGTCACTAATCTTTTGCTCGTTTTCGGCAATGTTTGCCACCAGCTGATCATACTCTGCTTGCTTGAGGTCAATCTGCTTTTGCAATGCCGCTTTTTCGTTTGACAAACGATCCACTTCAGCCTGAAGCGTGTTCGCCTTATTACTTAGTTCACTGGCTTTCGCCTGGTACTGGTCGATCTCGGCCTGAAGCGCACGGATGCGCGCATCGTAATCATCAGCACGAGCAACTTGGCTAATTTGAATTGGCGTAGCAACTGCCATCAAAATAGCTACTGCAACAAGGGAGGCCTTGACAGCAAAAGATGTGCCCGAAACTGGTGTGGTGGACCGTCGTTTCATTAGTTCCCATCCTAGCATAAGCACATTGATGTGTCAATGCTTATGCTCTCTATTAACGTTTATACTTTCAGATATTTTCGGGTAGCGAGGAGTGAGGAAATTACGCCAATCAGTGCACCGGCAAAAATCATACCAAGCAGGATAAATCCGATATACAGTGTCATGCCTTCGATAGTTGGCTGAATAGCGACTTCATAGCTAATAAGTTTGTCGCGTGACGCATACAGCGCTACCATGCCAAGTACTGTCGCAAGGATTGCCGCAATAAAGCCGTACACCACTGCCTCGACCACAAAAGGTCCACGAATAAAGCTGCGATCAGCGCCAATCAACTTCATCATTTGAATCTCTTCCTTACGGTTAAAGATTGCCATGCGAATAGTATTAAAGACGATCAACGATGAGATCACGATAAAGACCACGCTTGCCGCCAACCCAACACGCTCGGCAAATCCTACCCAGCGGCCAATGTTAGAGATTGCCGTGCGACGCTCACCACTAAAGGAAGCGGGTCGCGATGGGTCAGCATATTTCTTGAACGTTTCATTCGTTTTCACGAACTTATCAAGCTCTGACGGGTCGTTGATATCTTCGATACTGACACGGAACGTACCTGGTAGCTTGTTCGTTGCTTCGTTCAATGCAGAAAGTGTTTGCGTATCTGTCTTGTTTGCCTGCGCAAAAGCCTCGCGCGCCTGCTTTGGACTAATGTACTCTACCCCTTTGACAGTTGAGAGCTTTTCAAGCTCCGCACGCACCGTTCGCGCTTGCTGATCGGTTGTTTCAGTTTTGACGTAAATTGACATATCAACCTTGTCTTTAATTTGATCAACCGTATCAACCAACACCTGGCGCGCCGCTAGCGTCACAAAGACGATCAGCAGCGTAATCGTCATAACGGCCGTCGCAGCAATCGTCAACCATGCGTTACGGCTAAAGTTATTAACACCGTAGCGACACATACGAACGAATGTCAGCCACTGTCGTCGCTTACGTTTCTGCTGTGAAAATGCTTTTGCGTCTAATTTTCGTTTTGCCATAATTACTGCCTATAACTTCCCTGCGCTTGGTCACTGGTGATCTTGCCGTGTTCAATCGTGATCACGCGTCGCTGCAACTTGTTAACGATTTCGACGTTATGCGTCGTCAGTAGTACGGTTGTTCCATATTTATTAATCTTCTCGAGGAGTCGGACAATATCCCAGCTATGCTTCGGATCGAGGTTTCCTGTTGGCTCATCGGCAATCAAAATCTTTGGCTGACGCACGACTGCACGAGCAATTGCCACACGCTGACGCTCGCCACCTGATAATTGATGCGGGAAGTTCTTTTCCTTACCGGTCAGTCCAACAAGCTCAATAACCTTTGGCACCGTATTTTTAATTTCACGACTGGTCATGCCGGCAATTTCGAGTGCGAATGCCACGTTTTCATACACCGTCCGCTGCGGTAGCAACTTAAAGTCCTGGAACACGACACCAATCTTGCGGCGAAGGAGTGGAATATGCTTGTCTTTCAAGGTATCGTAATCAATACCACCAACGACAATCTTTCCACTGGTTGGCTTTTCTTCACGCGTCAACAGCTTAAGCAGAGTTGATTTACCTGCCCCGCTTGTTCCAACGATGATCACAAACTCTTTAGGCTCAACATGAAGACTAATGCGATTAAGCGCAGGTTTCATGTCTTTGCCGTATGTTTTTGTTACCCTATCCAATAGAATCATTACTTACGTTATTATAGCATAAGTTATATCGATGAAAACCATCCCAAAAACTTGTCAAAAAATGGCCACCCCTTTCGAGGTGGCCGGATCCAGACGCGCGTGGCGCCCGGCGTCCAGATACTATAACCATAGATTAGCGTCGACGATATCCGCCTACGACGCTGCCGGTAGAGATGTCGCCAAACGATGCCAGTTCGAGCTGCTTCAGCAGCAACTCCGCCCCAGCTGCATCAGCGCCCGCCGGCACCTGGTCGACAAGCGTCCGCGCACGAGCTTTAGCCTTCTCGACATCCAGACTATCAATTGCCGCTGACAATTCAGGGTCGTTAATCTCACTACGATTATAGTTCCACAGGACTCGCTGAGCACATGTCATCACACACTCCTTCTGCCTGGACGTATAAGCTTTGTCGCTTATATTAAGATAATTTTAAAATATAATCAAAATTAATGCAATTACTGAATATTAGCTTCCAAATAAGCCGTCATAAAGCCATCAATCTTGCCGTCAAGCACGCCACTTGCATCACGCTCTTCATATTTAGTGCGTGTATCTTTGACCATCGTATACGGATGCAAAACGTAGTTGCGAATCTGAGAACCCCAATTAGCCGACTCGCCCGCTTGGAGGTCGGCAATGCTTTCCGCGTGTTGTTCCATTTGCAATTGTGCGAGTTTTGAACGCAGAATTTTCATGGCCATTTCCTTGTTCTGCAGCTGGGAGCGCTCATTCTGAATTGCCACAACAATCTTTGTCGGCAAGTGAGTAATGCGCACCGCACTGTCGGTGGTGTTAACCGATTGGCCGCCATGACCACCCGCGCGGTACACGTCAATTTTCAAATCCTTGTCATCGATCTGCACTTCGTCAGGAGCATCAATTTGTGGCAAGATTTCGACCAGCGCGAAGCTTGTTTGACGTAAGTTATCGCTATTAAACGGACTAAGGCGCACGAGGCGATGGACACCATTTTCACTGCGCAACTTGCCGTACGCATACGGTCCAGCCATTTCAATCACGCTCGTTTTCAAGCCTGCCTCATCACCACTTGATCGCTCAATCTGCGTCGTGGTGATATCCGACTTTTCCGCCCAGCGCAAATACATGCGTTCGAGCATCTCGGCAAAATCCTGTGCATCCAATCCGCCGACGCCCGCCGTAATACGAAGGATCGCATTGTGGTCATCGTAGTCACCGCCAAACAGCAACTCTTTTTTACGCTCTGCAAACTCATTCTCGAGCGCGCTCACCTGCCCCTCGAATTCAGCCAAAAGACTATCGTCACCCAGCTCCATCAACTCGACAATATCAGCCGTCTGTGCCTGCAATGTCTGCCATGGTTCTACCATCGCATTCAGCGCTGCGAGCTGCTTGCTTTTCTCTTGTGCGTAGGATGGATTGTTCCAAATCTCCGGACTCGCCATCTCTTCCTCAAGTAACTCGGCCGCAGCCGCCTTATCATCAATAGCTAGCTGTGCATACGCAGCAGCAATATCACCCTGCAAGGTCGTAATTCGTTTAATGAGTGGCTGCATCGTTACTGCTGCGCTTTCTGCGGCTGTATCAGGTAGTTATAGTGATCGATATGCTGCAAACGACGCACTAGGAATGGATGCGAGCTAAATGTCTGCGCAAAGTCGTTAAAGCCGCTCTGCGTGTTGTGTACTTGCCATTGACGAGCGACGTCGTTAAATGACGACGCAACGTCAGGACCAACGTGAATCTTCACGAGTGCGTTTTTTACCAGCTCTGGCTTCTTTGTGTAACAAAGCGCCAGACGATCAGCCGTCAGTTCGGCGCGACGACCCCAAAAGGCAATCAGCCAACCGGCGATCGAGCCAATCAGCGGCAGTGATGTAAGGATACTAAGGTAGGCGTTAAGCTGCGTATGATGATACTTCACGTGAGCCATTTCGTGTACGACAGCAGTCTTGAGCTCGTCATGCGTTAGGTAACGAATAGCACCAGAATTAAGCACGATGTTATACGGCGTCTTGAAGCCAATCGCGTAAGCATTGATCACTGGATCCTGCGTAATGAATATTTCAACCCGTGGCATCTGAAGATCCGCCGCTACCTGATTGCTCCAGTCGCGCAGCCAGGCGTAGTTACTGTATTCCACCTGCAGCGCATTACCAAGAAACTGCTGGCGGAAAATACGAATTGTCACAAGGACAACAATCAACAGCACGGCAAGAATTAATGCATAAAAGCCAACACTTAGGAGGTAATCATCAACTGTCGAAACCTGACCAGTGTACTCATCATAAAAGAATTCACTACCGACCGACACGAGCGCAAGGCCGATAAAAAACATCGTCAGCACGGCCGCAAAAATAATACCCAATGCTATCCCTAGCACTAACAGGTCGCTTGGACGGCGTGCCTTAGTGACAGCTTCATGTTCAGCTGGTCGCATGTTTACTCCCCTTCTCATTTCACCCATTATACCAGATGAAGTGGTCGTGAATCTGCTGCACCTTGCAGAGCTTCGACAGCGGCAATAAATTGCTCGCCGCGATCAGCGTAGTTCTTGAACATACCAAAGCTCGCACATGCGGGACTAAGGATGACCGTATCACCAGGACGAGCCTGGCGCGCCGCTTCATGAACCGCTGTCGCCATCGTCGTCCGACTTCCTAGGTTAGCGAGCGGGATTTTCGTCTTTTTAAAAGCTTTTGCGATTTTTGACGCTTCGTCCCCAATCACAATCACAGCCTTCACATTGCCATCTTTTGCAATACTCGCCAGTTCCTTGAATTCAGCACCCTTGCTCGAACCGCCAAGAATTAATACTTTCGGTCCTGCAAATGCGCGAATCGCCGCAATAGCGCTCCCCGGCGTTGTTGCGATACTGTCATCGTAATACTGCACTTCATTCATCTCGCGCACAAACTTCAATCGATGCGGCAGTCCTGTAAAATCAGCTAAGCCTTGTTGAATAACCGCAGGGTCTTTCACCCAGCGCCACGTCGCCGTAATGGCAGCGCAAGCATTGTCATAGTTATGAGCACCCGGAAGCTTTAGCGCGCTCACGCTGCATAGGCGCCTATCACCAAACCAAAAGTGATCCTCCGCTACATGTGCCGCCCGATCGTTTTGATATGGAATCTTAGCACCATGCGATTGCCGGGCAATTTGCTGAGCATATTGATTCACTTGATTATAAATAAGAATGTCGCCGACTTGCTGATGTCGGGCAATATTTGCCTTTGCCCCAACATATTCAGCGAGATTCTTATGAACATCAAGATGTTCTGGTTCAATGTAAAGTACGACACCAACCTCTGGCGAACGCTCAGCATCCCATAGCTGAAAACTACTCAGTTCATATACGACCATGTCAGTCGGCTTAATATCTGGCAAACTATCGAGGGCCGGGATGCCAATATTGCCCACTAGGTGTACAGGGTATCCAGCGGCACGCAAAATAGACGCCACCAAACTACTCGTCGTCCCCTTGCCCTTGCTGCCTGTCACGCCAATAATTGGCGCTGGGCATCGTGCAAAAAATTCATTTGTCGCCGACCAAATTTTCCCATCAGTTTTGATTTTGCGAGGCGCCAAGCCGGCAGTTCGCACTACCAGATCAAAGCCGTAGAGCTGTTCAAAGGCACCCTTCCCTAGAATTGCCGGTGCACCATATGGCAAATGAAGGGGCGACAATTCACGCTCATCTACAATTGTGACGTCGTGACCTTGCCCCATGAAATAAGTATAGTTCGATTCACCTTCGACGCCGTAACCTGCGATTGCGATCTTCATATTGGACTAAGTGTACTACAGAGATTGACTGAATAGCAAAAAACTATTTTGCAAAAAGTGTCTTAAGCTTGTCATCAAGCTCAACAATCTCAGCCTTTTCTCCGCTACTAACTCCTGCAAGGACTGTTATATTGTGCGCAATAAACTCACGAGCTGTCGCAATAATACACTCTCGTGATGTCTTCTTAATTGACTCGGGGACGCGCTCGTAATCCTTGACGACACCGTCAGCGAAGTAACGATTTGTATAGAAATTACTAATCTGCGCCACTGTCTGCGCGCCCATTTGGTGACGACCGAGTGCGTACGACTTGGCTGCACTAATCTCTTCTTCGGTAATTTTACCGTCAAGGACATGCTTGAGTTCGCGAACAATAATATCAAATAGTCCGCTTGCTGTATCGAGATTCACCTGGCCGCCAAAGTCCCAGCTACTGTCATGAAAGCCAACCGAGGTGTCACTAAACATACCGTACGCCAGCCCTTTTTTACGCGCCGCACCGTAAATACGCGAGTGCATCGTACCAGTCAAGATATGATCCAAGCAGTTCATCGCATCAGCTTCCTCGTCCGTCAGCTCACGCGGTAGCACCATTGACCAAGCAAAGGTTAGGTTTGACGCCTCTTTGCGTCGAATCAGCGTTGGTTTACCTGCTTTAAACTCATCGTGTGGTGCTTCAAAACGCTCACCTTCACCAAGCTCCCAATCCTCAAGCTGACGCTTAATTTCGCTCTTGCGACCATGTAGCTTCCCAGAAATCACGAAGCGCATATTGCCACCGGTGTGTGTACGAGCGTGGTGCTCCTTAATATCCCTGAGGGTCGTATTTTGAATCGTCTTCAGACGCTGGCTAAACGTATAGACGTCTTCACCCAGAAGCTGCTGAACCTTTGGCCACAACACACGGTTATGATTATTCAAGTAGCCGGTAAGCTCACTGCGAACATTACCCTTTTCGGCTTCAAGTTCTTCACTATTGAATTTTGGCCGACAGATAGACACCCGCTGTAAATCAAAGATACGCTCCCACTCAAAATCAGCGCAGTCAGCAACGTACACCATGCTCATATCACTGGTGTATGCATTGTGGTAAGCACCGTTTTTCGTGAATTCCGCCTCGAAATCATGTTCGCTCTTAAAGCGTGCGTTAGCACCAAACGCCATATGCTCCATAATGTGAGCAGTTTCGTAAATATCTTTTGATTTTACGTAACGGTTACCAGCGCGAAACTGGAACTGAAAACTCATAACCGTCGCATCTGGGACGTCAATCAGTAGGCCGCGGGCGCCATTTTTCAGGCGCACTTCTTCAACAGTGTGTTTCATTTATTCTTAATCCTACTTTATTTACGATTCTTCTTGCGGTTTTGGCGCTGCGTCTTCTTCTTTTTGCGTGCGTCATTCTTCACCTTGCCAACTTCTGCGGCAGTCTTGGCTTTTTTCGTCTTGCTGAAATCATCATCACGATTTTCTTCACCACCAGTAATTTCGTTCACACCTTTTTCAACAGCGTCTTCGGCTAGTTTTGTCAGCTCAGTGTCATACTCATCGGCCGACTGAAGGAGGACATTACTTGGATGAATGTGCATGACTTCACGCAGTACTTCATCACGTAGTGTTGATTGCAATCCTTCAAAAAGTTTTTGTGATTCAGCACGATACTCTACCAGCGGGTCACGCTGACCGACACTGCGCCAGTGAATACCTTCACGAAGGTGCTGCATGTTCTCAAGGTGCTGCATCCAAAGTTCGTCCATCAGTACAAGGTACGCTTGGCGTTCAACCTGACGGATGATTTCTGGTGTCAGTTCCTTTTCTTTTGCCGCGTAAAATTTCGAGGCTTCTTTCATCGCAAGGTCGAAACGAACTTTGTCTTTCTTTTCCGCACCAATCGCCGCGATCTTCGCTTCGTCAATCGGGAAGATGGTTTCGAATTCTTTAGTAAAGTTCTTGTTGTTCTTTGCCGGCACAACCGTTAATTCGCGCACCTTTTCAGTAAGCAGGCGCTCGACTTCCGGCTTGATATCATCACCCTCAAGGATCTTGCGACGCATCACATAGACGACGCGGCGGTGACGGTTAATGACATTGTCATACTGTACAACGTTCTTGCGGGTGTCGTAGTTGTAGCCTTCAACACGTTTTTGCGCCGCTTCTAGCGTCTTTGAGACAGCCTTGTTTTGGATTGGCGTATCTTCATCAACCCCAAGTCGATCCATCAGTGCTGCAATGCGCTCACCTTGGAAAATACGCATAAGATCGTCTTCGGTTGATACGTAGAACTGCGTCTCGCCCGGGTCACCCTGACGACCACCACGACCACGAAGCTGGTTATCGATGCGGCGAGATTCGTGGCGCTCAGATCCAATAACGACCAAGCCGCCGAGCCCCTTGACGCCCTCACCGAGCTTAATGTCGGTACCACGACCAGCAATGTTGGTTGCCAGCGTAATCGCACCCTTTTCGCCGGCTTTTTCGACAATCGCCGCTTCACGTTCGTTATTCTTCGCGTTCAAGATTTCATATGGAATCTTTTCTTTATCAAGATATGCAGCAATTAGCTCATTCTTGGCAATTGAAGCACTACCGACCAATACCGGACGGCCAACCTTGTTATATTCCTTGATTGCCTCTGCAACCGCACGCAGCTTCCCCTTTTCCGTCTTGAAGATCAGGTCTTCTTTGTCGGCACGAGCAATAGGACGGTTTGATGGAATTTGAATAACATCCAAACTATAAATCTGCTGGAATTCTTCGGCTTCTGTAAAGGCTGTACCAGTCATACCAGAGAGCTTTCCATAGAGACGGAAATAATTCTGGAACGACACCGTTGCAAGCGTCTTGCTTTCCTGCAAAACTGGAACATTTTCTTTTGCTTCGATTGCCTGGTGCAAACCTTCGTTATAACGGCGTCCCTGCATCAAACGACCGGTATGTTCGTCGACAATAATAACTTCGCCGTCGTTCGTCACTACATAATCTTTATCACGTTTAAATAGCGTCTGCGCCTTCAATGCTTGGTCGAGGTGGTACACCGAACGAACATACTCTGGCGTGTACAAGTTTTTCACGCCGAGCATTTTTTGTACCTTTTCAACACCTTCGTCAGTAAGGGCGACACTGCGACGCTTTTCATCCAGAACGTAGTCATCAGGAACGAGCTTGGCGGCTACCTTAGCGAACTGATAATAACTATCTGGATTTTCAGCAGCTGGCGCACTAATGATCAGTGGTGTGCGCGCCTCATCGATCAAAATTGAGTCGACCTCATCCACGATCGCAAAGTGAAGATCGCGCTGGCGCAACATTTCAACCTCATTAACCATGTTATCGCGCAGGTAGTCAAAACCAAACTCGTTGTTAGTGCCATACGTAATGTCAGCGGCGTACGCTTCTTTGCGCGTCACTGGACGCAGACGACGCATACGTGGATCGTCGTGCTTTTCATTGTCATAGTCTTTATCAAAAATAAATGAAGCGTCGTTAATAATAACCCCGGTCGAAAGACCCAAGAAGTCGTACAATTCACCCATCCAGCTCGCGTCGCGCTGCGCCAGGTAGTCATTCACGGTGACAACGTGTACGCCTTTGCCCTCAAGCGCATTTAGATACGTTGGCAAAGTCGCTACCAGCGTCTTACCTTCACCAGTCTTCATTTCAGCAACGTTACCGTCATGGAGCGCCATACCGCCAATCAATTGGACATCAAAATGACGCATCCCAAGTACGCGATCGCTCGCTTCACGTACCAACGCAAAGGCATCAGGCAAAATATCGTCAAGCGTCGTATTCTTACGCTCAAGATGCTTTTTTAAAACCTCAGTTTGTTTTTTGAGGTCCGTCTTGGACATCTTATGATACTTTTCGGCCAGTGCGTTGATACGATCAACCTTCTTCTCGAGAACGCGAAGAATCCGTTTTTGCGGATCACCAAATACTTTTGTTAACACCTTTTGTCTACTGACCATAGAAATACCCTTGCTCCTGAAAAATGTAGGACGTTATCGTCTGAAATTATCTATGGTATAGTATACGCTGTTTTGATCTAACTTAAAAGGGTTCCGTGCAGTAAATACCACTTTAGGCTTCGGCTTCACGCGCGTAGCTGCGTTTAAAACGTGCCAACACTCCCCGATTGCCGATATGAGGCACTGACGTTTCTTTGTATTTATGCAGCTGCGTTGCGAGCTTTGCTTCGACAATATCGAGTGCGGCCAAGATATTAACGGTTGAATCTTTTGCAGTCAGCGTCCTATCTGGCACATGAAGAATCACCTCGGCCTCGTATTTATTGCCGTATTCACGATTAACTTGTTTTAGACAAACTTCGGCTCTTGCACTTTTACGCGCGTGCCGCGGCAGGTATCGATCAAGGCGTCCAATCTTTTTGATGACGTATCTCTTTGTTGACTCGTCAAGATCAAATTTGACTCCAGTAATGTTGATCGAGTTAATCATTCGCTACCCTCCTTGGCTGAAATGTCCGTTGTTAGGTTGATACTCTTATTATAGCAAAGACTAGAGCGTCTCGCGACCGCCTAAGTACGGACGAAGGGCTTCTGGCACCGTAACATTACCGGCCTCATCCTGGCCGTTTTCGATAATGGCAATCATAATACGACCAAGTGCGAAGGCTGTTGCGTCATTTGTATGCACAAGCTCTAGCTCCCCACTCTCGCGGCGAACGCGTGTCTTCAAACGGCGTGCTTGATAATCAGTCATGTAATCAGCCGTGTGTGTTTCGCGGTACTTATCCTGGCCAGGCAGCCACGTCTCAATATCAATACCACGAGCATTTGGCTTACCGATATCTGCCGTACATTTCTGCAACACTTGATATGGCAATCCGAGGGTTCGGACGAGGTGTTCTTGAATGGCAACAAATAGCAAATGCTCCTTCAAGCCGTCTTCGCCTGTCGTAAAGCTCTCCATTTCAAGCTTGTCGAATTGGTGCATACGAAGGATGCCTTCCATGTCTTTACCGTACGTACCTGCCTCGCGGCGGAAACTCGTCGCATAGCCAACGTAGCGAAGTGGCAATTGCTTGGCGTCAAAGATTTCATCGGCGTGCATACTCCCAAGCACATGCTCAGCACTCCCCTGTAACCACAGGTCTTCGTCTTCAATTTTATAGCGATCGTCGCGTGGCTCGAGGCGATCCATCGCATCGTACAAATCAGTCCGAATCATGAGCGGTGGTAAGATTGGCGTAAATGGCTTCAGGTCAACGTCGAGGCCGGCACCGTCAGCGATTTCTTTAAGCTTTGCTTCATCGCTCAGGGTGTTCATGACAAATTGGATAATCGCAAACTGCAACTTCACTAGGTCACCCTTAATGTAAGCAAAGCGAGCACCCGCTACTTTTGAGGCGCGCTCTTTATCGATCCAGCCGCGCTGGTCGGCAATTTCATAATGATTACGTGGCGCGAAACCAAACTGCGGTTTATCACCGACAGTCTTTGAAAGCACGTTCTCGTCCTCGGTCGCGCCAACCGGCACGTCATCAGCTGGAATATTTGGAATCTTTTTAAAGAGCGTAAAGAACTCCTCATCAACCACTCGCAGGCGTTCTTCGACTTCGCTAATGTCAGTCTTCAGGACGCGACCACGTTCGATTGACGCTTGGTCTGGATTGCCGCCAGCCTGCTTCATCGCCTCGGCAATGCTGTTGCGTTCGGTGCGCAGTTCATCCGCTTTTTGCTGCAATTCGCGACGCGATTCATCCAACTCCAAGACACGATCAACATCGACCTGATAGTTTTTTTGTTTGGAGAATTCTTTGACGCGATCAGCGTTTTCGCGAACATAACGGATATCTAACATAGCCCCATTGTATCAAAAAACCGCCTCTTTGGAGAGACGGTTTTAAAGACGAGGTTTTTATTCAGTCCGTAGTGCTTCAATTGGATCAAGCTTGGCGGCTTTTCGTGCCGGGAAATAACCCGCAACGACGGCAACCAACATTAACGCCACAACTAGGCTAATAATCGGCAGCCATTGGAAGATAAGAATTGAGTTACCCTCACCAAGCTCGATTGTTTCCGTGATCCATGGATTGAGCGCTGTACCAAGTCCCCAAGCAGCCATCGCTCCAATCACACCACCCAAGAAGCCAATCCAAGCAGCTTCGTAGCGGAACAAACGGGCGACGTCACGCCCGCGCATGCCAAGTGCTTTCATAAGGCCGATCTGCTGCGTTCGTTCAAGTACACTAATGTACTGCGTGTTAATGATGCCGAAGACGCTCGCAAGTAGTGCAAGGACGCCAAATCCAGCCACGATACCCTGCAGAGTATTCACAACGGTAAAGATGACTCCCTGGAGGTCCTCGGCTGTCTGTGCATAGTAGCTGTCTTTCTCGAGCGCCGCCTTCACCTCAACTGGCTTGTCGTCACCTTTTGCGAGTGCAGTCACGCCAATATACTTCTGGTAATTGTCAGTACCTTTGGTGGTGTAGTCGTAAATTTCTTTAGCCGCATTATCAGACACCTGCAGCGACGACACATCAGCAATTGCTGCGGCCGATTTTTTCGCAAGCGCACGAACTGTAAACGTTAAGTTACGCGTTTCACCTTGTGCAAGTTTGGCGAGTCCGGCCGTTCCTTCAGTGCTCAGGATGGTATTGATCTCTTCCTGTGAAGGTTGCGTCGATGGCTTTGCAACTGTCACGGTCACCTTTTTACCAACAAGGTCAGCTGGCTTGGCGACAACTTTTTGCGCAACCAAGGTATCAGCAAAGCGTTCCGGCATGACAATATCACCATCGCCAATCTGCTCGCCAAGCTGCGGTAGCGAGCCTGCCGCTGTCTCGTTGCGAATCGTCGAATCGTATTTTGCGATCTCAGAAGTAAACTTCTTGTCAGACCCCTCGACAGTCATATAGCGCATCGACAGCTGTGTGATAGGAGAAATATTCTCAAGATCACTCCGCTGTGATAGCTTATCGACATCAGCTTGCGTCATTTGCTTCACCGTCGTGCCGGTGCGTGTCGTACTAGCATTCGGATCATATTCCCGCAAACCGCTTTGCTGCTGGCCCCCGCCAAAGAGCGTCTTATCCTTGACGATAAAAAGCACTTTCGGATTAATGTTCGTACCAATCAACTTATCAGCGTACTGACGCGCCCCCTCGCCTGCGGCGATTGATAGTGTTAACGTAAACGCCCCGACCGCGATAGCCAAGCTTGTCAATAGCGTTCGCGCTTTCGCCTGACGCAAACTGCGACCGGCACGACGAATAATATCAGTTGTTCTCATAAGTTATACTCCCGCCCCCGTACGCACTGACGTCCTTTTTTTCACTATTGCCTTTGTATCCCTGATTGATTCAATCTTGCCGTCCTTAATACGAATCTCGATATCACACTTTGCGGCCAAGTCTGGGTCGTGCGTCACGATAATCAGTGTCGTGCCATTCTTTTTGTTGTAACCAAACAAGATGCCCTCGACAACTTCACCAGTTGCACTATCGAGGTTGCCCGTTGGTTCGTCGGCAAACAAAATTTTCGGCTCGTTGACAATGGCGCGGGCAATTGCCAGGCGCTGCTTTTGGCCACCTGAAAGATCACGAGCGCGAGATCGCAGCTTATCACCTAGTTCAACAGAATTAAGCGCTTTTTCGACTTTTTGCTTGCGCTGGTTTGGCGACAGCTTAGAAATCTCAAGTGGCAAGCTAACGTTGTCATAACAAGTCTCATTCGCCTGTACGAAGAACGATTGGAAAATAAAACTCATCTTGCTCGCACGAAACTTATCAACTGCTTTTGCCTTTAGCTTCAGAATATCCTCGCCGTCAATGACAACTTCACCCTTTTCAGGACGATCAAGCCCGCTCATAGCGTGCATCAGCGTCGACTTGCCACTTCCCGACTTTCCCAGAATCGCAACACTCGCGCCATCTGGAATTACAAAACTTACATCATCGAGTGCCGTAAACGTATTTTGCTTTTTGCCATACGTTTTCGTGACATGGTTTACTTCAATCATCAATACCCCTTTTTTCTAGTGTATCACTCTTGCTTATGTGCGACGTCATATTCATGACAGACGCCACCTAACCAAGAAGGTCCTTCGACCAACGATGCCTAATCTCATCCTCGACGAGCTCATTGACGATACCCCGCCCATGAAGGAAATCAAGCGCACGAGTACCTGATGCGGCAATCGACTTCTTTGCAAGGTATGTCAAGTATGGCGATAGCTCTTCATTATGATGACCGAGAAGTGCGTCAACCTTATCTGCACATTGGTCCTTAAAATGCTCGTAACGGGCAGTGACCTTTGCGTATGACTCCTCCATAAACACAGCAGTTGTGTATTCATCCTGCATCGATCGAATCGTCGCGACCGCCTTGCGCGCCATAATCATCTGAGCACGATAATACTGCAGCTTCTCTTCCAAGCTCACTTCTCTGTTTTTGCGATCAAAAATCGTCTGCATAAAATTAACCAATCGATCAAAGATGTCTTTGCGGTCAGTATACGACGTCGGGTCAATCTCGTCATGACGAGCGTATTCGATTTTTTCCGTCTGCAGATTAAGCTTGCCGTTGATCTTCCTGAACATTCGCTCGCTAATCTCGCCATTCACATACAGCTGCTTTAGAACATACGACTCGACATGAATTGTCATCAAGTGCAGTGACTGATCAAACAAACGCTGACCATACTTTTTCATCAGCTCATCTCGTTCACTAAAGGCGTCCTTTAGCTTTTGATCCAGCTGCTGTGCAAGCAGCTTGTAGTGCTCATCGCGAACGAAACCGCGTGTTTTGTGCGTCTCGAACCGCGACTGCTCAGTCAACAAGTAATAGATACCCAGATCAGCTTCATGCGCTAACTTTAACGGCTCGGGTTTATTGATCTTAAGTGCGCGCATGACCGTGCCAATCAGCGGCGCCTTAATGAACAGTGTTGCAAGTATGCACCCTATAGTAATCGCAAGTAGGAAATCTTTCGGCGAGTACGCATATTGCCAGCCCTCGACCATAAAGTCATCCGGAATTAACAAGACGATAATGATCGCCAGCGCCCCGCGCAAACTACCCCATGCGAGCAAGAGCTGCCACGACTGCGGAATCTTGGCCTCGAGTCGCAAAGCGTTCAGTGGCGTCGTGACAGCATAGACGGCAATGACGCGCACTATCGCAACCACGAACACGGTCAGCAAGATCGGCAACCACAGCGTACTCACGTCAATCTGCGCGGATGCGAACAACAGCCCGGCCAAGATAAAGACCAGCGAGTTAGCAATAAACGCCACGTGTTCAACAAATTTACTCAGATACTCATCAGTTTGCGGCGTGAGAATATTACGCGAATAGTTACCTAAAAAGAGTGCTGCGACTGTCGTTGCGATAATTGACGAAACGTGAATCGGGAGACCGAAAAATCCATGCTCGTTAATGATTTCCGCTAGGATAAAGACCAGGTGCGCTGAAATAATCAGCAGTGTCACGGTGACAAACTCATTACTGCGCGTAAAGCGGAGCGCGCGTGAGAATAACACCGCCATAATCAGCCCCAGTGCAATACCAAATACAACCATACCCACGAACATTGCAATGCCATTCATAACCGTTACCGGGCCGTGAAAGCCTTCGGTTGCAACCGCAAGAATCACCAAGAATAGTGCGACCGCTGTACCGTCATTAAACAGACTTTCGCCTTCAAAAATCATGGTCAGTCGTTTTGGCGCACCAAAGTCCTTGAATAATGCCAAAACAGCCACTGGATCGGTTGATGAAATGATTGCCCCAAATAGCAGTGCAATAATAAATGGAATATGAAAGCCGATCATTGGCAGCAGGAAATAAAGCGCTGTTGCGATCAACACCGTTGAAACGAGTAGCCCAACCACCGCCAGCAAAGAAATTGACCAAACGTTGTCAATCATCTTTCGGACATTCATATTAAATGCCGACTCAAAGATCAAGATTGGTAAAAAGATATAGAATAGCAGCTCAGGCGTCAGCTTCAGATCGTCCAAAAACCCAAAGACAGGCTCAAGGTACGGCAACTTGACGATCGGTACCAGCAACAAGCCGACGAGAACCAGCAGTACCGTGTACGGTACCTTGAAGCGCTTGGCGACAAAAAAGACCGCCGACGACAGCGCAAGCAATGTAAATAAAGATAATACCGATGTAATACTGAGCATATTTTGTCTCTCCTCGAATTGAAAACCGCTGTCTACTACACACCCGAACAAAGAATCAGTTCAAGCAGTATTTTACGAATCGCGTCGACGATCGTACTTACGCTTGTGCTTTGGCTGCCAACCACGCGATCGAGATTGCTCGTGATGATGCGAATGGCGCGTTGTTCCAACTTGCGCCATGAAATCATTCCCTAGATGGGTATGCAGCTTTGACAAATCCATCAGGTTTGCACGCTGCTGCGACGTCAACTCACTGAGTGAGATAACACCCCCGGCAGTTGCCTTGACTTGCTGCTGTAGCTGCCGCAGCGGAACCGGCGGAATGCGCTTGGTATGGAAGCGAGCGTAGCTGCGCCGCTCCTTCTCTAACTGTTCATGCGCCCACGTTGAAAAGGCTTCGACGAAGAGTCGCCGCGCTTCGGGCGTATTCTCGAGCACCGGCTCACCGCCCGCCTCGAGCACTTGGCCACCAAAGCGAACCAGTTGACGAGTCGTTAGCATGCCGGTTCGCGGATCATAAAACGCCTTGCCGCGTCGTCCAGCAAATAAATGCGGCGCCAAATCAACGAGCCACTCCGGAGAAACAGCCGTCAGATTTTGCACAAGATTCAATGTCTCAAGTCCTCCACTTCGCGTCGGCACCTGTAGGTCAAATGGCGTACCAGCGACGAGTTTTGGATTTCGCACCACCGTGCTGCTTGAAAGCTCGCGGCGTTTTTTCGTGGTAATATGCGTTGCGTCGCCGCGCTCATCAACTGCCCATAGTTGATCGATCTGACCAGCAACGATACATCGCATCAGTGGCTCTTGCTCGCTATCAGCGATTGGCGTTAGTAACTCTGGATCAAGCCCCAGGTCGCGGTCAAGTCGCTCCATCACCTCACGCGCTTTGTGAATGTTTTTGCTAATAATCCCAATATCCTCGTACTCGTCAGGAAGGATTTGCGGCAGCGCCAGGTAAACGTCATATTGCGCCAACAAATCAGACTTGTACTGCTTGGTATATTTTCGCCAGCCTGTATAGCGTGGGCCGCCCTTAATAATCCCGCCGATTTCTTGGATGCCAATAATAGCCGCTAGTTTTGTTTGCACGTCGTCGCTAAAGCTCTTCGATTCAACCAGCATGCGTGCGAAACTTGATTCAACTGGAAACTGCTCCATCTGTCGGCCAATCCGTGTCACGTCGCCTTGCGTCGAAAGCGCCCCAAGCGCAACGAGCGTTCGCTTTGCCTGGACGATTGCCTTGTGACTTGGGTCGTGATAAAAATCGAGTGTTTCAATATCAATGCCAACATTTGCCAGACGCAGGGTTAATCGATCGATGTGCTTGCGAAGGATTTCTGGTGTTGCATAAGCTGGTCGTTCATCAAACTCAAGACACGGCATCGTGTCATATGGTGCTAGTACATACTCACCCGCTTTGACGCGACCCGCTCGCCCAGCGCGTTGCAAACAATCCGCCTGTGAAATCTGGGCAATAAACAGCCCCTCAACGCCATTTCGGACTTCACTACGCCGCTCCAGGCCGCTATCAATCACGACATCAATGTCATCAATTGTGACGCTCGTTTGGGCGATATTGGTCGCAAGAATAATTTTGCCATTTGGGTAATTAGCAAATGCCTCTTGTTGCGCTGTTGCCTCAAGCTGACTGTGCAGCGGAATCACCGGCACGCCAGCAGCGTCAGCCTTTGCCTTCACGACATCGCCGACATCTTGAATCTCGGACTTACCTGGCAAAAAGACCAGCATATTACTCTGCACGCCCGACTGCAACTGATTAAATATCTCGCTTAACACGTCGGTTCCGCGACGCTTCGTCACGTCAAAACTTCGCCCGGGGACGTTAACGACTGCTGGCGTATCAAAGTACTGCGCGAGCGTATCCGTCTCGATCGTTGCGCTCATAATCACAACTTTAAAGCGTGGTTCTTCCTGGCAGCGGTGTTTTGCCCACGCCACCAATACTTCCATATTCTCATTCCACTCATGCACTTCATCAAGCACCAGCACTTGCCGCTCGCCAATGCCTGCGCCAGTAATTTCGCGAACCAGCTGCAATCCATCGGTGCAGTATAAAATTTGTGTTCGCGGACTATCGTCTCGCTCATGAGCAGTGCGATAGCCGATAATCTCATCGCTATCAACCCCAGTTCGCAGCGACCATTCCTCGCGCACACGACGGCTCAGGTTGCGCGCCGCTAAAATACGCGGCTGCGTCACGACCACTTTACTATAACCATGCTCGGCCAAATACTGCGGCACCTGCGTACTCTTGCCCGCCCCAGTTTCAGCAGTAATAATTGTCACTTGATTTTCGTCAATCGCCTGGACAATCTGATCATGAAACTGCCGAACCGGCAGATCATTAAAAGTATCTGTAGCCGTCATACGCCAACCTCCATTCGCTCACCAGTCGGAGTCTTTTGACTCCTAATGACCGGGTGTATGAAATCGTTATTATCGATAATAAAATCAGCGACCAAAGTTGGGTGCGCAACTTGTTTATACAATACTTGTGCACCTAGGTAGCGTTCGGTAAACATTTGCTTCAGACGAATCAGGTCGCCCGCCTCATTACGCTCGCGCGCGCGGCGCACCATTCTACCCAATGCCACCGAATCATTCACCTCAAGCCAAATATGCATCGACAGCGCCGCACGAAACTCTGGCCGCGCCAAGAAAATACTGTCAATAATTACGATGCTCCCAGTAGGAATTGTCAGCGGGTTGGCGCGAATCTCGACATCCCCCTCTTTGTTATAGATCGCCGGCGTATACCGAGGTGTCAGCTCTCGAAGCGGGTTCAACACGAGTGCAATTACCGCTGTAATATTCAGCCAGTCATCGTACTGACCCTGCGCCGACAATCGGCCTTGTCGCATGCGAATCGCTTCTGGATTCAAAAAGCCATCAAGACTAATACGCACAACCTGGCGATCCGTCACCTGACGTAACCGCTCCCCCAACTCGTCCGCAAATACCGTCTTGCCAGATGCATCAATGCCATCTACACCCACAATCAGCGTCTGAGTAAATTGCCGTGCCAACACCGCTCGAATGATAGTCTCGTAAACCATTACCATTAATAATAACAGACAGCTCCAAACTTCCTTACATAACCGCCTAGTCATCTCCACCTCTTTTGACCTGATATAAATAATATGATTAAATATATATGTCCTTTTACCTACCCAATGGAGTGAAATTGAGTAAGTCAACGATCACCTATACCACAAGACAGTCTATTCCTGCTGACGAGGCTTTTGACAGGTTTCAGCAACTCATGAAGATGACGACGTGGAAAGATATCACGTGGTTTCAAGCGGACGTCTACCGAGACGAAGACTTTCGATTACTTGGTCGAGACGAGCGTGGTGAACAGCACGCGCTTCGTTTCCCCGCTCTGCACTGCGGAGATAATGAAACTGCCACGCAAGCAATTATCGATATCCTGCACCACGACGAGGTTCAACTCGGCCTTGGCCAAGACCTTGGTGCAGCACTGAGATTAAAAAGCAGCGAACATATCATGATCAACTCATAGAAAGGTAAAAGGAACGCCCAGCTCGCAACACGCGACTGGGCTTTTCTCTTTTTCTAGGTTTACAACTAGTTCAGTTTCAACTCTGGGTAGATATCTTTTGTAGTCGGGTCGATCTCGCTACGCAGGTGCGGGAATGGTACACCTTCGCGAGCTGTTATACCCTCCAACGACCAAAAAACACGCTCCGAGAAACCAAGACCACAGGCCGGTGGCATCGCGTACTCCAGCGCTTCAACGTAATCAATGTCCATCATTTGCGCCTCGTCGTCGCCACTATCGCGCATCTGTTGCTGTTCAAGGAAGCGATTGTACTGATCAATCGGATCATTCAGCTCTGAAAAGGCCTTGCACATTTCACTACCGCCAAACACCAAGTTGAACTGCTCGGTGAGTGCAGGATTGTCCGGCTGCACCTTGGCAAGCGGCTGCATAAAGGTTGGCATATCGACTAGGAAAGCCGGGCCAGCAATTGTCTTGCGGTACTTTTTCCATAGTTTATCGAGGCTACGCTGGCGATTGTCCTGCTTCTCGACCTCGAGGCCGTGCTCTTTCAATTTCGCCGCAATGTCTTCAATTGACGAATTAAACACATCAATACCGTACTGGTCGCGAAGCACCTCGACAAAACTAATGCGCGGGAAATGCTCACCATCATTACCAAAATCAACCACGCTACCATCGGCAAGTGTAAACTTACGCGTACCCCAGGTATGATCAGCGATGTAGCGAATCATTTCTTCGGTCAGCGCCATACCCTTCTCCCAGTCCGAATACGCCCAGTACCATTCCATAGCCACGTGTTCCGGAAGGTGTTCGTCGCTGTAGTTCTCGTTACGGAAACGAGCACCGATATCATAGACTTTTTCATAACCAGCTACCAGCAGGCGCTTGAGCGGCAGCTCGTGGCTAATGCGCAGATAGAAATCCTGATCTAGTGCATCCATGTGCGTTACAAATGGATTTGCATCAGCGCCGCCAGCTGTCGTTTCAAGAACTGGAATATTCACCTCAAGGAAGTCTCGCTCATTCAAGAATTGTCGCGTTGCCTGCCAAAACTTGCTGCGGCGTACAAATCGCTCACGCACGTCCTGATTAACACCCATATCAACATAACGACGGCGGAAACGCTCTTCCTTGTTCGTTAGCTCTGTCGGCATTGGACGCAGACTCTTGGTTAGCAAACGAATTGATTTCGCAGCAACTGAAATTTCACCAGTCTTCGTGCGAATCACTTCGCCAGTCGCTTCTATAAAGTCACCCGTATCAAGCAGCGGCAGTTGCATCATGCCTACAATACCCTGGCTTGGTTCAAGCTCGGCCACATCTGGTGCGTGTAAAAATAATTGAATTGATCCCGAGACGTCTTTCAAGACGATAAATGCCAGCTTGCCAAACTTGCGAATACCCGCAATACGTCCAGCGACAATTGCCATATCGCCTTCTAGTTCGTCAAAGTTAGCAGTAATTTCACCGGCCATATGCGTACGGTGAGCATCTGCTGGGTACGGATTAATACCTAGTTCTTTTAGTTCGGCGAGCTTTCGGAGTCGCTCATCCCTGTAATCTTGGAGTGTTGCCATATCCTTTATAGTATACCGTATTTCCAGAAACAGAGGTAGTGCCGTTAGTTTGTAAGATTATTCACAATCACCTATACCCCTGATGAGATACTGCTATTGATTTATTACGCTTAAACTGCTAGTATCAGAACATAAATAAATCGTAATATAGCATAGATGGTATCTGAATGACGCAAACACTAGATAGACTTTCAACTGCAGTTCACGATAACGAAGCGACGGCTTCTCCTTCATTAACAGAGGATCAGATTCTTCAGGAAGTATACCTCTCCAACGATCTTTCCGGAGAAATCCTCACGGACATCGATCAGATTGAAGACCCTCGTGCGCGCATCAGTGCTCTCGCTGAAGTCAAAGAACGCATTGGCGATACATTCACCCCAGAAGAAATCGCCCGCCAGAATGAGCTCATCTGCATCTCTGCCCTGGAGCTCACTGCGAATGTACTCGAAGACGGTGTCCATCCCGGCCTTCCTGACGCTTATTGCATGACAGCAGCTTATGACGCCATCGAAGCGTATAATCTCACGGAAAACTACCGTCGAATTGCTGCAATTGATGCAAACGACATCAAACATATAGACCACCTCCCTCAAGATCTTGATGAGCAGAAAAAGCTCGTCGCCGGTGCACTCAAAGCCGTCATCAAAGATGCCGCCAATCATGAGGACGACATCCATCAGCGACTCGAAGACGCAGGCAACCTCCCGCTTCACACCGCAACAGGTCGCGCAGTTGAAAACGAAAACATTTGCGGTGATCTTGCTCACGCACTTATTCAAGCAGCAAATCAACATTCACCAATCAAGCAAGAACTCTACGCCCTACGCCAAGAGGCGCACGCCGAAACCGATGCACTCACGCGCGCCGCAACACATGATCGTATCGACGTTGCCAAGCGCTCTCTCCACCAAGCACAAGCAAGGCTCGATGACATTCGTGCGATCGCCAGAGAACAGTCGTATTCAGCAGATGATGCCACGCCAGAACTTATCGAAAGCTATGCTGCCGTTCTTGAAGCCGAGCATGAACTCAAAACTGCCGAAGACCTCCTTAACAGCATCCCGTATCCAATCAATACGCAAGAAGTTGCATAAAAAACATCCGGTGATTGTCACCGGATGTTTTTTATTTGGCAGCTCTAGCCGAGCTTGACGATCTCGTACTTGATCTCACCCTTTGGCGTTGTGATCACCGCAGTGTCGCCAACTTTCTTGCCCATCAGTGCAAGGCCGATTGGAGATTCGTTACTGATCTTGCCTTCAAGCGGATCAGCCTCCACTGGACCGACAACATGGTAGTTCACCGTCTTGCTGCCTGTCTTTAGCTCTACTTTGCTACCAAGGTGAACGCTAGAGCTCTTCGTCGCTTTGATAATGTCAGCGTTCAAAAGAACATCTTCGATCTCGGCAATACGACTTTCGACAAGACCCTGCTCTTCGCGAGCCGCGTCGTATTCAGCGTTCTCAGAAAGATCGCCGTAGTCACGAGCTTCTGCAATCTTGTCAGCGATTGCGCCGCGACGACTTTTCAGTTCAGCTAGCTCAGCCTCTAGCTCCTTCTTGCCTTCATCGGTAATCTGAAAAAGTTTCTTCATCGTTGTTATTCCTTTGTATTCATTATAAAAAGTGCTATTTCAAGCACTTGCCTTCACTAATTATCCCGTGTAAACCCCTATGTAGTCACGTTTACAGTTAGTTTAGTTTAGCAAGTAGGTCGTCGCGTGTCAAATTCTGCGTCTCACCAGTGGTGCGAACGGTGTACTCGTATTCACCCGCCTCAATCAGGCGATCACTGACCGTGACACGATACGGAATGCCCATCAGCTCGGCATCGGCAAACTTCGCACCCGGACGTTCGTTGCGGTCATCGTATATCACCTCGATCCCCTTCGCGGTCAGCTCTTCATACAGCTCGTCAGCATGCCTCGTAGCGTCCTCACTGCCAATTCGCACCAAGTAAACTTTTGCCGGCGCAATACTCTCAGGCCACACCAATCCGTTCTCATCTGAAAAGTGCTCCGCTACGACACCCATTAAGCGGCTCACGCCAATCCCGTAGCAGCCCATGATAATTGACTGCTGCTGTCCGTTTTCGTCCGTGTAATATACGTCAAGCGCGTCCGTATACTTACTTTCAAGATGGAATGTATTACCCACCTCAACACCCTTCTTTTGGACAAGATCATCTTTATTCAAGCCTAGCTTTGCAAGATTTTCATCAGTCAAAATTTCTTCGTTGATGGCAATCTTTCTTGATTCATCAACATAGATCGTATCCTCACCCACCTCGCTCAGCGTTTGAAATTCATCACTAAATCGAGGGGTAAAGATACCGCCGTCGGCGTAGGTGCGATACGTAATCTCGCCCAGGCCAAGTCGCGCATAAACTCGGTGATAGGCCTCGACAACCTTTTCGTACGCTGCTTCATGTACTTCCTGATTAGGACTGAACGAGTACATGTCTTTCATTAAAAATTCACGGCCACGCAACAGACCGCTCTTTGCGCGCAGCTCATTACGAAACTTATTCTGAATTTGATACACGTAAAAAGGCATATCCTTGTATGAATTCAGATAACCGCTGACCGCATCAACAATCGGCTCTTCGTGCGTCAGGCCGACCCCTAGCTCCGTACCATTTGCAAGGCGCGTCTTGAACCAGTTATCAACTTTCTTATCATCCCAGCGATCCGTCTTTTCCCAGATATCACGCGGTTGCAGTGTCGTCATCGCCACTTCTTGGCCGCCGATTGCGTTCATTTCTTCGCGCACAATCTTTTTGATGTTTTCAAGGACACGCAAACCAAGTGGCAGATATGCATAGACACCTGCCATTTCCTTGTGAATAAAGCCAGCTCGAATCAACAACTGTGCGTTCTTTGCGACTTCGTCGGCTGGCGCTGTCTTGCTGGTTTTTGTAAATAACTGTGATACTCGCATAATTCTCCTAACTTCCAAGTCCCGGCATCATAACAGGGCTGATAAATAACAAATAAAAGGCAACGGCGTTCTTGGCCATATGCAGCAACACGCCAGCCCAAATACTTCCACTCACCTCACGCAAACAACACAGGACAATACTGAGCGCGAAAGTATCGAGCCCAACATTCCACTGCATATGCACCGCGCCAAATAACAAACTCGTTACCAGGATCGATGGAATGAGCGGGGTGTATTTACGCAGTTTACCATACAGGTACCCTCGAAACAGCACTTCTTCGGCAATTGGCGCTACAACCACAAGAGTTGCAAATGCCAGCAACATTTCCGTCCGGTTTGTCAGCGACTTAAATCCCACCTCCTGCACTTGATCTACCGGAAAGCCTGGGATGTACGTCGTTGCAATATACAGCAAAGCTGCCGTCAGTAGCGCATACGCGATGAATCCAAGTGGCGCCAAACCAATATCCGTCCAGCTTGGCAGTCGATCAATCCCAAGAGCCGCAAGGCTCACTTTTCGCTTCCTGACCAGGTACGGTACGCCGAATGTAATGGCAAATGCTAAAAGGTAGACCAGTGCTGCAAGCGTCGTTTCAATGACCGTTTGGCTCGCTAACGTCAGTAGTGAAATACCAAACGCCTTTAGTACCCACAAGACCGCAGCCAGGATTGCCTGCGCCGCGATAAATGCAATCAGCACCCACGCTGGAACAACAAGCAGCATACTCCAGCGATATTGTCGTTTCGGCTTCAGGCTATCGACTTTCTTCTTGCGTGTTCCGTGTGCTTTTTTTACAGACGCGACAAAATCCGGCTGCGGGGTATCGTTATCGGAAGAGTTTGCTGACATCTGCGAAAGTTACCACGACGACAAGCGCCATTAATGCTAGAAATCCAACGGTCTGAATTTTCTCTTCCCGCTCCTGGGTTAACTCTTTCTTAAGCAGGCGGAATGCCGCCATTGTAAACCATCGGCCACCGTCAAGTGCTGGAATCGGCAAGACATTCATAACTGCAAGTGTCAGCGAGATAATCGCAGTCAACAGAACAAGCTGCGTCAGTCCGGCTTGCTGTGCTGCCGGGAAAATCACACCCAAAATACCAATCGGGCCAGCCACACTGTCACCGGCCGCGCCGATCTCTTTACTTCCCTGTTCGCGAACCGCCTGATCACCGCTCAGCTGTGACGCAAGTCCGTTAAACAGATTGCCAACTAGCGTCCCCAGCCCCTTGAACGTTTCGAGGGTCAGCTGAGCACTCGTAACAAGTCCAACAACAGGGGCCGACCAGGTTGCTCGAATCATTTCTAGCTGCGACGGCGTCACGCCGAGATAGCCTTTTTGATCACGATTATCAGCACGAAGCGCCACCGAAGTGCGTTGCTCGCTACCGTCTCGTGTATAAATCACCTCGACAGTTTTGCCCTTATTCTCTTTGGCGGCCTCGGTCAATGCCGCTGGTGTCGTAATTGACTGACCCGCGAAACGAACAACCGTGTCGCCGCGTTTCAAGCCTGCCTTATTTGCAGCCGATCCGTCTTCAATATGTGCCAATTTCACTGGCTGCTGCACTACGGCAGTATCGCCAGCAACGCTAAATTGATTCGGAATAACCTTTGGCAAACCTGTCACCGCGAGAATAGATAGCAAGACAACTGCTGCTATCCAGTTAATCGCGACGCCAGCAAGCAGAATCTTAGTCTTCTGCCAGAACGTTGCCGCCCCGTAATCGCCCTTGCCGGTTGCCGCGTCGTGCTCACCCTGCAATTTTACAAACCCACCAAGTGGCAGATAATTAATCGTTAATAGCACACCATTTTTAAGCTTTTTGCCCCATGCCTTTGGCGGAAAACCGATGCCGAATTCTTCCACGACAACTCCATTGCGCCGTGCAACGATCGCATGGCCAAGCTCATGAATAACGACTAAAAATACCAGGATCGCTAGCCCAACGATTATGCCAAAAAGTAACTCCATGTATCCTCCAGAATATCGGTCTATATATAACTGTTACCAGTATACATTGGCGGTTATATTTTAGCTACCAGAACGTAAGTATTTTTCAAGTAGTTGAATGTCGCGTGCGTCTTTATCGCGACCATTTCGCTGCTTCCAGTCCAAGACAAACTGCGGATGCGCAAACTGCACCCCATCAATCACCGTGCCGTCGCTTAATAGAGCCTCAAAGTCGCACCCATCCCAACTGGTCCATATCTCCTGATCGTTTCGCTCCAGTACGTCCTCGTCATGCCGTACCTCGTGCGAATAATCACCTGACTGCTTTAACAATTGGAACAGCCCTGGTGTCACAACCAAGTCAATATCACGCGCCTCGCGCAGATGTAATGCATCAAGAATTCCTGAACCGATAACAATGACTTGATCAAGTGGCAGCCCCGTCGCCACCACACGCTCAACAATCCTCATTAGATTGTTAGGATATCCTGCTCTTTCGCCTTAAAGGCCGCTTCGATCTTTTCCTGATACTGCGCCATCAATTTGTCGATTTCTTTCTCGACTGCCTTAACGTCATCTTCGCTCAGTTCTTTGGTGTCTTTTTTGCGCTTAGCATCTTTGAATGCATCCTGGCGAATGTTGCGTAGTGCAATGCGAGCTTCCTCTACCTTTTCGCCCGTTTGCTTCACAAGTAACTTACGACGCTCTTCCGTTAGCGGTGGCACCGGCACACGCACAATACGACCATCATCAGACGGATTAAAACCAAGTGATTGATCGTTGCGGATCGCAGCAGCAATTGGCTGGATACTACTTGGATCAAATGGCGTGATCTGCAACATTTGTGGCTCTGGTGCAGTAATATTTGCCGCTTGGTTAAGTGGCATCATCGTGCCGTACATTTCAACTTTAATGCCATCAAGCATGCTTGGGTGCGCGCGGCCAGTACGGACCTTCTTTAGTTCGTCTTCGAAGTGCTCAAGCGCACCAGTCATTTTCAGTTCATAAGTATCAGTATCAAACATATTACCCCTATTATAGCAAACCTTTGACCCGCTTCATGCTATCGAGTCAAAACAACCTTGCAGAGCAGCCGCCCAGCAGCGTCGTCCCACGCGTAAAGCGTGCCAGACGGACATTCCGTTGCACTACCTTTAATTACGGTCGTTAGAACAATTGCCGTCGCCGTATAGTCCGCGTACGGGCCCACTGTTCCGTTAACCGGCTGCTTGGTCGAGGTTGGCAACGTCGCCACCTGAGCCAACTCGGTCAGCAAGCTAGTGTTCGTGCTCTGCAGGTACCCGCTCGAGCCGCTATAGTTCCAGTCGCGACATCGTGGAACACCTCCCCCGCCACTGCCACTTGGGAAGTTATCGCCTAGGCAGTAGCCGCCGTCCGCCATCGCCGGATAATTGCCCACTTGCGCACGGTAGGTTTCAAAAATCTTTTGCCACGCTTTGAGTTCGCTGATTTTCGAACCATTCGTCGCGCGGGTCTGCACGCCGTTATAAGCAACAATGACAATCGCCGCCAAGATACCAATAACAACAATCACAATCAAGAGTTCAACAATTGTAAATCCTGTTTGTTTTGCCCACTTTTTCATATTATCTTCGTGCTTAGCAGCCGTTTAGGCTATTACTGACATAGAATGGGCTTGTCAGGGCTGCCTGTAGGTTATAGACATGAGGCCGTGCAAAAACGGCAATCTTATCCTTATTGCATGGTGACCCTACGCTTTCACCTTCATTTTCGTCAATGTAGTACGGTCGCCCCCACGGATCAACAATATTACGTACGTCAACGCCGCCCTTATTGTAAAGAATTGTCAGTGTGTTTTTATACGTTACCCAACATGGATCAGTTGTCTTGTCGAGAGCGGCAAAGTCCGTGTCGGAAGCTTTATAAATACAGTTGCCACCAGTGTGCGTATTACCGGTTACCCCATAAAACGTCTTACCCTCGGTCGTTCGAGCCGCCATAATAGCGCGAGTCAATAACTGCGTGTCAGAGCTAATTTTTGACAGCTGCGCTCTCGTCTGAACCCCATTAAACGCCACGATCGTGATGGCCGCTAAAATGCCGATCACCACAATGACGATCAAGAGTTCCACAATCGTAAATCCTGTTTGTTTTGCCCACGTTTTCATATCTTTCTACCACTTTATCACGAGCATAAGCAATTACGAAGCGATCGCACGTAAAATAACCCCTACAAACGTAGCGGTTTATTTTCATCACAGAGGACTCTACAAGGTCTCTGCTTTTTTCAAGACCAGCTCGGTGAATACCTCATCACGCACGCCCGGCTGCCCGGCCCATTCGTGAGTTTCGAGTTCAATTCCCTCAATCTCCGTTGACACCCGGTAATGCTCGACACTAAACTGACCGTCTCTTGATATTCCAAAATCAATGGGAAATGAATCTTTAATGTCATCCTGCGTGACGCCAAGCATTTCGAATATCAAGGCCTTAGCCTTGACGCCTTCCGGGTCGCTGCCAAAGACAGCAAGCGTGCGTGCGTCAGTTGTACCAGGCGACAATTCAATCCGTGACGGACCTTTCAGATCTCGGCTAGCCAGTGCGGTATTCGTGTGAGCGTCATGGCTTATACGATAAATATCACTTACCATCATGCCACTAGCAACTCCCATTGCCTGCTCAACCGATCGAGCCACGCCCGGGGTGATACCAGCTTCCTCGTTAACAGCTACTGTCCCGGCCTTTACCTCAGCACTATGTAGCCGCGACGCCAAGTAGACATCAATATCCTTTGTAAATTGGCGAACAATCTCTTGACCGTCCCTATTGCTGGCTGGATTCTTGAGATAGCCATCGGCAGCGGCCTGCTCAGCAGCATCAATGCGACCGTCGATATTATCGGCTTTAATAGTAGCGCCAAGCGCCGCTTCAGCCGCAATAACTCGACGAGCCATCTCGCCGCCAATCGCAGCGGCATGCGCCTGATTGCGATCAATAATGCGACGAGATGGCTCTTTATTCATAACTAACTACTAGCTACGGGCAAATGGGTCTTGGGCGTTTTTCTGCACCCCAGCTTCGCTAAACGGATCGATGTCAGTTGGCACCGGTGTAGCTTCTTGAGCACGTGCCTGTGCGGCTGCATTTGCGTATTGAGCAGTGTCATAATCAGCTTTTGTCACTGCAGCATTTACTAAGTTTTCTAGATGATTTTGCATCTGGTAGCCGCTCACTTCGCCGCTAGCAACTTGCTGATGCTCGGCGATGCTCGCATCCTGCCGCTGTTCAGCCAATGACTGCAATTGAGTATTCAAGGTTGCATCAATGCTTGCAGCGTTCTCTGCAAATCCAGGAGCGGGAGCAAATGGATCATTTGGGTCATTCTCTACCGCTGGCTGTAAAGCGACAGCATTGCCGACAGCGCTACCTGAAAGCTTGTTACGAATACGTTGCATGAGGCCTGGTTTTTTCTCGCCGACTTCAATAGCAACAGGTACTGCTTCTTGCGCGGGAGCAAATGGATCTTGATTGTGTGACGGGAAGTTGTTTGGGTTCATATGTATATTTTTTTGTTTACACTAGGTTTACTATCCACATAATAGCATAAGCTTTATATAATGTCAATAATACGGCTATATACGTTGCGCGCCAACTAAAAAACCGACCGCAGGACGCGACCGGTTTTTTGCAATCAACGGAATTGATCTATTCGTTTACGCCAAGCTCAATACGCTTGAACTGGCGAACCACGATGTTTTCACCGTGCTTTGCGATGTTTTCTTTAATGAAATCACCAACGGTAAGCTTTTCGTCCTTGATGAATGTCTGAGTGTAGAGCACCTTTTCTGCAAAGTGCTTCTTTACTTGACCATCAACGATCTTTGCCGCGATTTCAGCAGGCTTGCCTTCGGCAGCCACACGCTCTTCAGCTTCGGCACGAACACGAGCCTCTTCCTCTGCAGGAATGTCAGCTTCAGTGACGTAGACCGGGCTCATCGCTGCAATCTGCAGTGCAACTTCGTGCGCTACTTCCTTGAAGGAATCAAGGCGAGCGACAAAGTCGGTTTCGCAGTTTACTTCGACAACAACACCGATACGACCACTGTGAACATAGCTATCGATCAGACCTTCACGAGCTTCGCGATCACCTTTTTTCTCAGCCTTCGTCAGACCCTTTTTGCGCATTGCTTCAAGTGCTTTATCAAAATCACCGTCAGCTTCTACAAGTGCCCCCTTGGCATCGCCAAGACCAACACCAGTTAATTCTTTGAGTTTCTTAATATCTTCAATAGATACGCTCATTGTAATTCGCCTCCCTATTTCTCTTCTTTTTTAGCAGCACCTGCGCCTTCAGCAACAGCAGCAACAAAGTAATCAAGTAGTAGTTGAACACCCTTAATCGCATCATCGTTACCTGGGATAACGTAATCGACTAGAGTTGGGTCTGCGTTTGTGTCAACGACACCAACAACAGGTACGCCAAGTGTTTTCGCTTCCTTGATTGCGTTTGCGTCAGTAATGACGTCAAGTACAACAACTGCACCTGGCTTGCCGTTTAGGTTCTTAATACCGCCGTACTTTAGATTAAGTTCGTCGATTTCTTCCTGGAAACGCTGCACTTCAAGCTTGTTGTAGCGCTTTTCAAGGTCTCCGGCAGCCATTCGCTTTTCAAGATCGCGAAGCTTCTTAAGCTGCTGAGTAACGGTTGCCACGTTTGTTAGCATGCCGCCAATCCAACGCTCAGTTACGAATGCCTGGCCTGACTTTTCAGCAGCAGCCTTTACAGCATCCTTAGCTTGCTTCTTTGTGCCTACAAAAAGGACTTGCTTGCCACTTGCGGCTACCTTTGTTAGGAAAGGAAGCGCTACTTCAAGACCTTCAACGGTCTTCACGAGGTCAATAATGTGACTCTCTTGGCGCTTGCTATGAATGTATGGCGCCATTTTAGGGTGCCAACGGCTCGTTTTGTGTCCAAAATGAACACCAGCTTCGAGCAAAGCTTTAATATCGACAGTTACTGCCATGACTTTGAACTCCTTGTTCCTCACCTTCCGCCCTGAGATATCAGGAGCTTGCGGAGGGTTGTGTCGTTAAAATTGTTACTCATATAAAATAACAGATTGAGCGTGATTAATCAACTAGCGGGATCCGGCAGCCCCATACGGCAATTCTTACCGCCACTAACGGCGTTTGAGTTAATGTACGTCAAGCCGCCAATTGCCGGACATATGCCTGAGCCTTGCATCACATAAATAATATAATAGCCAGTAAATGACCCGCCCGCCTCAGGAGTAAGCGTCGCGTAAGTAAAGGCCATGTTCGGCGTCGCCGGAAGCGACGTAGAATACAAGGCCAGCTCCGTCTTTACGGTCGTGGATTTTGTCGCGTCAGCTCCACTCCAGCAAGTAATCGTACCGTCAAGACATGCCAAATTATTAGCGACACTTCCCGCGATAACGCCCGGATAAATTGCTTTTTCGGCGGCATATATAGACAGCGTCTTTGCGTACTGCCCGACAACACTGACATATTTCGTATTCGTAGCACGCTGCTGTACTCCGTTAAATGCAACGATAGTAATTGCCGCCAAGATACCGATCACAACGATGACGATCAGCAGTTCGACAATTGTAAAGCCTGTTTGTTTTGCCCACTTGTTCATAATGTCTAATTTACAGCATAAGCACTTTTACGACAACACAGTAGTACTCTTAACTAGCAAAACCCCTCCACCCTTTGACATTTCATTCAAAAACAGATACAATAATTCAGATATGAAAAGCAGTATACACCCAACAACCTATCGCCCAGTCGTATTTAGCGACGATGTGGCCGGTTTTGCGTTTCTGACACAGTCAACCGCGCAGACAAAAGACACTATTAAATGGGAAGATGGCAACGAGTACCCACTCGTGAAAGTCCACATCTCATCAGCTTCTCACCCGTTCTTTACTGGTGAAGAGAAGATTATCGACACCGAAGGTCGTGTTGATCGCTTCGAAGCTCGCAAGAAAGCCGCAGAAGCTCGCAAAGAGCAACTTGCTGCAAAAGCGAAGAAGCTTAACGCCCTCAAAGCGAAAAAGTCAGACAAATAGTGTCACACCCGAAAGAGGCTGTCATTTGGCAGTCTCTTTTTATATGATAGAAGTAAGATATGCCAAAGATTAGCCTCAACATTGACGAACTGACCACCGAGAAACAACAACTCGGAGAGTTTCTTGCATCCCCAACCGCCTACAGCGACGCGGATTTCAGCAGCAAAAACAAACGCTTCACTGAACTTGAGGCGATTCTCGAAAAAGCAACGCTACGCCGCACACTTGAACAGCAACTGACTGAAGCAAAAGAACTCGCAACCGGCGGTGATGAGCTGGCAGAACTTGCCAAAATGGAAGCCGGCGAAACGGAAGAGAGGCTTGCCCAGCTTGAAGACGAGCTCTTTATTATGCTGGCGCCAAAAGATCCGAACGATGATAAGAACGTTATTATTGAAATCCGCGCTGGTGCCGGTGGCGATGAGGCGAGCCTCTTTGCTGCCGAACTCTACCGCATGTATCTTCGCTACTGCGAAGCACACTCCCTCAAAACCGAGCTACTGAGCGAAAGCGCCAACGATACCGGCGGCTACAAAGAAGTGGTTTTTGCCGTTAAAGGCGACGCTCCGTATTCGCAGCTCAAATTTGAGTCGGGTGTCCACCGCGTTCAGCGCGTACCCGCAACCGAGTCGCAAGGCCGTATTCATACCAGCACCGTTACCGTTGCGGTTCTGCCTGAAGCGGAAGAAACAGATATTGAAATCAACGCCAACGACCTCAAGATTGATGTCTACCGCGCCGGTGGTCACGGCGGCCAGTCAGTCAACACAACCGACAGCGCCGTGCGCATCACTCACCTTCCAAGTGGTCTTGTTGTTACTAACCAAGACGAAAAATCACAAATCAAGAACAAGGAAAAAGCCATGAGCGTCCTTCGCTCTCGCCTCCTCCAGGCCAAGATTGATGAAGAGCAATCGAAGCTCGCGGCTGAACGTCGCAGCTTGATTGGTAGTGGTGATCGTAGCGAAAAGATTCGCACCTACAACTTCCCACAGGACCGTATTACCGACCATCGCATTGGCTATAGTCGCAGCGCCATTCCTGCCGCTTTGAATGGAAATATTGACGATCTAATCGAACATTTGCAGGCTTATGAACGCGAACTTGCAGCCGCCAACGCAGGCAATTAAAGACTGGATTAAAGACGCGACGCGTCAGCTTATTGCTGCTGGCATCGAAACTGCAAAGCTCGATGCTGAAATTATCTTAGCGCATACCCTACGCAAACCGCGCACCTATCTACACGCCCATAATGACGACCTCATTGAGCCGCATCGCAAAGAGATTGCCGATGCACGATTACAGCTGCGCGTTGATCGCACCCCTATCGCCTATATTGTCGGTCACAAGGAGTTTTACGGCCGGCCGTTTAAAGTTACAACCGCCACATTAATTCCGCGACCAGAATCGGAAGCATTTATTGAACTCCTGCGAACAATCGTGCCTAAAAACCTACCCCTCCTTCCAAATAACCTTCGCCTTGTTGATGTGGGGACTGGTAGCGGCTGCATTGGCGTCACTGCCAAATTAGAACTTCCCGAGCTAGATGTTACCCTTGTTGATATTAGTCAGCATGCTCTCAATATCGCCCAGATGAACGCTCGACAACTTGGCGCCGATGTCGCATTTGAACGAAATGACCTTCTCCGCGGTTACCAACACTCCTTTGATATTATCGTCGCCAACCTCCCGTATGTTGATCGCGAATGGGAAGTGTCACAAGAAACCCATGCCGAGCCCGAGCTAGCCCTCTATGCTAGCCACGGCGGCCTAGCACTTATCAATCAGCTGATCATCCAAGCATCTCAGCTCTTGACGCCGAGTGGCTCACTCCTCCTTGAGGCGGACCCTCGTCAGCATGCCGCGATTATTACCGAATGCAAACGTCACAGTCTTACTTATCAGCAATCCGAAGGCTTCATCCTTCATTTCACGAAATAGCTGCCCTACTGACTATAGGCTGCAAGCGTGACGTTTACCGTCTCGGTCTTGCCGTCACGAAGTATCGTCAACTGCACCGTATCGCCAGGCGCATATTCCGCCACCAAACTCGCAACACCGCCACGATCACCGACTTCAATGTCGTTCACTTTCGTAATAATATCACCGTCTTTTACCCCAGCATTCGCCGCTGGGCTCCCGCTCACCACAGCTGATTTACCGTCTTCTGCATGCACCCATGCGCCAGTCTTTACAGACAATTTCTCTTGTTCGGCGATGTCTGGTGTAATTGCGATGTAGTTCACGCCGACATAGGCACGCTCAACTTTACCATTCGCAAGGACACCCTTGAGCATACCCTTTGTGGCGTTAATTGGAATTGAAAAGCCAATCCCCTGCGCGTCTTCGGCAATGGCAGTATTAATACCAATTACCTGACCAGCGAGATTTGTAAGTGGCCCGCCCGAGTTGCCCGGGTTAATTGCCGCGTCTGTTTGCAGGAGGTCGGTCAGTGTTTCAACCGTACTACCCGCCTGAGCCGACACTGGTCGGCCTGTACCCGAAATAATTCCGCTTGTCACTGTGTTTTGGTACTGCCCCAGAGAGTTACCAATTGCTACAACTTTTTGACCAATCCGCACCGAGCTTGAATCACCCAGTTCGGCCGGAGTAAGATTTGAGACACCATTAATCTTCAGGAAGGCGACATCATTCAATGGATCAGTTCCAACCACCTTGACGTCACTATGTGTCACCCCATCAGAGGTCACCACGGCAACCGATTGACTGTCAGCGACAACATGCTTGTTAGTTAGTATGTAGCCGTCAGCGCTTACGATAATACCCGTTCCCGCACCTTCTTGAGTACGGTTACCGTAGATCGATTGCGTTTGCGCCTGTGTCACGATTGAAACAACACTCGGTTTTACTTTTGTGGCCACGCCAGAGATATCCTCTTCTTCTTGAGTAACGATTTTATTACCGTCAGCCGCTCCGCGATCAATGAGCGTTAGTGGTGAATCACCCCTCATAGCCACGTACCCGCCACCGAGACCGGCGAGGAAACAAAGAATAATTAGCAGTAGTGATCCGGCAATAATCTTGCCGCGGCGTGAACCGCTACGCTTGAAGATAGCACGCTGTTTTACAGCAGGCGCCGGAGGAACAGGCTGACCGACTGTCGTTTTATGAGCCATTTCGCTCTTTGACTCGGTTGACTCAGTGTTTTCAGATGTTTCAGGTTTCTCGTTTTTCATACCACTCCTCTTTCTATCAGTAGTATAGCGGCACTAACTGACGTAAAGCTTAAATATTACCAATACTTACCGAATTAAATAACACGAGTAAGATAGCCAAAACACTCAAGGATAGGAGTGACGGCATAATCACATCAGATGTCTTAACGACACCATGCTTCGCGTACGAACTATAAAAACGCTCAGCCATAAAACCAAGTGCCACGACAATAATGGCTACTTGCGGAAGCATAATGCCATCAATAAATGGCAATCGATAGGCAATCGTCCAGTGATATGCGAGCCAGCCAATTTGCGCGATAACAAAGCCCCATACAAGACTAAGGAAAGTTAATTGCGATTCCGAGTAGGCGCTCAGTACGTGACGAGCAGTTGTATACCCGATCACCCACATAACAGCCACCACAAGCGACGACGGCCACTCATACGACACCAGGTACAGCGCACTGACACCGACAAAAAGCGCCACGCCAGCCTGCGCAACGACGTACGAACGCTTTGTACGCGGCTTTAATACGAGCAACCATGCGATATAAGCAAGCGTCAGAAGTACTTGAATTAAAATCCCTTGCTCGCCCATGACACGGCCAATTGAAGACAGGACAACCACGAGCCCAAGGCTGACGATCAGGTCGACCATATTTGCCTGCAAGTGCGCGAACCAATAGCGCGGTCGCACGGCAAGGATGCGCCACTTACTAAGCAGCACAAGTGCGAATGCAGGAAGCGGCGATTCAATCGCCCATACGACCACCAGGATCGCAATAGCAAGCCCTACGTTCAAGAGAATATAGACGAGTTCGCTCACCAGAGAGCGGCGCTTTACAACACGTAAAAATTCCATAGACTTCCCTTAGTATAGCACACCCCTGTACTACTGCGTACTAGTCGAGCCGGCCCCGATAATCACGACGAATGCTGTTCCGGCAGCGGGTGTTACCGGTGGCGCGGTTGTCAGCGGCGTCACCCCATAGATCTCTTTTAACTTCGCCGCAGTTGCTGTTTTACTCGTATCAATTTGATAGACCTTTACCTTGCCATAGTCACCTGCAGGTGCATTGCCAAGACTGCCAATAACCAGCCCCTGTTCTTCCAGCTTGTCGGATTCCGTCTGCGCAGCACCGGCAATACCAGAACCATTTAGGACAACGACCTTTGCCTTCTCTTTCGTCACTGGATTATTGCTCAAGCTTTCGCGCAGATATGCCCGGATGTCACTGTATTCATATAGCCCTGCAGCCGGCTGGACGATGCTCATACCACCCGCATTGCCAGTTGACATCAGATTCTGATCCTTCTCGTCGTCATTAAATGGCAATGACTTGATGTTCTCCGGCTTGATACCATTACCCAATTCGACCAGTGTGCTAATTTCGGCCACTTCGAAGGTTGAACGAAGGTTATCACCAACAGCATCGATCAGTGCCGAGACCTTACCAATGTTTGAAAGCGTACCCGCGCTTGTCGCCTTCTTTTGAATGGCCTTGAGAATCATTTGCTGATTCTTTTCGCGGTCAAAGTTTGACTGCTCAAGTCCATAGGTCGGGGCGCGATCGCCACGTGCCATCGAAAGATAGAGTGCGTGTTCGGCGTCGAGGTTGACCTCGCCGTTCTTTAGATCAATGTAGTGACCACTTGGCGGACAGCGTCGCAAGCGCTCTGCTCGACTGACCTTACGGTCACCCTCTCCACACTTCCAGTCAAAGTTACTGTCAAGAATACCGTTCGGATTACGGCTTTGGATATTTACTGTAATGCCACCGACAGCCGCCACTAGCTGACGGACAACTGTATGATTAATATTCACACCATACTGCAGGTCCATGCCAACAATATCGCCAACAAACGACGCTGATTGCTTCAAGGCAGCCTGCGTTCCTTCTTTCGTGTCGCTCTCTTTGACGCAGTCAAAGTACTCGTTGATCTTGCCCGCATACCCACTATTACAAGCACGGCCGTACTTCACATAAAGGTCACGTGGAATACTCACCAAATACGCATCTTTGTTCTTCTGATCAACGCTTAAAATCATAATCGAGTCAGTCAAGTCCGCTCCGCCATGACCTGCATCGTCGTCAGATGTACCAAGGACAAGAATATTACTACGCCCGTTACTGTCTTGCTTTAAAGGCTGATTCTTGAACGCGTCAAAAATATTACCGCTCAACACCTGACCACCGGCCATCATTGCTTTAACCGCTAAAAAACCGCCCACGGCTAGTATGAGGACGACGAGCGCAATCGCCACCCGCTTGATAATCATTTTGCGACGAGCTTTCTGCTCGGGACTTCGCCGCTTTTTGCCCGTCTTACCTTCAACTGGCGCATCGATACCCTTGAGGGACTCGTCAATTTCTGAGCGATTAAGCCCAACCTGGCGACGCGGCGCTTGTGTAGCTGGCTTGTTTGCACTGCCAATCTCTCGAAGTGTCGTCGGGTTCGACCTTTCTCGTTTCGCTGCGGCATGCAGGCCACCCACCTGAATACCAGATCGACGAGGTACAAACCCGTCTATAGAATGTTGCTGTTTTCTCATAAATACTCACTCTACTATACAAAACTTTTATGCAGATGAAAATCATGAAATGCTTTTGTTTTCGCTGAGTACGCTAGCGCAATACCCACGACTGCTATATAGTTAATACGAATGGAAACATCATTTTCTCAACGACACCCGCTCCTTAAAGACATCTTTGGCTTGCTTGTTTTTGCGTTGGCCGTTTTTGTTGGCACGCTCATTATTAACACCTACATCTTCCGCAGCTTTAACGTCGAAGGCCCAAGTATGGAAACGACCCTTTACACCGGTGATCGCCTCATCGTTAATCGCCTGCCCGTCACCTGGTCACAGCTCCAAAACAAAGAGTACATCCCCGGACGCGGTCAAGTGATCGTCTTTAAGAACCCCCTTTATACCGCCGGCCAATCTGACGAATACATCGTCAAGCGTGTCATCGCCTTTCCTGGCGAGCGTGTCGTTCTCAAAGATGGTAGCTATACCGTATATAATACCGAGCATCCAAACGGCTTTAATCCGGACGATGCCAATCACGGCGAACCAGGCAGTCCAACTAGCGGTAATGTCGATACAGTAGTCCCCGACGGCACCCTGTTTGTTAGCGGCGACCATCGCCAAGGAAGCTTCTCGTATGACTCTCGTAACGGCCTCGGAACGATTCCGTTCTACGACGTCGTCGGCCCTGTTGGCATTCGCATCTTCCCATTCACCGAAGTTCGCACTTTCTAATTACGTAGCGATGAATAAAATAATAGCCCTTCTAGACGAGGGCTATTATTTTATTCATCAGGGGCGCAACTATGATTCAAGTATTTTTTGAATGCGCTCGAACTCTTGTCCATTTTTAAAGGCAATAACAATCTGTCCAGCTCCGCGCGTATTCGTACGGACTTTCACCTCAGTTGAGAAGCGTTTGACGAGACGTTCGACTTCTTGCTTGTGTGGCGTCTCGACCACCTTATGCTCTTTTTCGATGACCGACGCCTGAGCATGCTTCAGCTGCACGATATACTGCTCAATTTTGCGGGCGCTCCACTCTTCTTTGAGGATTTGTGGCAATATCTCTTCGATAATTTCAGGATCGACGTTGATCAATGGTCGTGCCTGCCCTTCGCGCAACTTACCTTCAGCGATTGCCGTTCGGACACTTTCCGGCAGACGTAATAAGCGCAGGGTATTACTAATCGCACTGACCGACTTGCCACCGACACGGTGACCAATCTGGTCAAGCGTCATATTAAATTGGTCACGCAGCTTCAAATACGCCGTCGCTGTTTCGAGCACATTAAGGTCACGGCGTTGCAAGTTTTCGATCAACGACAGCTCGAGCTTGTGCTGATTACTGAGTGTCCGTACCAGTGCGGGGATCTTGTCCTGACCAGCACGCTGCGACGCGCGGTAGCGACGCTCACCGGCAACAATTTGGTACTTACCCTCGTGAGGCGTGACGACAATTGGCTGCAAGACGCCGTGCTCTTTGATCGATGCCGCCATTTCCTCAAGCGCAACCTCGTCGAAGTGACGTCGCGGCTGATCAGGATCGGCAACAACTTCTGACAGTTTTATCTGTCGCAGTTCGCTAATCTGTTCATCCTGCGCAGAGGTTGGATCAAACGACTCATCAAGCAGTTCTGTCGGGATAAGCGATGAAAATCCACGTCCAAGACCTTTTTTAGCCGACACGATCAATCACCTCCTTTGCAACTGCCTTATACGCCCGCGCACCCTTACTCCAGCGATCGTATGCTCCAACCGGCAAGCCGTGACTTGGCGCTTCGGCAAGCCGAATATTACGAGGAATCGTATGCTGAAATACCTTACCTGGAAAGTGCTTTTTAATCTCTTCATACACCTGACCGCTCAGTGTCGTACGACTATCCATCATCGTCGGAAGCACACCTAAAAGCTCAAGTGTCGGGTTCATGCCCTTACGGACTAACTTCATTGTCTCGAGTAACTGCCCGAGCCCTTCAAGGGCGTAAAACTCCGCCTGTACTGGTAGAAGGACGTACTTTGCGGCAATCAAGCCGTTGACCGTCAGCAGACTCAAGCTTGGTGGGCTATCGATAATAATGACATCATAGTCGGACATGGCGTCAATTGCCGCCTTCAGGCGCGTGAACTTGCGCTGCGCCGCAGCCAGTTCCACTTCGGTATTCGCAAGGTGCGGCGTGGTTGGCGCCAAGAAGAGATTTTTATGCTCCGTTGGGATAATCACCTGCGACAACGTGGCGGTCTCGAGCATCACTTCCGTCATAGTCGCCTGCAACTCTTGCTTATTAACGCCGAGGCCGCTTGTCGCATTCCCCTGCGGATCAAAGTCGATCAATAACGTCTTCTTGCCGTCTTTGGCCAAGTAGTACGCCAAATTAACAGCAGTTGTCGTCTTGCCGACGCCACCCTTTTGATTCGTTACAGAAATAACCGTCGTCACTGTTTATTTTCCCTACTCATTTGTTCCAATTATAGCACGAGCACAAACAAAAACCCCACCTTTTTAGGTGGGGTACTGTTACTACTTGATTGAAGTGATTTCGATCTTTGAGTATTTTTGGCGGTGACCGTTCTCTTTGTGAACGCGCTTCTTTGATTTATAGCGGATCACGCGGATCTTATCACCCTTTACGAGGTCTTCGACAACCTTGGCGATTACCTTCACACCTTTTACTGCTGGTGTGCCGACAGTGGTTTTATCACCGTCAATAACCAATAGTGCATCAAGTGTGAGCTCTTTAGTTCCTTCCGGGAGGAGGTCCACCAGGAGGGTCTCTTTTTCGGCGACAACAAATTGTTTACCACCGACCTTAACGACTGCTTTTGTCATATGATTCCTTATATTTATTAATCAATCAGTAGTTGATTGTAACAGATGTAGGACTTATCTGCAAGTACCCTCTAAAGTATACAAGCTCGTCCTCGAAAGGAGCAAGCTTGCACACTTTCAAAGACGAGCTAGATGGACGACACGCGTCCAGGATTCATGTTTCCCCCGTGCATCGAGAGAAACACTGCCAGTTCCCCGCAGAGAGACTTAACGTCATCCATGTTTCTGCAGTGAATCTGAGCCGCCGACACACCGTCGGCAAAGTTCGTTTCCGTCACTACCTTCAGAGGCTGGGGCTGCAGTCCTTCAATGAACTCCCCCACCAGCCTTGATGCACCATCGATCTTCTCGAACGACACATCGACAACCATGCTAACCAGCGTTGCTGCGGTCAAGACCGCCTCCTTAGAATAAAAAACAGAACGTCACCCCTTTGGTGACGTTCTGTAATATATCATTTATTTGCAATAATTACAATAGTATACTGCTAATTGCCGCCAACAATCACATTGTTAGCATGGAGCCAGCCCTGAACATTACCTCCATCAAGGTATCGTCCTTGAGCTGGAATCACCTGTACCAAACCACCCGCCAGAACATACTGATTAATCGGCTCTGTCAGCAAGAACTCGCCCGACACGTCTAAACTGCAATAGTTATAGATTTGCGTCAATAAATCATAGTTAAGGATATATTTACTGACATTAATATAGTTGCTCGGCGCCTGTTCGGGCTGCGGCTTTTCAATAATGCGCTCAAACGCCCCTGTATCTTCCTGAAATTGAATCACGCCGTACTTACTCACTTCTTCATGAGGGATTTCAACCGCAAGCATTGAGTTGCCGTTTTCTGGCGTGGCCGTCTTTAGCCGCAGCATTTCCGATGAACCGTCGGCATTATAAATAAAGTCATCACCCATCATGACCGCGACAGACTCGCCCTTTTGTAAAAATGGCACACAAAGACCGACAGGGATTGCCGTACCGTATTTTTGATTCGAATCTTGCTCGACATAATGGAATTGAACATTTTGCGGCGGTTGAACAATCTGAAGAGCGTCTTGCTTGCCGTTATAGGTCAGGTACTGATTGAGTTGTTCATTTTCAGAAAAATATTGCTGCAGCTGTGTACTTCCCTTACTAACAACGAAGTAGATATCGGTAATGCCCGCCTGCAAACAATCACGAACAATATAGTCGACGAGCGGTCGATTACCGATTGGCAACATACACTTTTCAATTGCTTTTGTGATTGGCAGGCGGCGCGTCCCCCACCCTGCTACTGGAATAATTGCTTTTGTGACTGCCACTAAATCTGTCCTCCGCTATACATAATAACTATAATAACACCGATCGACAGGAAACCGACCGCCTTGAACGCGCCGTGATGATGATACCAGCTATTCTGCAAGACCTTTGGTAACTTCCGACGATACGCATGCGTCACGAGTGCAACCCCTGCCGCCACGATGACCAATACCAAACTACCCACTGCCGTTGCAGGCAATGTTTGGATGCTTCGTCCAATACTTGCAACAAAGCCTGTCTGCTCTGCCGATTTGTTAAACTTTGTTTCGCCCGCAACCGTACCGACCCGCGCTGGCGCCCCGTATAGCGCAACAACAATCGTTGTGTCGCTTCCGTTAATATCACCCTCGACAGTTGCAAAGCCAACATCCTGATAGGCTGATTCAAGGACATTTTCACGATGCGATGATGACGCTAGCCATGCCGCCGTCACTTCGCTAGACGTAGTAAAGTTTCTCGCTAAGTTTTCGCCCGCTTGACTGTAGTTATAGTTCGCATCCGCAAACCATTTCCATGGCTGAACACCACTTGGCGACTCATGCGCCCAGTACTGGTTCTTTAGCATATCCTGTGCCTTGGCGTACGCTGCTTCACTCAACTGCTCATTAAGCACCAAGTCGGCAAGCCCTTCTTTTTCACGAGCTTGATTTGTCGACGCAAGCAATCCTTCAGACGTAATTGCCGCTCTTCGCCCCAGTACATCACCAGTCGTCACGGCGTTATGAACAAAAAAGACGCCAAGAATCAGGATCAAAAAAACTGCAATGCCGTAGCGCCCTACCGCATGTGGCCGGTACTGATTTTCTCGATGCGGCCAGGCGGCAAGCTTCACGTGGCACTGCACGCGACGACTCAAATTCGAAACGTTTTTTGTTTGTTTTTTCGTCACTGTACTAACAGTGTACGATGTTCGGAACAAAAAAGCGAGCAGCCCGTAGCTGCTCGCACCTCATTCTCGTTGATTGTTTTACTAAAGTGTTGACCTAGTCGCGCGTCGCTGCAATACCGCAACTAACCACCATAGCAGTCCAGCACCGGCTGCGACAACCACATACCAAAACCACGCAATACCAAAGAGCTTCCAGCCGCTTTCGCTTACCTCTACCGGCTTTGACGCTGCGGCGACAACTGACTTTTTCGTATCTTCCGCGCCAAGAACCGCTGGGCCTACCGGCGCAACGCTTGCCTCCTGACTAGAGCCGCTGTCAATTAAATCATCAACCGGCGTGCCAAACAGCGTTCGCGCAAATGTATTAGTAAGAGTCGGAGTCACTGTCGGAACGGTTGCCAACAATGAATCATCTGTCACCCCTGGCACAATAACATCAGCTGGAGCCTCGTCGTCATCCTCTATGGCTGGCGCCGACTTTGCAATCACACCGAAACTCGTTTGCGATGCACTTGTTGCTTCACTCGCATTTCCAGCAACATCAGTTACGGTCGCGTTTACCAGATAATTTCCGATTGTCGCCGCATTATACGTCGACGACCAACCTCCCTCATTTACTGCGCCAGTTACCCTGTCACCATTGCTAAACAGCAACTCAAACGTGCTCGCATCGGCACTCGCTGTCCCACTAATCATAATTGGTTCACCTTCTTCGACCTCGTGTGGCGCACTTGTTATCGATAACACTTCTGGCTTTATGCTGTCGTACACATAGGCTACAGGGTCACTCCATTCACCCTTGACCGCTCTATAATACGCGCGAACGCGAATCGTAAAGTCAACTTGCACGTTTTCGGACAAAGCCTGGTCCCAGGTAAGCTTTGTACCGGCATCATAGCGATCAATTTTTAGTGTGTCATTTTGCAGGTACGCGTACTCAACCTCATATTTTGTAACACCGTTCAAGCCCGTTGCAGCGTCCCAAGTCGCTGTTATCGTTGGCGATTTAAAGTACTGACCATTTGCTGGGGATGTAATGACCGGCTTTTTGGTCACAGTATTATTTACCGTTACTTTGCGCGATTCACTCCAACTACCTTTAACGTTGTTAGCATCAATCGCACGCATCCGCCACCAAAAAACCGCATTTGCGACATTTGTTGCTGTCTTTGATGTCCCACCAATTGTCTCTGTCCAGCGAACTTGCGTCAAAGCAGCGTCGTGGTAACTCTGATATTCATACTCTGCCGCGCCGGGTACTGCCGACCAACTATTAGTAAGCGTCGCGCCGCCAACCACAACATCATTCGTTGGCGCAACCAAGCTTGGCGCCGCAGGCATGTCCACAGCGTGCGTAGCAGGTGCGCTCATACCCGCAAGTGATAGCATCAATGCAAATACTGCGCTGAAGAGCGTTACTTTTCCCACTCGCGATGTCCGCCGCGCGACTCGTGTCATTATACTTTTTCTACCCCTTTTACCACACTCCACATGTGGTCGTTATTCTGCAACTAGTTTAGCATTGCTCTCAGGGAGCTACAAGGATACCCGCTACTGCTCGCGGTGATTTTGCAAATCGTGCATGTGCTGATGGTTCAGCCCGTAGTAGTGCGCTATCTCATGCCAAAGTGTTCGCTTAATCTGTTCAAAGAGTGTATCTTTCGTTGGAGAAACGGCTAAAATCGAATACTTAAATAAAGTAATTTTATCTGGCAAAACAAATGTGTAATTATTACCACGCTGCGTCAACGGGATACCTTCGTACAAACCTAATAGGATCGTATTCTCGCGAAGTTGCATCTTTACCTTCTGCTCGTCCGTCGGTTCATCAGCCATCACAATTGCGACATTTTCAAGACCGCGAATATACTCTTGCGGCAGTTCATCCATTGCGCGCGTAATTAACGCATCAAATTCTTGATCAGATAATTCCTGCATGCTTTTATTATACTATACTTCTTATAGTAATTAGTCATTACTAAAGTCGAACCACTCTGGATCTTTTTTGATGTCTTCGACAATCACATTCCATTTCTGATTCAGCTCTTCCGCACTGACATCGTCCAAGCTTCGGATCGCATCTGCTTCTCGCTGCTCGGCAGCAATCTCATCACCTAGCCCATTCCCTAGTGGATCGGCGGTTTCGAAACTGATATGTTGGTGGTGAAATATACTCATGTTTGTTTTTTAATCGTTTTATTTACATTAACACAAGCATGATAAAATGTCAATACTTTGATACAAACTTATTGCCAGTTTCATAAAATCGCCACAATAACTCTTGTCCTCGTGAAATACCAATGCGGGTTGTTTGCGTAATCGCATCAGCACCCAATTCATCGCCGGGCAGCAGCCGAACCGCCCCGCTCATCAGATTGGTACCGTTTTGCTCCTTGCCGATGCCAAATGCCTGACAGAACTTCGCCGGTCCATTGGTTAATTCTATCCCCGAACGACGTCGTCGCTCCTCCATCGCATCTAGCCCATCAAGTGGCTCGACGGCACGAATCAACACCGCGGCACCATACCCCTCGTCACCAACTACGACATTGCAACAATAGTGCATGCCGTACGTAAAATAGACATATAGATAGCCCGCTGGGCCGAACATCACTTTCGTTCGCGGCGTCTCGCCGTTATAACTATGGCTAGCAATATCTGTTTGGTCGTACGCTTCAGTTTCAACAATCCGACCACGAAGCGTCACCCTGTTAATGTCACGCTCGATAATACAGCCTAGTAAACGAGGTGCTACTTCGTATGCCGGATTCCGAAGAAAATCTAGTTCTATCATGCTGCTGCTTTATACCCCTTCCTATTTACTGTATTGTGTCATAGTACGCTACTATTCACTCCAGCCTCAAGGAGGCAATCATGGAACGCACATATTCCGTCTGCTTTAAAGATAAGCGGGGCGTGAATCAATGGGAGGTAGAGTTAACCTTTGACGAAGCCATTATTAACGGTGCTAAAAATGGCATCGAACAAAACCGCATCGCCATACGACGACGGTACGGCAACGCTGTTAAGGGACTCTACGGCTACGCCCTTAGTAAACGTATTACGTGGCGCGATCTAACGATCAGCCCCGTCACGGAACCCTCGCTATTTAATGAACAGTACATTCATTAAATAGCGCTAGCCGCACTATGACAGTGCGGCTTTTTTAATTACTCATCCTTTGGGTGCCAATGGCCATCGTCACCTTTTTCATACTTCATCTTGACCGCATTCCAAGCAACTTTATGCGCCACCTCTTCACGGTCAATATCATCACGACGATTGTCTGGATTTTTATACTCATCCCAAGCGCTATTAAATGCCTCTTTGTAAATGTCCTGTGCATGTTTTGGCAGAACGTGTTGAACGCCACCCGGTAGTTCGTCAATATCACTGTAAGGCACGGCTCACCTCCTATTTACGATATTAGAGTACACCGATACCCAGACTAAAAGCTATGATATTTTTAACATGCTTGAATATTAAAATTATGCACCAAGCGGAGGCGTCTCGCCGCAGGTGGTTACATTACTGAACGTATATGAACGTTTGTAATAGTCATTTGCCACCACGTATGACCCTGATGACATGCCACCCATTGCCGAGTAATTACAATAGTACAGCTGATTAGCATTTGGGTCGGGGTTTACACGGTAAAATATATGTTCTCGAAACCCTACTCGGCGATACATAACCGACGTTTGTGGTTCAGGGAGCATGTTCCAAGCACTTAGCAGATAGTCCGTTCCATTACTAATATAGGTATAGCAACCAGTACCACCCCCTACACCTTTCATACTTTGATCGCTCTGCGGCAACGCCGACGCGAGATCCGGCACCCATTGGGCGGTCTTCGTTCCGGATGGCTGACAGTTCGCGTCAGTCAAAGCCGGAGCGGCAGTATTATAGCCAATTGTTCCCGTGGTCGTGACCGGGTAATACCCCTTTTCGGCATTGTACGCCTGTATTAATTTATTGACACCATTAATATCAGATTGTATTTTGGAGACGCGCGCTCGCTGCTGAACCCCGTTAAAAGCAACAACAGTAATACTTGCCAAAATCCCAATGACGACGATAACGATCAGTAGTTCGACAATAGTAAAGCCTCGCGAGTTTTTCATTACCCTTTACTATATAAGTAAGCATGAGGGTTTACAATAACCCCAAAACTTTTTAAGACTAAGCTTTTTGTAGCGACACGACCAATTCAGCACCCTCAACCATGACAGTTGTCCGGTAACTGTATTGTTGATCTGTTAATTCATTCGCCAATGTTTCATCGGCAATTGTTCGCGCATGCTCCTCGGTTGCTTCACGCACCTCCACGTCGGCTGACTGCAGCGATAGCGCAATGCGGTCGTCAACGTTCAAGCCGGCATTCTTGCGGGCGTTTTGAACGTGACGAATCACTTCGCGCATCAAGCCTTCACGTTTGAGTTCTGGCGTAATTGTAAAATCAAGCGCTAATTCTTTACCCTGAACAACTTTTTTGACATTTAATTCTTCAGTCAAAATATCCTCGAAACTCACGAACTCACCAAGACTCGGTACAGTCACACTTGCGAGCGGCTGACGAATTTTCATACGCTCTTTGGCGCGTAGACTCAAGGCCTGGTTAACATAGTCGCGAACTGTTTCCATATCCCCGACGACCAGTTCATTAACATGGCCGACCTTTGGCCAATCCAGAAGATGAACACTCTCCCCACCCGTGAGTTTTTGATACAACTCTTCGGCGAGAAACGGCGTAAACGGTGCGAGCACCTGCGATAGCTGCACTAAAACATAGTGCAATGTGCGGTATGCATTATTCTTATCTGTGTCATCACCCGACTTCCAGAAGCGACGGCGCGAACGACGCACGTACCAGTTACTAGCATCTTCAATAAATGGCAGAATTGGCTTCATAGCACTTGGAATATCATATACATCCATGTGTTTTTCAACCTCCTGCGTTAATTGATGAACACGGCTCGTAATCCATTGATCAAGTGAGTTTTCCAGTGATGATGACGGGTCGCTCATATCACCCTTAAATTCCCAGCCATCAACTTCAGCATACATGGTGAAGAAGTCATACATATTCCAGACCATACTGAGCTTGCGTGCAATATCATTCACATCCTTATCAAGCAAGGCGAAGTCCTCACCATTGAGCAGTGGGCTCTGCAGTAGCAAGAAGCGCAGACTATCGGCACTAAACTTATCCATTAATTCATTTGGATCAGTAAAGTTACCCAGACTCTTGCTCATCTTGCGGCCATCATTACCGGCAACCGTTCCGGTGACGATAACATTCTTGAAAGCATTATGACCAAACAAGCCAACATTGACTGCGTGTACATAATAGAACCAGGCACGCACCTGTCCAACGTATTCGACGATAAAATCACCCGGAAAGTTTTGTTCAAATTTTTCGACATTCTCAAACGGATAATGGAACTGCGCAAATGGCATACTGCCACTTTCAAACCAGCCGTCGATTACTTTATCGATACGACTATACTCTACGTCATCAATTGTAAAAGTAATGTCATCAACCCATGGGCGATGGTAGTCGTCGAGCTCGACGCCACTGAGCTCTTTAAGTTCTGCATAGCTACCGATAACTTTAATATGCTCCTTACCGTTGGCGTCCACACCCTTCCAAACCGGCATTGCCGTTGCCCAGAAACGATCACGACTCAGGTTCCAGTCGGGCGCTGTCAGGACAGTCTTTTCAAAGCGACCGTGCTTGATATGTTCAGGGAACCAGTTAACATGTTCAGTGTTCTGCTCCAGCATCTCCGTGCGCTGACCATCAACATCAAAGAACCAGCTTGGATGTGCACGATACATCAGACGGTGGCCGGTGCGTGGATTGTGTGGATATTCGTGACGGATATAATCAATTTTCCAAACTGTACCACGTTCGTGAAGCGCCTTGGCAATCGTCTTGTTAATTTGCCAGACGTCCTCACCTACCCATTCTGTTTCGGTATATTTACCAAACTCATCAAGCACATGAACAACAGGGATTTCTTTCTTGCGCGCTAGCTCAAAATCCTCTTCGCCGTAGGCTGGTGCAAGGTGAACAATTCCCGTACCCGATTCAGTCGTGACGTAGTCGGCCGCCCAAATCTTGTGTGCATTTTTGCCACGATCGTCAAAGAGCGGTTCATATGCCGCGCCAACAAGCTCACTGCCATCAAGTATTTGAATAAGTTGATAGTCGAGAACATTGTGCTTCGCGTCAGTTAGCACCTTGTCGAGCAGCTCCTTTGCAAGAATGAAAAGTTCACCGCCCAGCTCTACTTCTGCATACTCTACGCTGGGGTTTACAGCCAATGCCGTATTGCCCGGTAGTGTCCACGGCGTCGTTGTCCATGCCAGCAGATAGACTGGTACATTCTTTTTTTCAGTCGCCCACTTCTCTAGACCAGTGCCGGCGAGCTTAAACTTCACATAGACACTTGGATCTGTTACATCCTGATATGCGCCGGCATCCATGGTAACTTCCGCCTTTGAAAGCGGCGTCGCCCACTGCGTGTCATACATCAGCACCTTTTCGCCTTCATAGATTTTGCCTTTTTCATGCAGCTGTTTAAACGCCCACCAGACAGATTCCATGTATTCTTTGTCCATGGTTTTATAGGCACCCTTGAAATCAACCCAGCGGCCAATCCGATCAATCGTATCTTCCCATAGACCGCTTGTCTGCACCATACTTTCGCGAGCTGTCGTGATGTAGTCTGCCAGACTAATCTTTTCCCCTACCTCGTGACGTGTCGTAATACCAAGTTTTTTCTCGACGAAGTTCTCCGCTGGCAGCCCGTGACAGTCCCACCCCCAGACGCGCTCAACACGCTTGCCTTTCATCGTCTGGTAACGCGGCACGACATCTTTCACGATACTTGAAAGGAGCGTTCCATGATGTGGCACACCCGTAATAAACGGAGGGCCGTCGTAAAACACATATGAATTATCAACCGGTCGCTGCTCGACTGATTTTTCAAACGTCTTGTTTTTCTTCCACTGCTGCACAAGAGCTTTTTCGTACTCTAGGGCGCGGCGTCGGGTATTTGCTTTGAATTTCATTTTTGCTCCTTTTCTTTAAAACAAAAAATCACCTCTTTCGAATGTCAGAGTCCGATCTGGACGTTACCATCTGACTTCCAAAAGAAGTGATTCTTTTAGCACTTAGTTGTTCGCTTTGACGTAGCGTACACGTCGGGGTCTAGTTTCACGACCGTGATTTCTTCCCAAAACTTCGCGGGTGATAGCCGCTCACTTGCATAGTTGCAAGACGTTGTTACATTCCTATTTTACCCTGTTTAGCTGTCCGACTCAAGTAATCCGTATCGCGCGACGAATTCGAGCGCATCGTCGATATCATCGGACGTGCTAAGGGCCATAAGATACGTATTGATTAAACGAGTATATGCGTCCTCCCTATCCTCATCGCGAACAAGCTCAATTTCTTCATAAAAATTAAGCTCAGGATCGCAAATTCGACTTAGCTCTTCAAGCGCCGCCAAGTAGCGTCCCCAGTACTCCCGCTCCCCATCATACTCATGCTCCGAGAACTGTTCATTCATATTTACGGCCTCGGCGGCAGCGGAAAGAGCTTACTCGTTCGCCTTTTATATTCATCCCACCCTGGTCGACCAGCGAAGCGTTTTTCAGTCAGCGGCACACCGGAAACAAACAATAACAGAATAGTGATTGTCATTGGCCCGATAATCGATAGCCACCAAAACACCGGCACCGAGAGTGAGATAATAAATATACCCCACCACTGCAGCATCTCACCAAAATAGTTTGGATGGCGCGTGTATCTCCACAGTCCACGCATCATTAATTGACCCCGATTACCCGGCTCAGTCAAAAACTGACGCAGCTGCGCATCGCCAACGGCTTCAAAATAAAACCCAACCAGCCAGACAATCAATCCCAGTATCGCTATCGCATTTACCGCAATAGGCGCAACTGCAGTTACAACAATAACCGACGACGAAATAACGACAGCGAGGAGCGCTTGCACTACATAAACTCTTAGGAACATGTTCATTAGCAGCCCACCGGACTTTGCAAGGTACTGCTTGCGTAAATCTCGATACCGGCCGTCCTCTTGATCGGATTGCTCCCATCGCTTAGCAATATGTCGAGACAGCCGATACCCCCATATACACACCAAGAATGTCACAAGCGTTTGAACACTAAATAATTTTATCCCTCCCGGCTGCGTCAAAAAGCTAGTTATAGCAATAGCAATAAAGGCCATCCCCCACGCGATGTCGATAATATCAAATCGATCACGTGACTTTGCAATAAAGAACACCGCCGCAAAAAGCAGCAGTGCTGCAACAAAAGCCGTCAGAATCCCGGCGAGAACCTCACCCACCTCGAACCTCACTCTCTACAAAGTTAAACACTACGTTCATATCAGTAGAATATCACGTTCTATTGATGTCGCTTGTTATATTTTTTACGCGAAGAGTGCGTCACCGAATTTCAAAAAGACCAGTGCAATCAACAAAACAATCCACGCCGCCACGAGTAGCTTTCCATAATCTTTGCTGATAAATAGCTGAATTTTATTATTTGTGGATTTCTTGAGACGAAATGTATTCTCTCGAAGGTTATAGTGCATCAGCGTCGCGAGGATCAGTGTCGTGCTAAAGGTCACGATTAGACACCACGGACACAAGACCTGAATTGCATAGACGCTCTGGAAAAAGAGCCAGTACGCAAACAACGCCCCTAAAAGGTAGCAAATATTCGCCGCAATCAAAAACCAACGCGGAAAACGCACGCCAGCAAGACCCGCCACGGCTACCGTAATGACCACCGGATAGGCCATTAAGCCAATCAACATGTTTGGAAACCCGAAGACGCTAGACTGCCACATTTGCATCACTGTTGAACAATTCAGTACGAGATTAAAACTACACGAAAGCACTGCATCTGGCTGCGAAAGAAGATGAAACTTCTCAATCGTTAAAACAAATGAGGCAATCAGTCCAAAGACGCCAAATACCAGCATCGTCCCGAAAATCCATCGATTGGATCGTAGCATATCCGCGTTATCTTTATGGAACAAATTATTGAACATAATAACTCACCTCATTAATCGTTGGCAGTGGCAGCCCTCGCCACTGATTTAATACTACACCGTCGTCGTTAGTTGCGATCACTGTAGGATATTCAACAACATCGTACAGTCGACAAATGTCTGCACCACCGCGAGAATCAGGATCAACAGTCTCTAGCTCTTTGTCGGTGCGACGTTTGAAATCATGGAGATAATCGATAACAGCGCGCGCATGGTCGCTTCGTTCTCGATACACAATCCTTACCTTCATGACGTTTTCTTTTGACGAGCCTCAAGAATCTCCTTGAAGTCATCGAGAGTCTTAAATTCATGGTACACACTTGCGAAACGCACATAGGCAACTTCGTTACGCCCCGCTAGTTCGTCAAGAACAAATTCACCAATGCGGCGTGAACTCACTTCGCTCTCACCAAGCGCATAGAGGCCATCTTCAACACGATCAACGATCTCTTCGATTTCAACCTCAGAGCTAAAAAACTTTCCGACTGAGCGACGAATAGCAATTGCAAGCTTGTCGCGGTCATACAGTTCACGTGTCGCATCGCGCTTCACGACAGCCAAATTTGGCTTTTCAATGCGCTCGTAGGTAGTAAAACGACGCCCATCTGGTGATTCGCGTCGGCGTCGGATCGTGACTCCGTCACTGACCTCCCGCGACTCAATCACCCGACTGTCACCAATTTTGTACTTAGGGTTCATGGAGTATAATTACCTAATTCTATTCTTCAGTTTTGTTCTTTTTACGGCGACGTAGGAAGGCTGGAGTATCCGACTCGTCGTCATCCTCTGGTGGGGTATCCCAGATGTTACCAGTTGGCTCTTCTGCAAAACTTGCCGCAACATCCGCCTTATCGAGGTCCATATTAATTGCCTCAACTGCTTCGTCGCTGACGCCCTTTGCTTCTACTGCGTGAACAGCCTCAGCGGCAGGATCAAGTGCGACATCCTGTTCGTGGAAGAACGCGCTATCAAAGCCAGTTGCGATAACCGTGATAATCAACTCATCTTCAAGGTCAGGCTTGAGCGTAGCACCAAAGATAATATTTGCATCTGGCGAAACCGCACTCGTGATAATCTCAGCAGCTTCCTGAATTTCACTCATACTCATATCATAACCACCAGTGACATTGAAGAGTACGCCTTTGGCGCCGTCAATTGAAACTTCAATCAGCGGTGATTCAATTGCCTGCTGAGCCGCCTGAGCAGCGCGATCATCGCCGCTCGCCCGACCAATGCCCATCAATGCACTACCGGCGTTACTCATAATTGCCTTCACGTCAGCAAAGTCAAGGTTAATCAAGCCATGCTCGGTAATTAATTCGGAGATTCCCTGGACGCCTTGACGCAGGACATCATCAGCAATCTTGAAGGTCTCGAGCAGTGGCGTACGACGATCAATTGTCTGAAGAAGGCGATCATTTGGAATAGTAATCAATGTATCTACCTGGCGACCGAGGCGATTAATTGCCCATTCAGCATTAATGCGGCGCTTTTCGCCCTCGAAACTAAACGGCTTTGTTGCAACGCCGACCACCAAGATGCCCATTTCACGGGCAATTTCAGCAACCACATGACCAGCGCCAGAACCAGTACCGCCACCGGCACCAATCGTCACGAAGACCATGTCGGCACCCGCAAGCGCTTCTTGGATTTCGTCGCGAGATTCAGTTGCTGCAGCTTCACCAGTTGAAGGATCGGCACCAGCACCAAGTCCGCCAGTTGTGCTGTGGCCAAGGTGAATCTTGACGTCAGCCCGACTATTATGAAGTGCTTGAGCGTCAGTATTCATGGCAATGAACTGCACGCCGGCTAATCCGGCATCTTTCATTCGATTAACAGCACTGCCGCCAGCGCCGCCGACTCCGACAACTTTTATACTGGCAAATGTCTGTATTTCGCTTGGTGTAACTTCCGGCATGAAAACTCGCTCTCCCGTCCCCTAGTATCTATTCTTATCTAGTATATCACTTATTGTTGTAATTCAAATCAGGCCTTGAAGCGCCCTAGTATATTGGACAACAGTCCAGACGCTTGCTTGGCTGCAGACTTCGCCGCACCAGAGGTGTGACCGCCTCCGCGAGGTGCATTATGCGCCGTCGGTGCACCTTCGGCATCGGTCAGCATCAAGCCAACAGCAACGGCAAATTGCGGCTCATCAAGATGCTCAGCCACCCCGCCGTAGCCTTTTGCTGCGCCAACGCGCGCGGCAAGTCCAAGCGACTGCTTCGTGTAGTCGACAATCCCCTTAAGGTTTGCCGATCCACCAGTGAGCACCACTCCACTCGGCAGCTGCCCGGCGCGACCGGCGCGCTTGAGCTCTTTGTGAATTGCTTCAAAAATCTCTTCTAGCCGAGCATCAACAATTTCATCAATTTCCTGGCGATTAAATTCGAACGCCGTGTTATCGTGATCCACTGTCACAGTTTCATCGCCATCACGCATCACCGCCGACGCGTGATCAAGCTTCACTTTTTCAGCAATCTCAGGGTCGGTCTTGAGGCCAATCGCGAGATCATTGGTAATATTCACGCCACCAACTGGCACTACGGAGACAAACTGCAAATCACCTTCTTCAAAGATCGCGACACTAGTCGTTGCCCCACCAAGGTCAATCACTGCAACGCCATTTTCAAGCTGCTGCTCACTAAGAACTGCCCGCGCCGCTGCTACGACAGATGGCATCAATTGATGCGGCGCCACCTTCGCAAGCTCTGCTGCCTTTTGCAGGTTCGTGACGTGCGGCGCAAGCGCTGAAATTACATTGGCGTTAATCTCTAGGCGCGTCCCCGTCATCCCAAGTGGATCTTTAATGTTATCTTGCCCGTCAAGGCGATATGTATGTGGCACCACTTCGAGGATTTCTCGATTTGCCGGCACCTTGCCGATCGTCGCGACTTCTTCGATACGACCAAGATCATCATGAGTAATTTCATGATCCGCCGCACCGACCGCGATCATACCGTCAGCCTTCGTGCTCAAGATGTGAGCACCATTAATACTAACCGTCGCCGCATCAACCTGATAGCCGCTCATACGCTCCGCTTCACCAAGCGCATCATCAATTGCGTGCGCCGGTCCGTTCAGGTTTGCAACTGAGCCTTTGCGCATGCCACTATTTGGCACTGCTCCAACGCCAATAATCGTTGGCGTCCCCGTTGTTGCATCTATATGTCCGACGACACATCTGACCGTAGTCGTACCAACATCAATACCGACGGCATATCGAGAAGTTTCTTGCATGTCTAACAGTATAACGCTTATGGACAGATTTGAATAGTCTATACTGGGTCTATGAAGTTAGGTATTTTCGATAGCGGAATTGGCGGTGAAGCAGTCGCTGAAGCACTCCGACAAACTTTCCCAGCTGCACAAATTGATACAATTAATGATCGCAAAAATGTTCCTTATGGCGACAAAACACCAGATGAAGTTATCCGTCTGACGAGTGCCGCAATCCAGCCCTTCCTTGACGGGTCATACGATGTCATTATCCTCGCCTGCAATACCGCGACAGCGCTCGCAATTGAATCGCTGCGCACTAGCTATCCTACGCAAAAATTCATTGGCATTGAACCAATGGTTAAAAGCGCCGCACGCCTCACCAACACTCATACAATTGCCGTTTGTGCCACCCCCGGCACCCTGGCAAGCGAGCGCTACCTGAAGTTGGTTAAAAAATACGGCGAACACCTCGATGTTATTGAGCCTGACTGCAGCCAATGGGCGTATTGGATCGAAAACAACAAGCTAAATCGCTCACACATCGAAGACGAAATTAATGACGTCTGTAATCGTGGCGCCGATGTTATCGTCCTTGGATGCACCCACTATCACTGGATAAAAGAATTAGTGATCGAACTTGCCGCTGGGAGGGCAGAGGTCATTGAGCCGTCTGAAGCGATAGGCCGGCGCGTACGTCACCTTCTCGACACTAAAGCTGCGTAAGAATTTCAGCACCGTTCTCGGTAATTAAAACAGTGTGCTCAAAGTGCGCTGCGAGACTGCCGTCTTTCGTAAGAATCGTCCATCCATCGTCAGGATCCGTATAAATTTTCTCACCACCTAATGTAGCCATTGGTTCGATCGCGATCGTATCACCCGGCTGCAGCAAGACGCCGCTACCTTTGCGACCGTAGTTTGGTACGTCTGGCCCCATATGCATCTCAAGTCCTACGCCGTGACCAACAAGTTCTCGAATAATCCCGAGCTTGCCGTCGCTTAATACCTTTGCAACTGCCGCGCCAATATCGCCAGTGTACGTTCCACGCCCTTTAATAGCGTCAATACCTGCATACAAGCTGCGTTCAGTGTAATTTACCAAGTGTTTTTTGATACCGCTTGGCTTTTCATCGATCACCATCGTGAAGGCACTATCAGTCTTCATCCCTTTATACGTCACGACGAGATCAAAGCTCACAATATCGCCTTTTTCAAAGACGTAGTCAGTTGGTACACCATGAACAATTGCCTCGTTAGTACTGATGCAAATAACATTTGGAAAATCAGGCACTGGCTCTTTATACGTTGGCGTCGCACCAAGGCGTTTGATTTCTTGCTCTACCCATGCATCAGCCTCAAGCTCGCTCATACCCGCGGTAACATGCTTTTTCAATCCATCAAAAACAGTCGCGAGAATCTTTCCACCTTCACGCATTGCCTCAATTTGAGCTGGAGTTTTACGCGGCTGACTCATACTAATTACACCAGCTTGTGCGCTGCTAGCTCTTCCATAATGCGATCGTGAACCTGCCCAACCGTACCGACGCCGTCAACGTGGACGATGTTGACATGCTGCTCGGTCAGATAACCAAGAACTGGATACATTTCTGTTCGATAAATGCGAAGGCGTTCATCAATTGCCTCTGGCGTATCGTCAATTCGACCACGAACTTCAAGACGCTTTAGTAGCTCGCTTTTTGGCACCTCAAGGACGACGACAAGTTTAACGTCGCGACCATGGTGAGACTTGTGTTCAATCAGCCATTTTGCCTGTTCAAGCTGGCGTGGAAACCCATCAAGAATGACGTTATCGACTGTCAGTGATCGCTTAATCGCTTCGCCCATCAATTCGTTGACGCGCTGCGGATTGACTAGCTTGCCAGTCTGCATTTCTTTGATCAATTCAAGGTCGTGAGTATCACGTAGTAACTGCCCAGCACTCAACCAACGCCACCCATTACGGGCTGCCAGCATTTGTCCCTGGACACTCTTTCCAGCTCCCGCCGGACCGAAAAATACAATCACTCTTTTTGCTCCTTTTTATTTATGAATTCAGTAGTTCTTTAACGACGCGCGCAACCGTTGCACCGTCTGCCGTATTGCCGGCCCTGGCTTTGACGCCACCAATAACCTGACCCATAACACTTGGGCCAACATTATCCATGCTTTCAATCACTGTTTTTGCCAGTTCGCGAATTTCATCTTCGGTAAGTTGCTTTGGCAAGTACGTTGCTAATACTGCCGCTTCTTTGCGTTCTTCTTCGGCGAGTTCTGGACGGTCGTTCTTTTCGTAGAGAGCAATACTTTCATTGCGCTTCTTTACTTCACGTGCCACAATTTTTTCGATGTCCGCATCACTCAAGCCTTCGTCGCGCTTGCCTTGTGCCACTTCTTCGTTCAAAATTGCTGCTTTAAGATTTCGTAACGTATCCCCTACAAAACGATCGCCGCCAAGAAGGGCGGCTTTCATATCGTTTTGGATTTGCTCGTTAAGAGCCATTCTTAGCGGAGCCCCAATCGTGCTTTTGCTAATTTGTCAGCTTTGCGCTCCTTACGGATGATCGCCTTCTGACGACGCTCAGTTTTGCTGATGTCTTTGCTAAAACGCATAGACGCTTTCGCCTCTGCTAGCACACCACTCTGCAAAACCTTGCGGTTGAAACGACGAATAATATTCTCGTTTGCTTCGTTGCCATCTTTACGTGTTACTTGTACCATATCGTAGCCTATTGTAACAGAGATATTGCATCCGTGCAACTCTTTAGCCTACTCTCACTTATACATCAAAGAGACCAATGATAACGCCCATGGTCATAATCGTCACAAATTCGTGGCTCACATTTAGTAACGTCAGTTTCCACGGTCGCCCCTCAAACGCATCGTGCGTGATGAAGCGTGCCGCCGTCAGTCCAAGCCACAGCCAAAAAGCTGTCGTGACCGCATCCTGGAAAAAGCTATGATGAAAAAATTGATTACTAAGGAATGCAACGTGCGCCAAGATGTACGCCGTCATTAAACTGACAATTGTCGTCGTGACAATCGGCCAAACAGCGCTACCCTGTTTTTTCATGTCAACTTTAGCCAACTTAATCCACATATTGCCGAAGACTGGTCGCGCATACCAAATACTTCCCACTATCATTGAGCTGACCATTGCAAGTATAACTGCAATATAATTCACTTCAACTTCCATACTATTAATCCCCTTTTAATTATCATACTTAGCAGTATATCGGACCTATTTGCCTTTAGCTATGCGCTAATCAAGTGCGAAGCGGCACCACACGCCCGACCCATCCGTAAACGGAGACGGACTCGTACTCAATTCGCGCAGGCTATCTATTTTTGGACAGCTACTCACCCCGTACTGCGCAAAAGCAAACGCACTACCCGTTGCGTTATAGCTGCCGTTATTAACCGTATACAGTGCGCTATCAACCCACTTCCCTGCTAGCGGTGAACGAACTGACTTTACTGCCGGCACCGTTCCCAGGTAATTCTTTAGCGTGTCGTTAAAGCTGCCGAAATTCTCCGAATACATACCGCCATCCATGTGACAAATTGCACCTTGATATCCCACTCCTAAACATGAGGTGGTAGTAAGGTAGCCGTTGCCAGTCTCAGCTGCATTTGCTTTGACTGCAGTAACATACGAGCGCACCATCGACGTAATCCGCGTATTGTTCGCTCGATTTTGAATGCCGTTAAATGCCGCGATCGTAATTGCCGCCAGAATTCCAATCACCACAATCACGATCAGCAGTTCGACAATTGTAAACCCTTTTTGTTTTGCCCACATAATTACTATTATTTATAGCACTAATGCTTCGGAATAGGCAACGTCTCAGCTGCTCTTTTCAAGATGAAGTAAACGACCCTCGACACTCCGTCGTCCCTGCCACTCATTGACTGTCGGTTGAAACCATACCGACACGTACTCACCAGGTTCAGCAAAAAAGTGTTCGGGAGCGCTAAACGCGAGAAACTGCATCGACTGCTTGTGCGCATCTTGCAGCTCAAGTTTCACGTGCTGCGCATCAGCACCCATACGTCGTTGGTTCATGACAAGTGCGCCCTCAATGTACAATATCGGCTCTGGGTTGCCATTACCAAATGGCTCAAGTGACGCCAGCTCGTCCAGCAACTGACTACTCACGCTCGCAAGCTGTGTAATAGTAGCGTCCGCTTTCGGCAACAGTAATGCTGCTTGATTAAACAGTTTTTGTGATCGATAAAATTCATTCACGCGCGCTCGAAACGCCGGAATATTCGCTGTTGGCAATGTCACGCCAGCGGCAAGTTTATGACCGCCACCTTTAGTGATAATATCGTCGCTCGCTCGGATTGCATCTGCCGCACTAAAGTCACCATAACTGCGCGCTGAGCCTTTTGCCTCGTCGTCCATTTCTTCCAGCACATAAGCTGGCTTTTTATACTTCTCCAGCAGCTTTGCCGCCACGATGCCAATAATTCCATGATTCCAGCCAGGCGCGCTAACCACCAAAACGTCATCGTTTTTATATAGCTCGGCCTGGACAATTGCTTCTTTGAAAATTTTATCTTGATCACTCCGCCGCGCCATATTCAATGCATCAAGCTGCTGCGCTTTTTCAAGCGCCACTAACCCTTCACTAGCGCGCAGCATATCCAGTGAGTGCTGCGCTGTTTCAAGTCGACCGGCCGCGTTCATACGAGGCCCCAATCCAAACCCAAGACTGCGAGCATTCACTTTTTCCGACTCAACGTTCGCCACCATCATCAATGCCTTCAGGCCAGGTCGTTTTGTCTTTGATAGCACCTTAAGCCCCCAGTACACATTGGCGCGATTTTCATCAACGAGCGTCACGACATCACACACTGTGCCGAGCGCGACTAAATCAAGCAGCCATTTTTCTTGCCCAGCCTCCATGCCGCCTAGTCGTGTTTGCAGCGCCTGCACGAGCTTAAACGCTACACCTACGCCGGCCAGGTCAAGAAACGGATAGATCTTGCCTTGCTGTTTTGAATCCGACTTTAAAACATAATGGTCGTACTCATCCGGATAATCTTGTAGTAATCGCTTTGGATTAATCACCGCAATAGCTGGCGGCTGCACGGGTGTGACATTATGATGGTCGGTCACGATAATATCGACGCCAAGCTCGTTGGCGCGAACGATTTCTTTTTCACTCAAGCTACCGCAGTCAACCGTGATGATCAGCTGTGCGCCCGTTGCCGCAATGCGCTCCACCGCGTCAACCGTCAGACCATAGCCCTCAACAAAACGATTTGGAATAAAGGCATCAACGCGCTCGAAGCCAAATTGCTCAAGTGCATCAAGCAGAACGGTCGTCGCCGTCAAACCATCAATATCATAATCACCGTAAATCGTAATTGCTTCCCGTCGTTGCCGCGCAACGACCAATCGATCAACCGCTTTTTGCATGTCCGGTAGCAAAAATGGATCATGCTTGGCATCATAACTTGGGTTCAAGAACGCATCACGCGCCCGACCAGTAAGGCCGCGCGCGGTTAAAATTTCCTCAAAGATGCTCATTAGCCTACCTACGGCTGAACGTCAGCAGAGGCGCGCTTTGGACGAGTTGACTGCTGCTGTGATTTAATCACAATACTTTGCAACTCCTTAAAGATGACGAACTGCTTGTTGGTCGAGTAGATTTTTGTATTACCCTGCTTTTCACTCACAAGGAAACCGACTTTTTCAAGACGCTTCAATTCGCGCTGAATATTGCCCGGATCTTCCTTAATAAGCTTTGCAAGTCCTCGAACATGCGTACGAAAATCTGGATACTTTGCATATACCACTACAATTTTCCGTCGCACTCTCGAAGTAATAAAAACGTCTAACATACTCTCCCTTTACCGCGATACCTGTCGCCTTCGTTACTACTTATCTTACACTTTCTTACAACATTTCACAAGAGTGTTTTGAGATGAAAGCTTACCTCCAGTTCAATACAATCTGGTTGATCTTAGCAATCGTCTCTTCGTGCGACGGGATGTCATTTTGATCAAAATAGTGATCCGTCCCCATGTAGTTCGCCTTCACGTCAAGGATATGAAGCTCATCGGCGTACATATGCAACTTGTCCACCACCGCCACATCTGCCACCGGCGCCACAACCACAAGTCGCTGGATGTGAATTGGTTTCAAAAATTCAAGCGCCACGTCCAGAACCGACACATTATCAAGCCCATCTGCCACTAAAAATACCGTATGCTCTCGTAACATATCGTGATCGATGATACCGCCATCACCAAGTAGACGGTTAATTTTTCCAAACGCCACCCGCTTAGCCTCTTCAAGATAGCCATGAAACTCCGTCGCATATTCACTCGCCTCACTACCCGATAAATCAGAACTATAGGTAAATTTACCAGACTGTGAAACCGCACCGAAGCGCATGCTCTCGCCCGGAATATCAATCCCCTCAATTAAAAGCATCGTCAAAATACAGTGCAGGGCAGTTGCAATTTGCTCGCCAACCTGTACACCGCCGTCACTTAGCGCAACAACGACACAGTTCTCGTAGCGATACTTTTGCACGAGCTCACCTGCAAGAAGCTGGCCAGCCATCGCACGACTTTGAAAATACATCATATGTAGACAGTATAATAGAAACTATGCACTATTACGAGGTGGCGCCAAATCAGATCGTTCGCACAACAAGCGAGACTTTTACATACGCTTCCGAAACGCCACTCACCCCCGGCCACATTGTCGTCATTGAGGTTGGTAAAAAGAATCTGATTGGTGTTGTCATAAAGTCGGTCACAAAGCCTTCTTACGACACCAAGCCAATCATCGATCTAGTTGAACAAACACCCCTCCCCGCCGCGCTCATCCAATTGGCAGAGTGGATGAGTAGCTACTATGGCACACACCTCGCAACAGTTCTTCAAACTGTCCTTCCTCGGGGCCTTCAAAAAAAGCGTCGCGTACGTCAAGCCAACACCAACACCCCCCTTCGAGACCGAACAACTATTGTGTTCAATAGTCAACAAACAGAGGCACTTACCCAAATCGAGTCAATGACACATGGATCTGCACTCCTTCACGGCATCACCGGATCAGGCAAGACGGCGGTCTATATTGAAGCAGCTCGACGCACCCTTGCTGCCGGTAAATCTGTGATCATTCTCGTTCCCGAAATCGCCCTCACCTCACAATTAGTTGATGAGTTCTCGCATCACTTTGACGACATCATCCTTACCCACTCGCGTCAAACCGAAGCCGAGCGCCACCTTTCTTGGCGTGAAGCGCTCACCAGCGCCTCACCTCGAATCGCTATCGGTCCGCGCTCAGCCCTCTTCCTTCCTCTCAAGAATGTTGGGCTTGTCGTTATTGATGAAGCCCACGAACCAAGCTTCAAACAAGAACAATCACCTCGTTACTCAGCGCTTCGAGCAGCAAGCATCCTCGCTCACGCCAATGCAGCAAAGGTAATTATCGGCAGTGCAACACCACTCATCACCGACTACTACGTCGCCCAAGCATCAGACCGACCAGTCATCCGCATGGATCGGCGCGCCCGCGAAAACACGGTCGCACCCGACATCACCCTCGTCGACATGACTAAGCGAACTCACTTTAAAAAGCATCGCTTTCTTTCTGATACATTAATTCAACAACTTGAACAAACATTTACCTCGGGCAAGCAAGCGCTTATTTTTCACAACCGTCGCGGCAGTGCCAGCTCGACACTCTGCGAAAATTGCGGCTGGTCGGCCACTTGTCCTCGTTGCTTTGTTCCTCTGACACTTCATGCAGACAATCATGAGCTCCGCTGTCATATCTGCGGACTGATTGACAAGGTTCCAACAAGCTGTCCCGAGTGCCGCCACGCCAACATCATCCATAAGGGTATTGGCACAAAACTGATCGAGTCTGAACTACGAAAACTATTCCCGAACAAAACAATTATGCGTTTTGACGGCGATAGCGAAACCGGCGAATCGGTTGAGCAAAAATATAAAGAACTATACAACGGTGACATTGATCTTATTATCGGCACGCAGGTCGTCGCCAAGGGTCTTGACCTTCCCCACCTACGAACGGTTGGCGTTATTCAAGCCGACGCTGGCTTGAGTCTTCCCGATTATGGATCAAGTGAACGCACCTTCCAGCTCCTCGCACAGGTCATTGGTCGTGTCGGCCGGTCACATCACGCGACAAATGTCGTCGTTCAGTCTTACCAACCAACCCACCCGGCTGTCGTTGATGGTCTAGCGCAAAACTACACTCACTTCTACCAGACCACACTCACCGAACGACAGCGAAGCCACTTCCCGCCGTTTACCTATCTCCTCAAATTAACCTGTGTTTACAAAAGCGAAGCTGCTGCCGTTCGCAATGCGCGCACGCTTGCCAAAGAACTTCGTGCCAAAGCCGGCCAGGATGTGCAAATCCTTGGACCAACGCCGGCATTCTACGAGCGACAACGCGATACATATCGCTGGCAACTCGTCCTGAAGTCACCGCAGCGCAGTCAACTTGTTGCAATTCTCAAACACGTCCCCGCCCAACATTGGCAATTCGAACTCGATCCCACTAGCCTCCTGTAGCTACCCCTGGTATACTAAGGTGAATGAAAAAAGAAGATATTATAACACTTCCTAACGAGCACTTGCGAGAAAAGTCAGCCAAAGTGCACGTTGTCACCACCGACACCAAGCAACTAATTGCCGACATGACCGCAGCCGCCTTAGACTGGGAAGATTCACGCCCCCACGAGATTAGCGCCGCGCTTGCTGCTGTTCAAGTCGACAAACTCGAACGTGCCGTCATTGTTCGAAGCGACTTTGATGACAAAAACGCTCGTGACTTCACTCCCCTTATTAACCCTGAAATCGTGAAGTATGAAGGTCAACTGATCGAGGACTACGAAGGCTGCCTGAGCGTTAGCAAGGTGTACGGCAAAGTACCTCGCTATAATAAAATCCGCATCAAAGCCATGGACCTTGAAGGCAACGAGGTCCGCTTCAAAGCCGAAGGATTCCTCGCGCGCGTCATTCAACATGAAATTGATCACACAAACGGTATTGTTTTCATTGACCACATCCGCGACAAAAAAAAGGCTTTTTACACCCTCGACGAGAAAGGCGAGCTACAACCTCTCGACTATGACACCGACATCAAAGACAATAGTATTCTTTGGGACTGAGGATTTTAGCCTCACTGCCCTTGCCGGCTTGATTGACGCAGGCTATATTATTGCCGCAGTCGTTACTAAACCAGATAGCAAAAAGGGACGCGGCCAGCGCCTCACCCCGCCAAGCGTTAAGGTCCTTGCCGAGCAGCACAACATTCCCGTCTGGCAGCCGACAAAACTAAGCGACATCGCTGACGATATCCGCGCACTTAGCAATCCCGCCGGGGTGCTCGTAAGCTACGGTAAGATCATTCCGCAGTCAATTATCGATCTCTTTAGCCCAGGCATCGTTAACGTCCATCCATCACTCCTGCCACTCTACCGTGGCCCTTCACCGATCGAGTCGGCGATTAAAAACGGCGATACGCAAACTGGCGTCTCTATTATGCAACTCTCCAGCGCTATGGACGCCGGTCCTGTCTACATGCAATCAACACACCCCTTGGATCATACCGAAACACAGCCAGAGCTCTACGTAACACTTGCCCAAGAGGGTACTGAGCTCCTCCTTGAGACCTTGCCTCGCATTATATCTGGCGACTGCAAACCAACACCTCAAGATGACACAAAGGCCGTTTATTGCAGCCTACTTCAAAAAACAGAGAGTATCCTCGATCCAACAGCCCTGACAGCTAGCGAGGCTGAACGACGCATTCGTGCTCACCTCGCCTTTCCAAAAAGTAAACTACTGCTTGTCGGCCATCTATGCATAATTACCGCCGCACATGTTGCCACAACCAAAAACACACCGCTTGAGGTGCAGTGTGTCGATGGTCACTATCTTGTGATTGATGAGTTAATTGCGCCAAATGGACGCCGTATGAGCGCCCAATCATTCACTAACGGCTACGCCGCTTGATCACCACCAAGGATTGCATCCTTATTGGTGATAATCTCTTTCTTTAGTTCATCGAGAACTTGCGCGACAACCTGACGGTAATCAGGGCGATTAACTTCTAGCCACTTTGTGGCCACGTACTCTGCCTTCAAACTTGGATCATTAACATCAAGTTTTGTTGCCTGCTGGATACGGGCAAACGCCTCGTCATTATGATAATCGGGGGCATACTGCGCCACCCAACTATCAATTGTCGCTTGGTCGCGATCAATAATCTTCTCAAACTGCTCCAGCTGAGCATCACTCAACCCATCAGACAGTTTCGTGCCAACGCGCAGTTCAAGCTCATCGTAAATATGCTGCAAAAAAGCTTGTTTCTGATCGTCGGGCAGGTCGTTAAGGCCGATATCGGCTAAGAATTTATCGTCTAGTTGAAACATTTTTTCTCCTATAATGCCGCGTTAGTACTAGTATCTATAGTATAGCACGGTTATGTTTTTTGTTTTTTAACAGCTCCTAGCTTAGCGTACGCTTGACTAATTCACGGGTGAAGAACTCGATCTTATCACCCTCTTCGATAAGCAATTTCTTCGTCGTCTTTAGGCTAAGGCCACATAATTCACCCTCGAAGACTTCTTTTGCTTCTTGCTGTTGACGCTGAACCTTTGTGACTTCCACTTCAGCAATCTGCTGATCACCACGCCTAACGCGAGCAAGGACATTTGGCACTGCTTTACCACCAGTGACTTCACCGCCAGCAATCACTTCGTCCTTCAGTGTACGGAAGACACCCTTAATTGTCAGGTTGCCGATTTCATTTTCAACCACTTCTGGCGCTAGCATTGATTCCATTGACTGGCGCGCGTCATCAAGGAGTTCATAAATAACTTTATAGATTCGCACCTGCACCTTATCACGCATTGCAAGGCGCTTCACTGCTGGTGGCAATTCAACGTTAAAGCCATAGATGATTGTATTCTCATCAGCCGCTAAGCGAATATCGTTTTCGGAAATATTACCAACGCCTGATCCAATGATACGAAGGGTAATCTCGCCATCAGTATCAACCAGACGCAAACTATCCATGACAGAAGTTAGTGAGCCCTGAACGTCCGCCTTCACGATCACGTTAAGGTCTTGGCTTTCGTGCTTTTGATTCATCATCTTGAGGAGGTCAGCACCAGTCACGTTCGTACTTGCCGCATCACGCTCACGCTCAATGCGCGCTTGTTCAGTTGCTTGGCGAGCGAGCTTTTCACTCTTTACGATCGTAAAGACATCGCCAAATTGTGGCAATTCCTTAAAGCCAGTCACCGTTACTGGGGTTGATGGACCAGCTAATTTGAGTGACTTACCCTTAAAATCAAGGAGCGTACGGACCTTCCCATAAGCTGTCCCTGCCACTAAGAAATGACCAGGCTTTAGCTCACCCTGCTCGACGAGTAGTCCTACGACTGAACCCTTGCCAGTTTCCATGTGTGATTCAATCACGAGACCCTCAGCTGGCACGTCAACGTCCGCCTTGAGCTCTTCGAGGTCAGCAACAAGCAGGACCATATCAAGCAGCTTATCGATACCTTGGCCAGTTTTCGCGCTGACTTCCACCATCACCGTGCTACCGCCCCACTCTTCTGGGTTCAAATTATGTTCGGTGGCAAGCTGCGTCTTTACGAGCTGCGGGTTGGCGGTTTCTTTATCAATCTTGTTGATTGCAACAACAATCTTTGCGTTGGCATTTTGTGCAAAGCGAATCGCTTCAATTGTCTGCGGCTTGACGCCGTCGTCTGCTGCTACCACGATCACCACGACGTCTGTCAACGTTGCGCCGTGCTGGCGAAGTGCCGCAAAGGCTTCGTGTCCAGGTGTATCAAGCAAAGTGATTGAACGGTTTTTTCGAACCGTCTGGTACGCGCTAATGTGCTGCGTAATACCACCAGCTTCACCCTCAACCGCTTTTGTTTCCAAAATCGCATCTAGCAAGCTCGTCTTGCCGTGGTCAACATGCCCCATCACCGCGACGATTGGCGGGCGATCAACGGCGTTCTCACTCAATTCGTGAACAGGACGACCCGGTGCCGCCACTGACTCTTTCTTCTGAATCTCAACATCGAGGCCAAGCTCTTCTACGATAATTTGCGCCGTCTCAAAATCGATGCGCTGGTTAATTGTGGCAACAATACCATTCTTAAACAGCTCACCAATCAGCGTCGTAACAGGCAAATTGAGCGTTTCAGCCAGTTCGCCGACGGTAATTGAGTCCGAGACAACAACTACTTTCTCTGCCATGACTTATTTAACTCCTTCCTGCCGAAACGCGTCATAAGACGGCGGCAATTAACGTACAAGTTACGTCGTTTTGTAACTTACTTTATTTCTTTTTGCCGAGGCTCAGGGAAATCTTACGATTATCCTTGTCAACATCAAGCACAACAAAGCTCTTGCGCTCGTTGAGCGTAAAGACCTTTTCAGGGTCGACGTTGTCACCTTCACCAAGTTCGCTCACGTGAACCAGTGCTTCAACCGCTGGGCTGATCTGCACGAAGGCACCAAATGGCGTGATTCGCGTCACTGTACCTTCAACGTCAGTACCTGGCTTAAACTGCTCAACCTCATCAAGCCATGGATCCTGAGACAACTGCTTGATTGAAAGGCTAAGACGATCTTTATCAATCGAGATGATTTTCGCTTCGATGGTATCACCAACCTTCACGTAGTCACCTGGGCTGTTAACACGTTCCCAGCTAATTTCTGAGATGTGAACCAAACCTTCGATTCCTTCGACGTTTACAAAGACACCAAAGTCAACGACGCCAGTTACGACACCCTTTACCTTATCGCCAATTGCAAGCTTCTCAAATCGCTCTGCAAGACCATCTTTAATCGCTTCTTTTTCGCTAAAGATCAGCTTGTTTGCTTTGCGGTCGCTGTCAAGGATACGTACCTTCAGTGACTGACCAATGAGTGCGTTCAAACGCTGCAGGATTTCATCCTTGTCGCTTGAACCAACGCGTGGGTAGTGTTCAGCAGAAAGCTGTGACACTGGGAGGAAGCCGCGAACACCTTCGTATTCAACAAGCAGACCACCACGGTTTGCATCATATGGAGAAACTTCGATAATATCTCCGCTCTCTTGTTTTGCGGCAACTTCTTCCCAACCGCGATCCTTTGCTGCTTTTCGTAGTGAAAGCAGTGAGTAACCGTTGTCGAGCTCTGCGTCAACGACACTTGCCGTGACTTCATCACCTTCTTTCAGGGCGCGAGAAAAACCTACCTCGCGGCGTGGAACGAATCCAACCCCTTGTGCACCAAGATCAATAAGAACCTCGTGCTTCTTGAGAGTAAGTACAGTACCTGTAATTACCTCTCCTGCTGTTAGCTGTTTGACTGTTGCGTCGCTGTTTGCGAGCAAGTCATCCATTGTTATTGCGGCATTTGCCATAAGTCTTTTCAGACTCCTTCCTTAAATTGTATTTCCGTGAGCACATTAAAGTACTCCTAGATTGGTACCATTGTAACACTAGTGAAAATATATGTCCACTCTAGTGGTCAAGCGTTACTTGAGGAGTGAGCCAAAACGATGTCGGTATGATTTGAGATAAGCGACAACTATCGCGAGCATAATACCAGCAGCCGCAACTTGCATGAGATTTTCCTCAGGGCCAGTTGTTGGCAGGTGCTCGGCCGCCTGAGGTGAAATGCCCGTTTGTGGCACGGTAGTCTGCGCTTGATTGTTCGCTTGAGCCTGTTGCTGGCGCTGCTGCTCCGCGGCGGCAGCTTTCTTTTTCTCTTCTTCGACGCGCTTTTGCTCGTCCGCCTTTTTCTTGTCATCAGCAGCTTTTTGCTCAGCGGCCTGTTTATCAGCCTCGGCCTTTTGCTGCTCTTGTTGTTTTTTCTCTTCGTCAGCTTTCTGCTGCTCGTCAGATGGCTGTGGCTGAGTTGCCGTTTCCATAATTGGCTGACTGCTCCGCACTTGATAGCCCCGTTTTTGAACAAGATACACGCCGCCAACTACTGCCGCACTTAAAAGAATCGCGACAATAGCAAACAACGCCACCGAACCACCCTGATTTGTCCGTCTGCCATACTGCATACTGTCACCTCTATAAGTAATTTTCTTTACTATACAGGTTTTTTGGCAAAAACACAACCCCGCTTCAGCTGTGCTACACTATAGTCATGTTAGTAGCAGTCGACACTGGTGGGACAAAGACGCTTGTAGCGGGATTTTCAGAAGACGGGATCGTTGGTGAACAGGTTAAATTTCCAACACCAAAAAATCAAGATGAGTACGTCACAGAACTTCGCGCCACACTCAAAAAATTATACGGTACACAGCAGGTTGAGGCGATCGTGGTCGCCTTGCCAGGCATTATCAAAGGCGACACTGCCATCTGGTGTGAGAATCTAAAATGGAGCAACTTCAATGTCGTCAAAGCTCTTCATGGCGTTCTTGGCGATGTTCCGATTATCGTTGAAAACGATGCTAATCTTGCCGGCTTAGCTGAAACACGCGTCCTATCTCCAACACCAGAGTCGTCACTCTACGTCACGATTAGTACTGGCATTGGCACCGGAGTCATCACCAATAGCAAGATCGACCCCGGCCTTCGTCACAGTGAAGGCGGCCATGCGTTAGTTGAATATGACGGTCTTGTTCGTAAATGGGAAAGCTTTGCCAGCGGCCAAGCTATTTACGACACCTACGGCATGTTTGCACGGGATATTCATAGCAAGAAAATCTGGGGTCAGATCGCTGATCGCATTAGCCGCGGCTTCCTCGCAGTTGTCCCGATCATTCAACCTGACGTCATTATCCTTGGCGGCAGCATTGGCACTTATTTTGACCAATACGCACCACAGCTGGAACGTATTCTGCGTGAAAAACTTCCACCGCACATTCCATGCCCAGAATTTAAGCAGGCCCAACACCCAGAACAAGCTGTTATTTACGGTTGCTACTATCATGCCCTCGATACATTCGCTTCTGACGCAGCTTAAACGCACCCATCCCACGCTCACCTTTGAGCCGAGCGATAGCTTTCGCTGGTCGCCGTCGACACAAACACTTTATTTTGACGAATCAGCCCCTGATGGCGCGGCTTTCCTGCTACATGAGCTCGGCCATGCCCTGCTCAATCACCAAGAATACCACCGCGACATTGACCTAATTAAAATCGAACGCGATGCCTGGTCTTATGCCAGTAACACTTTGAGTGTGCAGTTTAACGTGCCGATCAACGACGAGCTTATTCAGGCTAATCTCGACACCTACCGCGATTGGCTCCACACCCGTAGCACCTGCCCTAAGTGTCACACGACTGGCCTGCAAACCGCACCTCAGTCATATCAGTGCGTTGGCTGTGGCCACGAATGGAAAGTGAACGAAGCGCGCAACTGCCAGCTACGTCGCTACGGACTCGCCAACTAAAAATACCCGGACATTCCGGGTATTTTTAGTTGTCAGTATGACAGACTATTCAGCCTGCTGAGTTGTTGCCTTCTTTGTGCGGCGGCTAATACGGCCACCTTTAGCGCCAGCAATACGTGCGAGTTCTGGATTTGCGGCAAAACCACCAGTTTTACCTAGCTTTCCACCCTTTGCACCAATCTTCGCGTAGAAGTCTGAGCCATGCTTTGCTTTGTTTGTTGCTGCAGCCTTTTGGCCACCTGCTTTAGTTCCTGCCATCTCTGGTCTCCTCTATAAAATAAAAGGTCCTGCTACCAATTACAGTAGTCGGACCCTCCGTTTACCTCACATATGCTATGTGTATGAATTCATAATAGCATAGCATAGGCTTTTTGTCAACATTTACATAAGTACTTTTTTATTGTGAATAAATGTTTGCATATATGCTTGTCGTGCTATATTATAAATACAGTTCGTTTGTCCAAACGACGTAGATCAATTGCGTGATCTAAAAGCGAATCAACGGCACCTGTTTGGACTTATCAAAAACAAATAAGTTCCAAACGAAAATAAAAACGACCGTCTCTGCGAGAGCGGTCGTTTTTTTTTAATACCTAAGTAGTCAAGACGGCGCTGAGGTCGAACTAGTAAATCCCAGGTACCAAGTAGCCTTGTTGCTAGCCTATTTTAACATTGCCCACATCGCCTTTTGATTGCGTTCAAACTGATGATACGAATGGCTACCTAACTCAATGACAATACTGCCAACTCCATATTGTTGAGCGTAATAGTCATCAGCTGTCCCCGTAATCGCATATTCAAAAGTAGTACTGGAACCCGTCTGATTACTGTAGCCACTCATGGACGCGTACTGTTGAGCTCGGATATTTGATTGACCCGCCTGGTTTGCCTGCAATAATCCGCCAATACTGTGGTATGAAAGAACAAGCTGCGGGCGCATGCGACCGACTAGCCCAGCAATCGCCTGAGATTCCGGCTCGGACAATGGCGACTCGCCACCACCGCCAGCAAACGGTGCATTTGAGACGGTCGTGATGTCCTTCGTCCAGTCACTCGTACCAAAGTTACGGTTTAAATCAACGTTACGAGCGTTCACACGTGAGCCAGCTGCCACGCCATCTGGATTAATCATCGGCACCACCACGACGGTTTTATCTGCAGGAATGCTACGCGCATTCACCTCAAGCTCGTCAATCCAACGCAGCATCAGCGAACGTGTACTTAGTTCACTGCCGTGAATCGCACCTGTATACACCACTGCAATCGGCCCGCTGCCAAATAGGTACGCATTGATTGCACGGCCTTTAGCCGAGTAGCCAATTGTTTGGATCGTGTGACATATAGTCCGACCAGCAAAGTTCCACGCCGTGCCACCCTGAACATCAAAATTACTCTGCAACTCGTCGGTTATCTTGATCGAGAAGTCTCCACATCGCGGCACGCCTGCGAGCGCCACAAACACTTGATTGCCCTGTCGCTTCGTAAGCGTCGCACCGCCACTCGTTGTGACTACTTTGGCAATATCTTGCTTGTCCGACAGTGGCTGGTCGAACGTAACAACGACGGTTGATCCCAGCGCCACCCCGGTCTTATTTGCGCTCACACTTTTTACTTTCGGGCCGCCCGAGGTCTTAAATGGCAAAATGTAAGGTTCAGTTAGCGAGCTGCCGTCTTTTGCTTCCACCTGACTAATCGTTAATTCGTATGTCGCCTGGCGCACTAAATCTTCACCCCATGAAAGATGCAGTAGCTTTCCCTCGGGCGTCACCTCAACTGGTAGCGCCTCTTTCTTGTCACCCTCAATCTTCACTAATGTTGCCGCAGCGTTCATTACTTCTTTGTCTAAAGTAGCATCAAGCGTTCGAGGCTTAGTAAAAACCGTTTCATCCCGTTTGACTGAAAGGTCTGTCACGGCGACTGCCGACAATGTCTCAACTTCCTTTTGGGCAATCGTTGCTACTTTTTGGTCACCAAAATAGCGAGCAATACTTAACTGATACTTCTTACCCTGCTCAAGACTCAATTTGGTGATATCACACCTAATTTTTTGTTCACCTGTCGTGCACTGCTGCGTTTTATCGCCAACTCCCAACCGATAACGAAATACTGCGTCAGTCGCACTCAACGGAAGCTCGAGCGGCTTGGAGACTGGCAGCGGTTTGTCGAGCACCGCCACAGAAGCAGTCGGGTGAGCAACAACCCGCACAGTAATAACCTTGCCGATTGGCAGTCCAAACAGCGACAGGAGCACCCGATGATCGCCTGCCGTGGGCGCCGCCAGCGCCGTAGCGCACACGCGAGCCGCCGCAAGTGAAACAGGGCCAATTTTCTTTGCCTCAGGTGTTAATGTGAACGCTTTCGACCCAACGCTCTTGATCGCTCCCGGCGCCAACATTGGCTGACGAAAACAGGTCTGCTGCCCGTATGAAAATTCAACTGTTCGTGGCCATAATGCAACTGCAATTAGGAGCACACCCATCACACCAGCAGCGATTGCGGTATAACGCTTTGGAAGCCGGTGCAGCATTTGAATGATCGAATTGTATGTTTGCTTCAGTCGCATGCGCCTCCTCTTTTACGATGACAGTTTAGTTATAAACGCACTGTTATAGCTCGCACTAAGCTGCTTTGTCAGTCCCGCCAGACTTGCCTCACTCAGCGTCGATATCTCGCCGAGCGCCCCATACGCCGTCGTCAACTCAGCCAGGGCAGCCTCGTATTTTGCTCGATCCTTAGCTTCATGTGCCTCAAGGAGCGCCTGCCACGACTTAGTGACCGCCTCTAGCTTCTGTTGAGCGAGTTGTTTCACCGGCGTGAGACTTTCTGGGACTTTTGCGGCGGCGACTGCAGCCATAGCCGACTGCCACTGCTTGTGTATTTCACCCCACTTCACGTCGTCCACTTCATCGGCTGATGGAAGAGTAGCAAGGAGCTTCGCTAGCTCCACCTCGCCGCGCAGGTGTGTCGTCATCACGTGCAGCTGTGATTGAAACGCAGCGAGCTTCTCTTGTTGCAGCCGACAGGCTTGCGTCAGCGACTTCGGCTGGTCAAGCAACCCCTGCCATTGATACATCATCGGTACATCGCAAATCGTCGTGTCACCCAGTGTCGCACCAACCGACTCAAACGCAGCCAGTTTCTTTTCTCGCTCAGCCTCAGAACCCCCCGTCATCTTAAGAGCTGCGTCAACCGCACCTTTAATCGTATCGACGCGCGCTGAGGCGTCAGCCTGGTAGCCACCCCAATAGCGCTGACTCAAGATGATATATGCAGCAATTAGTGCAACAACAAGCAGTCCTATGCCGCCAATAATCAGCCAGCGCCTCTTTGAGGAAGGCTGATTAAGTTTATGTAAACGAGGCAGAGTCTTTAGCTGTTTCATAGTGTAATCCCTAATTGCGTAGACCAGAGCTCACTCGCCGTTGGCCATGGATTAAACGTACAGCCCTGCAAGCTAATTGATTGTTGCTGCATCACTGCCGCTGGCTGACCTGTCGCTGAACATTGCTCGTGTCCATGACCAAGCCAATGACCTGTTTCGTGATTAACGACCATATGCCGGTAATCACGCATTGTCCCGCCGGCGCTATTCCATGACGGCGTCGCACCAACCCAGCGATCTTGGTTAATAATCACATACCGACCCGCCCGACAGCTGTACTGCGCATCGCAGCCACCTGGCGAAAAGCTCGGCACCTGACTCGCCTCGCTCAGCACTAGCGTAAACTGCCCACCGCTTGCCACCTGTTGGAACGACACTCCCATGCGCGCCCAACCTCGCGCATCATTGAGCGTCGCATTAGCCTGTTGTTTGAATTCAGCGAGGCTCGCAGCCACTACACCCTTTGTAGTTACGTCATACGTTACAACACGCTTACTAGCTTTTTGTGTCGTCGCAGCTTGAGCAGCGGCCGCTTCAACCGCCCGCTGCTCAGTTAGCCACCCCGGCTCCTTCACAACTGGTAACTTTAAGGCGTTAACTGCTGTCGGCATAGAATTCAGTTCAGCAATCTGTTCAAACTGCGTTTTCGTTGTTGTTGTTGAAGCAAGTTGTGCAACGGGAATAATACCAGTAGAAAGTGACAGTCCTACACCAGTCGCTGAATACGCAATTGAACAAATTTTACACATCGTCTCTCTAGTATACACTGAACTGCTTACGGTTTTAAGCCAAAGAAAAAGGACTTCCTATTCGGAAGTCGGGGTAGCTTTTCGTCGTGCCCGGAAAAGAGAAAAAGACCATCCTGTTCGGATGGTCTTTTTATAATTCGGCACCGTGCTAGTTTCCCACTTGTGGCAGTATAATCGCCGCTGCTGAGCTTGACTTCTGTGTTCGGAATGAGAACAGGTATTTCCCCAGCGCCATGGGCACCGAAGTAAGGTTTTCGACACTTGGTGCTGATATATAGAGATCAGTGGGTCAAAACCTTGCTTCGATGTCCTTAGACAAATGCACGGTAGTTGGATGTAAGTTTATTTAAAAACTGACGTTGGTGGTATTCACCAATTACTAGTTAAGTCTACCTCATCACCCCTGTTAATGCAAGCATTAACGCGCGGTGACAAGGACATAAAAAGGCGATGGGACTATTAGTACGCTTTAGCTCCATATGTTGCCATACTTCCACCTTGCGCCTATCAAACAGATAGTCTTTCTGTGTCCTCATAGGGAAATCTTATCTTGAAGTTAGTTTCGCGCTTAATATGCTTTCAGCGCTTATCTATTCCGAACATAGCTACTCGACAATGCAGCAGGTGGCCACAATCGATACACCAGAGGTTCGTCCGCCCCGGTCCTCTCGTACTAGGGGTAGATCTTCTCAAATTTCCTAACGTCCGTACCGGATATAAACCGAACTGTCTCACGACGTTCTGAACCCAGCTCGCGTACCACTTTAATCGGCGAACAGCCGAACCCTTGGAAGGTGCTCCCCCTCCAGGATGTGATGAGCCGACATCGAGGTGCCAAACAGCGCCGTCTATGTGAACTATTGGGCGCTATAAGCCTGTTATCCCCAGGGTAACTTTTATCCGTTTGCGCTGTCGATCCCACGTTCATGTACATAAATGTACGTACAGCGGATCACTTGCTCCGACTTTCGTCTCTGCTTGGAATGTACTCCTCACAGTCAAGCTGGCTTATGCGCATACACTATCACTTCGATTTCCATCCGAAGTTAGCCAACCTTTGAACGCCTCCGCTACTCTTTAGGAGGCAACCGCCCCAGTTAAACTACCCACCATACACGGTCCCATTACCGGATAACGGTAACGGTGAGATCAAGATCACAACAAGGGTGGTATTTCACCTGTGCCTCCACAAATACTGGCGTATCTGCTTCAAAGGCTCCCACCTATGCTACACATGTTGTAACCCGGATCAATGTAAAGCTGTAGTAAAGCTCCATGGGGTCTTCTCGTCCTGGTACGGACAGACGGCATCTTTACCGCCAATGCACTTTCACCGAGGCCTTCGCTGAGACAGTGCCCACATGATTACTCCATTCGTGCGGGTCAGAACTTACCTGACAAGGAATTTCGCTACCTTAGGACGGTTATAGTTACCGCCGCCGTTCACCGGGGCTTCAGTTCGCACCGTGAAGCACTCCCCTTAACCTTCCGGCACCGGGCAGGAGTCAGCCCCTATACATCTTCTTTCGAATTAGCAGAGACCTGTGTTTTTGGTAAACAGTTCCGTGGGCTCTTTTGCTGCGGCCCCCACATCTTAAAATGCGAGAGGTCGTGCTCAAAAAGCATAATCAATCATGATTTGTTGTCTCAGAAAAAATCTAAATGGTTTAAAAAAAGGATTTGATCACACCGATTCATTACTGAAACGATGCGTACTCACATATTGTGATAGGTTTTGTAACGCCTATCACAACGTTTATTTAACCACCTTGCTTATTGAACACGGCTCACATCCAAAGATGTGGGGGCAGACCTTATCCCGAAGTTACGGTCGCTGTATTGCCGAGTTCCTTAGCGA